>NZ_JBFRGV010000011.1:0-105396 GCF_052115525.1 Leifsonia sp. 2MCAF36 | reverse complement strand
ACCCCCAACTGAGCTCCCGCACCAACCGCCGAAGCGCCACCCACCAGCAGCCCCAACGCTCGAACCCGAACCTCCAACGACGAATGCGACCCCATCCCAACCCCTCACCGAAAACGAAAGGTGTTGCACTCACCGCACGAACTCACCCGAGCCAAAGGCGACACTTGGGGCAAATCGCGCGCGCGGGTCAGCGCTTGTGGGACTTCTCCTGGGGTGGGAGGGTGCCGGCGGCTCGACGCTCGGCGTAGTACGTGCGCGCCTCCGCCTGACGCTCGGCCTCCTCGCCGGACGCGATCTTCGCCCGCACCAGCTCGGGACCGTAGCCGAACGCATCCACCAGGTCGACGGCATGCGGCCGGATGCGCGTGAGCAGCCGGTCGATGTACGCCGCCACGGCCTGCGCACGCTGAGGCGAGAGCCGGCCGTTCATCAGGTACCACGCCAGGTGCTTCTCGATCAGGCCGAAACCGAACAGGTCGCGGAGCCAGGTGAGCACCTGCTTCGTCCCCTCGTCGGGAGCCTGCTCCAGCGCGTCCGTGAACGCCTCCCACTGCAGCAGCTCGGCGTGGGCGCGAGCCGCCTCGATGAGGGCGTTCTGCTGCGAGTTGAACAGGTCGGCCGCGGCCTTCTTGCCCAGCTTGGAGGCGGGACGCAGCCTGCCGGCGATCTGCGCGATCATCGTCTCGACGCGGGCGGTCAGCAGCTCGCGCTGCGTCGTCGGCTCCTGCAGCCAGTTCACCGAACGGGCGGTCGAGCCGAAGTCGCGGACCGTCTGGGCGACACTCCGCAGGCCGGAGCCGTGGTACGCCTTGCCTGCCGCCTGGGTGACGACGTAGCGGGCGAGCGCGCCAGCGTCCGCCTTGGCGAACTTGCGGCTGTAATCGGTCAGCAGACGCTTGGCGACCAGCTGCAGCAGGACGTTGTTGTCGCCCTCGAAGGTGACCCAGATGTCGAGGTCCTGACGCAGCGAGGTGAGCCGGTTCTCGGTGAGGAAGCCGGCGCCGCCGCACGCCTCTCGCGCCTCCTGCAACGTGTCCAACGCGTGCCAGGTGCTGAGCGGCTTGAGCGCCGCCGCGATGGTCTCCAGGTCCTGGCGGTCGTTGTCGGTGTCGTGCGCGCCGCTGAAGACGTCGTCGAACTTCCGCAGGAACACCTCGTGCGCGAAGCTCGCCGCGTACGTCGTGGCCAGGCGCGGGAGCAGCCGGCGCTGGTGGCGCTGGTAGTCGAGCACCACCTCCTCGTCGGTGTCGCTGCCCGCTGTGAACTGGCGGCGCTGGTCGGCGTACGTGACCGCGATCTTGAGCGCGATCTTCGAGGCGATGACAGCGGAGCCGTCGAGCGAGACGCGGCCCTGGACCAGCGTGCCGAGCATGGTGAAGAACCGGCGACCCGGGCTCTGGATCGGCGAGCTGTACGTGCCGTCCTCGGCGACGTCGCCGTAGCGGTTCAGCAGGTCGGTGCGCGGGATGCGGACCCCGGTGAAGTGCAGCCGGCCGTTGTCGATGCCGTTCAGGCCGCCCTTCTGGCCGTCGTCCTCGCCGCCGATGCCCGGCAGGTAGTCGCCGTTCGCATCCCGGATCGGAACGTAGAAGGCGTGCACGCCGTGGTTGACGTTCTGGGTGATGAGCTGCGCGAAGACGACCGCCGCGGTCGCATCCACTGCCGCGTTGCCCAGGTAGTCCTTCCACGCACCGCGGAACGGAGTGTCGATGACGAACTCCTGCGTCTCCGGGTCGTAGGTCGCCGTGGTCCCGACACTCGCCACATCCGAACCGTGACCGGTCTCGGTCATCGCGAACGCCCCGGGCACCTCGAGCGACATGATCGCGGGCAGGTACTTCTCATGGTGGTGCTCGGTGCCGAGGTGCATCACGGCCGAACCGAACAGGCCCCACTGCACGCCCGACTTGATCTGGACGGACGGGTCCGCCGCAACGAGCTCCTCGAAGGCGGCGATGTTTCCGCCGTTGTCCTCCTGACCGCCGACCGACTTCGGGAAGGCGCGGTGCACCTGCCCGTTCTCGACCAGCAGCTTCAGCTGACCGAAGACGCGCTTCCGGTGGTCGTCGACCGAGAGCCCCTCCTGCTTCTGCATCTCGGGGCGGGACGAGAGCTCGCGGGAGGCCAGCCGCGCCTCGGCCCAGTCGCCCAGCAGCTGGCGGCCCAGCGCCTCCACATCGACCCGTGGGGTGACGCCGACGGGCGCAGGCTCCGGGACGGCGGGCGCCGTCGCGGTAGCGGGGGTGGAAGCGGGGGTCGCGCTCGGGACGCGTTCGGCAGTGTCGACCATGACCTCTCCTTCAGAAAATCGCGGTATGCCGCCACGCTACGACCGCGGTCCCGCGAGCGGAAACCGTCGGTGCGTCGCCTACAAAGGCTGCTCGGGACGGTTGCCCCCGCGTTTGTGGGAACCTCCAAATCCGGCTGCATTCGGAGTGACACCGTGCACAACGCTCGGTCGGCCGGATGGGGGCCTGGAACGCAGAAAAGCGCCGCCCCTCAGGGCGACGCTCACTGTGGTGCGGTTGCGGTCGTCAGGCGGCGCGGCGCGGCTCGCGTCGGGTTCGCAGGTCGCGCTGCTGCTGCGGCCGCGGCGGCCGGAGTGGCGTGGCGAGGGCGGCCCGTGCCGCTGCCGCGCCCTTGAGCTCGACGACGGTGCCGGCCGCGATCTGCGCGTCGCGCTCGATGCGCGCGCCGTTGCCGACCATCGCGTTCTCGCCGACCTTCGCTCCGCTGCCGATCTTCACGCCCGAGCCGACGACGCAGCCGGCGCCGATGTGGACGTTCGCACCGACGAAAGTGCGGTCGCCGACGGTTGCGCCCCTGTCGATCCAGCTGCCGGCGCCGACGTAGGCTTCCATCCCGACGCGCGCCTCGGCCTCGACGTACGCGGTCGGCTCGATGAAGGCCGACTCGGCCACCCGCGCCGACGGGGAGACGAGGCCCCGGCCGTTCGCGTGACGCTTGTACTTGACGACGGCGCCCGTCTCGTCCTCGAGCTCCTCGATCATTCGTGCCATCTAGGTGTTCCTCCTCCGAGGTCGCCTCGGTTATCGTTCAATGTCATAACACCGGGCGCACGTAAAGAATTCCCTGATCGCCCGATGGAACGCCGGACTCAGGGAACGACGGACGCGCAGTGAAACGGCGCACGCTAGGGGACGATACGCCCGCAACCGACGGCCGCAAGGGGGTCGCAACGGCCGGGCCGGGCGACGGGCGCTGGGGCGCTATGCGCAGGGCCGACCCCTCAGCGCTTCCGCGGCGCCCCGTCGGCGTCAGGAGGAGACGGATGCGACGACCGACAGCAGCGCCTCTCCGTAGGCCTCGCGCTTCTTGGCGCCGATGCCGGTGATGCCGTCGAGGTCGGCGAGTGAGGCCGGGCGAGCGGATGCGACCGCGCGCAGCGTCGCATCCGAGAAGACGATGTACGCGGGCACCGACTGCTCCCGTGCCGCCCCCGCCCGCCAGCTGCGGAGGGCTTCGAAGAGCGGCTCGTCGTGCGCGGCGAGCTCTGCCGAGACAGCGCTGCGGGACGACCGCGTCGACCGTTCCGGTCGCTCGGGCTCCGTCCGCAGGATCACCTGACGGCCACCCGAGAGCACCTCCGTGCTCGCCGGCGTGATCGTGAGCACGCCGTACTCGCCCTCGGGCTTCAACAGCTCCTGGGCGATCAACTGCCGGGCGACACCGCGCCACTGGCTCTCGCTCAGGTCGTCGCCGATCGACCAGGTCGACAGGCTGTCGTGGCCGTACTGCTCGACGCGCGAGGTGCGCTTGCCGCGGAGGATGTCGATCAGGTGACTGGCCCCGAAGCGCTGATTGCGTTCGCGCTTCAGGCGCACCACCGTCGACAGCAGCTTCTGCGCCGGGACGGTCCCGTCCCAGCTCTCCGGCGGTGTGAGGCAGGTGTCGCAGTTGCCGCAGGGACTCGACGGCTGGCCGAAGTACGCCAGCAGGTTCACTCGCCGGCACTGCACGGTCTCGCAGAGCGCGAGCATCGCGTCGAGGTGCTGAGTCAGTCGCCTGCGGTGCGCGAGGTCTCCAGGAGAGTCGTCGATCATCCGGCGCTGCTGCACCACGTCTTGCAGGCCGTACGCCAGCCAGGCTGTCGACGGGAGGCCGTCACGACCGGCGCGTCCGGTCTCCTGGTAGTAACCCTCGACCGACTTCGGCAGGTCGATGTGGGCCACGAAGCGGACGTCCGGCTTGTCGATGCCCATGCCGAAGGCGATGGTCGCGACGACGATGACGCCCTCTTCGCGGAGGAACCGCGACTGGGTCGCGGCCCGCTGGGCCGCCTCGAGGCCGGCGTGATACGGCAGGGCGGTCAGCCCGCGCGATGAGAGGAACTCGGCCGTCTTCTCCACCGAGTTACGGGACAACGCGTACACGATCCCGGCGTCGCCCGGGTGCTCCCGGGTGATGAAGTCGAGCAGCTGCTTGCGCGGCTCGGCCTTCGGCACGATCCGGTACTGGATGTTGGGCCGGTCGAAGTCGGAGACGTAGTGCTCGGCACCCTCCAGCTTGAGGCGGGAGGTCAGCTCGCGGTGCGTCGCTTCGGTCGCCGTGGCCGTCAGCGCGATGCGCGGAACACCGGGCCACCGGTCGGCGAGCTCGGAGAGCGCGAGATAATCGGGGCGGAAGTCGTGCCCCCACTGCGACACGCAGTGGGCCTCGTCAATCGCGAACAGTGCGACGCGCCCGCGCTCGAGGAAGCGCTTCGTCGACTCCGACGACAACCGTTCGGGTGCGACGTAGAGGATGTCGAGTTCGCCGTCGAGGTATGCCCGCTCGACCGCGGACCGCGCCGCCGCATCCTGAGTGGAGTTGAGGAAGGCGGCACGGACGCCGACCGCGATCAGCGCATCCACCTGGTCTTGCATGAGGGCGATGAGGGGCGAGACCACGACCCCGGTCCCCTCGCGCAGCAGCGAAGGGATCTGGTAGCAGAGGCTCTTGCCCCCGCCGGTCGGCATGAGTACGACCGCGTCGCCGCCCGCGGCGAGCCGTTCGATGATCTCCTGCTGCTGCCCGCGGAAGGTGTCGTAGCCGAATACCGTGCGGAGCGCATCCTGCGCGGACTCGAACCGCGGCGCCGTGGCCCGGATGACGGCCGTCGCCACCCGCCCGGTCGGCGTCGACGTCGCCACCGCGCCGCCGCCAGACGCCACCCGCCCGGCCGGCCCCGCATACGGGTCGCCGAAACCGGGAGGCGGCTCCTCGTCGAGAGGAGGCGCGTCCCGGTCGTCGGGAACCCAGCTGTCGGGAACCCAGTCGGAGGTGGAGCTCATGTCTCGATCGTAACGGCCGCCCCCGACGACTTCCCGGGCGTCGCGGATCTGTGGACAACCTCTTCATCCACACCCTGGCTCGGGTAGCATCGCCCACATGCGGCGGCTGATCGTGACCGAGTTCATGACCCTCGACGGGGTCGTCGAGGCTCCCGGCGGCGAGCCCACCCATCCGCACGCCGGCTGGACCATGCCGTTCAGCACCGAGGACGTCCGCGCCTTCAAGCTGCGCGAGGTGCTGGAGGCGGAGTCGCTGCTGCTCGGCCGGCGCACGTATGAACAGTTCGCCGACGCGTGGCCAGCTCGGGATGACGAGTTCGCGGACAAGATGAACGGCATGCCGAAAGACGTCGTCACCTCCCGCCCCGCCGAACTGACCTGGAACGCGACCGCCGTCGCACAACCGGTCCGAGCCGGTGTCTCCGCGCTGAAGGAGGGCGACGGCGGACCGATCCTCGTCGCTGGAAGCGCATCCCTCGTCCGCTCCCTTCTGGTGTGGGGGCTGGTGGATGAGCTGCGGCTGCTGACCTACCCGGTGATGGTGGGCGGCGGCCTCCGCATCTTCCCCGACGACAGGGAGAAGTGGACCTTCGAGCTCACCGAGCTGGAGCGCTTCCGTTCGGGGGCGGTGCTGCACAGCTACCGTCTGGCCGGGAGCTGATGGGCTCAGCCGTCCTGGGGCTGATCGGCGCCTTCGTCTACGGGTCCGCCGACTTCCTCGGAGGACTGGCGTCGCGCCGAATTGGGCCGCTCCGCACCACCGCCGTGGGCGCCGTCGCGGGGCTGGTGCTGCTCCTCGTCGCGCTCCCGGCCATCGGCGGCACCTGGTCGTCGGAGGCCCTCGGCTGGGGTGTCCTGTCCGGGGTCGCCGGCTCCGTCGCGATCGCCCTCCTCTACGCCTGCCTCGCGATCGGGCCGATGAGCATCCTGTCGCCGCTGACCGCGCTCGTCTCGGCGCTGGTGCCGGTGACCTGGGGTCTGGTGGGCGGCGACCGCTTCCAGCCGATCGGCTACTTCGCCCTCGGCCTCGGCCTGGTGGCGGTCGTCCTGGTCGGGTTCGTGCCGGAGAAGGGCGCCGTCCGCCCCCGACCGCGCGCACTGATCATGGCGGTCGCCGCGGGCGCGATGATCGGCGTGTTCCTCATCCTGCTCGACCAGACGCCGGACGACTCCGGCGTGGTGCCGCTGATCGCCAACCGGACCACCAATGCGGTCGTGATGTGGACAGTTGTGTCGATCGTCGTGATTCGCGCCCGGTCACGACGCCGGTCGCAGGGAATCGTCCCGGACGCACCACGCAGCGGGATGCGGCTGGAGCGGCGCGGCGTCGCGGTGGCGGTCGGCGGCGGCGCGCTGGATGCGACGGCCAACCTGCTCCTCCTCGTCGCGCTCCGGATCGGCGACCTGACCACGGTGTCCGTGCTGACCGCCCTCTACCCGGCCGGCACCGTGCTGCTCGCCGCCGTTGTACTGCGGGAGCGCGTCGCGCCGGTGCAGTGGGTCGGCCTGGTGCTGGCCATCGTCGCTGCCGCGCTCCTCGCCGTCAGCTGACCGCCTACCGCTGCCGCCACCCGCGAGTAGGTGCGCGTATTCGACGCGAGTTGCGACATGTTGTCGCGACTCACTGCCAGACGCCGGGACGCCGGGACGCCGTCGGCTGACCGCATCCCGGCGCCGCCGCCACGACCCGTGAGTAGGTGCGCGTATTCGACGCGAGTTGCGACATGTTGTCGCAACTCAGCGAGAGAGGGCGGGAAGCGCGAGGGGCGGGGCGCCGGGACCGGAGGGTCAGGTCGCGGGGGGCGGGGAGACGTGCGCCGCCTGCTCCAGGGCGGGGAGCGCCGCGCGGACGGCCTCCACCTGCTCTGGGGACAGCTCGCCGAGCACGTCCGACACCGCACGCGCGCGGTCGGAGCGCGCCTCCAGCAGCAGAGCGGTGCCGGCCTCCGTGCCGGAGACGAACAGCGACCGGCGGTCGTCGGGGTCCGGCGTCCGCTCCACCAGCCCGCGTGCCTCCAGCTCCGCCACGATCCGCGTGATCGTGGGCGCGGCGGCAACTTCGATCGCGGCGAGTTCGCTGGGACGCACCGGTCCCCTACGGACGATGGTCGACAGGGCGGAGAGCTGCCCGTGACTGAGCCCGCCGGCGGAGGAGCGGATGCGGCGGTTCAGCCGCCCGACGGCCAGGGCCAGGCGGCCGGACAGCTCGTCGACGCCATCGTCGCCGTGTCCGGCCGTCGGCCGCTCGTCAGCTTCATGCGCGGTGGGCACCGACTTCCTCGCCTTCCTCGGTGGCCTGCAGCTCGGGCGCCGCGGCCTCCTCATGAACATACTTGCCCCCGCCGAGGAACGACGCTATAGCGCCGATGACGCTCATGACAGCGGCGGCGATGAAGACGACGACCAGGCCGTCATGGAAGGGACCGGAGATCAGTTGTGGGAAGAACTCCTTACCCGTCAGTGTGGCCCCGTCGACGTGCGGCGCGCTGAGGATGCCGGTCGGTCCGAGCAGGCTCTGGATGGGGTTGTAGCCGAGGAACGCGGCGAACAGCGAGCCGACCGGCGGGGTGTTCCCGACCTGCGCTGCGATGTTCCCGGGCACGCCGTGCGAGGTGAGTCCGCTCGTGAGGGCGGTCGGAAGCGCGACCGACAGACCGGCGATCATCAGCGAGAAGAAGATGCCGATGGAGAGCGAGCTTCCGGCGTTGAGGGCGACGCCGGCCATCCCGGATGCGGCCCCGCGCTCGTTCGCCGGCACGCTGTTCATGATCGCCGTCCGGTTAGGCGACGAGAACAGGCCGGAGCCGATGCCGTTCAGACCCGTCAGCAGCGCGAACTGCCAGTACTCGAAGTTCACCGGGATCAGTAGCAGGCCCACGAAGGTTGCGGCGACGAGCAGCAGTCCCACCGTGGCGAATGCGCGGGACCCGAACCGGTCGGAGAGCGCACCCGAGATCGGGCCGGCGATGAGGAAGCCGATGGTGATCGGCAGCATGTAGATGCCCGCCCACAGCGGGGTGGCCTCGTAGCTGTAGCCGTGAAGGGGCAGCCAGATGCCCTGCAGCCAGATGATCAGCATGAACTGGAGTCCGCCTCGGCCGATCGCGGCCAGGAACCCGGCGAAGATCCCCGAGGAGAACGCCCTAATGCGGAACAGCCGCATGTCGAACATGGGCGCCGGCACCCTCAGCTCGACGAAGACGAACGCGACGAGCAGCAGGATGCCGCCAATGATCGACCCGAGGACCCACGGGTTGCCCCAGCCCTGGCTGGAGCCGCCGTAGGGCTGGATGCCGTAGGTGATGCCCGTGAGCAGCGCGATCAGGCCGATGCCGAAGGTGGCGTTGCCGAGCCAGTCGATACGGCCAGGGTTCTTCTGGCCGACCTCGTGCAGCGACTTGATGGACCAGATGGTGCCGACGATGCCGAACGGCACCGACACGAAGAAGACGGCCCGCCAGTCGATCTCGGCGAGCACTCCGCCGAGGATGAGGCCGATGAAGCTTCCGGCGATCGCCGCGACCTGGTTGAGGCCGAGGGCGAAGCCGCGCTTGTTGGCCGGGAACGCATCCGTCAGGATCGCGGTCGAGTTGGCGAACAGCATCGCGCCGCCGATGCCCTGGACGAAGCGCCAGACGATCAGCCACATGGCGCCGGGGCCGCCGCTGAACGGGTCGAGGCAGAGGGCGATCGCCGCGAGGGTGAAGATGACGAACCCGAGGTTGTAGATGCGGACGCGGCCGAACTGGTCGCCCATCCGGCCGAAGGTGACGACCAGCACGGCGGTGATGAGCATGTAGCCCATCAGCATCCAGAGCAGGTAGGAGACGTTGCCGGGCTCGAGCGGGTTGAGCTTCACTCCGGTGAAGATGGCGGGCAGCGAGATGATGACGATCGAGGAGTTGATCGTCGCCATCAGCATGCCGAGCGTGGTGTTGGAGAGTGCCACCCAGCGGTAGTGCGGGTGGTCTTTGGTGAAGATGCCGGTGCGGGCCACGGGAGTCCTTATACGAGTGCGTGTGCGTATGTGGGGTCGTTTATATGCGTCAACTATATAACTTCGCTGGGACTCCTCTGAGGGGCCGTCACGATCCGGTCCGCTGGCGCGTCTGTTGTCTATGGCAGTGCCCACACCCGGAGGGATACTGCTCTCACACGATCGGATGGACCCAAACATGCTCAAAAAGACCCTGATTCCCGCGCTCCTGATCGCCGGTTTGACGACGACGGCCCTTGCCGCGTGCACCGCACCGACGGACAAGGCGCCCACCTCGAGCGCCGCGGCCAGTGCGGCGGCGAAGGTCGTCAACGGCTCAGGGGGCGCGCCCTCGGACATCCCCGTCCTGGCGAAAGATGTGGTCGCCTCCAGCAACCACTACGGCAGCACGTCGTCGGGCAGCTACACGCTGAACCTGAAGACCAAGAGCAACAACGCCAAAGACGATGCCGTGAAGCTTCTGACCGATGCCGGCTTCAAGAAGGAGGGGACGAGCGGCACGTACTCCAACGACAAGTGGACGGTCACGGTAGTCGGCCTCGGCGGCAACGTGACCTACACGGTCAAGCAGAAGTAGCGCCCCAAACCTTCACCAAACGGGGCCTCGGCAATCATGCCGGGGCCCCGTTTCTGCGTTCCGCGGTGCACCGCTGGGCGCCGCGCGAAAGGAAGTTTTGGCTGATCCGCGTCATATCCAGCGGCAAGACGCGTCTTAGTAGGTGAGGTCATCACGAGACGGGTCGGGATGACCGCACCATGAGCGGCGAAGGAAGGGATTCCTTCGAGTCGCTTGTCAGATGCCCGCTCCACCCCCATGAGGGCGGGGCGGGCATCCGGCTGTTAACGACGCGGTGGTCGCAACCTCCTGAATCAGGGGGTTGCGACCACCGTTAGAACCCGCTCAGTGGTGTCGGCTACTGGATGTGCCGGCCACTGGTCGTGGCTTCATCGTCGTCCTTGCGGCGCCGACGGATCGCCACGAACAGCACGCCTCCGACCAGGAGCGCGAGGCCGGCGATCCCGAGCCCGGGAGCCAGGTCGCTTCCGGTGTGGGCCAGTCCGGGGATGTCCAGCCCGGGTATCAGCGCGGGTTGCGCGTTGACCGCCGCGACGCCTTCAGCTCCGCACGCGCCGTCGATGCAGGGTGTCGGGTCCGGGTTGTCGGACGTGACGCTCATGATCTTGTTCGTCGTGTCAGCAGCGTTGAGGCTCGTGACTTTCGCGACGATCTTCAGCGTCTGCGTGGAGTCTACGTTCAGTGTGCCGACGTTCCACACCCCGGTGGACGGATCGTACGTTCCGGCCGTCGCCTGGCTGGAGACATACTGCAGTCCGCTCGGCAGTGGGTCGGTCAGCTGCGCGTTGGGCGCGGCGTCCTTCCCCTTGTTGCCCAGGGTCAGCGTGAACGTGACGTTCTGGTTGACGACCGGGGACGCATTGTCGACCGTCTTGTCCCAGACGAGGTCCGAGTACGTCGACGGGATCGACACGGCAGTGTCGGCACACCCCTTGTCGAGGCTGCACGGTGTCGGGTCAGGCAGAGCGCTGGTGGCGTTCTGGATGATGTTCACCGCGAAGCCGTCGGCCCGGGTTTGGATGCGGAGCGTCTTGGTCTGGCCGACGGCGAGGTCGCCGACCGTCCAGTTGCCGCTCGCCTGGTCGTACGTGGTCGAGGTGGACGCCGAGTCATCCGACAGGTACGTCAGGTTCTTCGGCATCTTGTCGACCACGACGACACCGGTGGTGTCGGTGTTGCCCGTGTTGGTCACCGTGAGGACGAAGGCGAACGTGTCGCCCAGTTTCACGTCGGCCGGTTCGGCCGCCTTGGTCACCTTCAGGTCGGCATACCGCGGAGCCACCGGCGCAGGAGCTGCGCAGTTCTCCGGGTTGGCCGGCTGGCACGGGGTCAGGTCCGGCACCGAGGAGGTGACCTGGGTGATCACGTTCTGCACCGGGCTGGTGGTGTCCACCGTGGTGACGACGTCGAACGACTTCGTCTCCCCGTTGGCGAGCGACCCGACCGACCACACGCCCGTCGCCGGGTCGTACTTCCCGCCCGAGGTGTCGGACACGTAGGTCAGTCCCGCAGGCAGCTTGTCGGTCACGGTGGCGTTGGTGGTGTTCGACGGACCGTTGTTGGTGACGTTGATCGTGAACGTCACCGGGCCACCGAAGTCGACCACGGGAGCGGACGCGGTCTTGCTCGTCACGAGGTCAACAGACTGCGGGGTGATCGGGCCGGGCCCGGTTCCGCAATCGGTCGGACACGGTGTCGGGTCGGGAAGATCCGATCCGGAGCTGTTGATCACGTTGGTCACCGGGCTGGCCGTGCTGACGGTGGTGACGATGTCGAACGACTTCGTCGCCCCGTTCGCCAGGTCGCCGACCGACCAGACGCCGGTTGCCGCGTCGTATTTCCCGCCGGAGGTGTCAGACACGTAGTCCAGACCAGCCGGGAGCTTGTCGGTGACCTGCGCGTTGGTCGTATCGGACGGGCCGTTGTTCTTCACCGTGATGGTGAACTTCACCTGTGACCCGTAGTTCGGGGTGGTGTCGTCCACGGTCTTCGTGGTGACCAGGTCGGCCGAGTTCGGGGAGATCGGGCCGGGCCCGGTTCCACAGTCGGAGGGACACGGTGTCGGATCCGGCAGATCCGATCCCGAGTTGGTGATTACGTTGGTGACCGGGCTGCTGGTGCTGACCTTGGTGACGATGTCGATGGACTTCGTCGCTCCGTTGGCGATCGCACCCGCGGACCACACGCCCGTTGCCGGGTCGTAGGCGCCACCGGAGGTGTCGGACACGTAGTCCAGCCCAGCCGGCAGCTTGTCCGTCACAGTCGCCCCGGTGGTGTCCGAGGGACCGTTGTTCTTCACCGTGAGCGTGAAGGTCACGTTCTCGCCGAAGTTCGGTGTCTTGCTGTCGACCGTCTTGGTGGTGACCAGGTCCGCGGACTGCGGGGTGATCGGGCCGGGCCCGGTTCCACAGTCGGACGGGCACGGGGTCGGGTCGGGGAGACCCGAGTCCGACTTGCTGATGACGTTCGTCACCGGTGTGGTGGTGTTCACCTTCGTGACGATGTCGAAGGACTTCGTCGCCCCGTTGGCGAGCGCACCGGCCGACCAGATACCGGTCGCCTTGTCGTAGGTGCCGCCGGAGGTGTCGGACACGTAGTCCAGACCGGCCGGCAGCTTGTCGGTCACCTGGGCGTTCGTCGTATCCGACGGACCGTTGTTCTTCACCGTGACGGTGAACGTCACGTTGTCCCCGAAGTTCGGGGTCGTGTTGTCCACGGTCTTGGTCGTGACCAGGTCTGCCGCCTGCGGCGTGATCGGGCCCGGGGTCGGGCCGCAATCCGTGGGGCACGGCGTCGGGTCCGGGAGACCGGATCCGCTGTTGGTGATGATGTTCGTCACCGGTGTCGTCGTCGCAACCGTGGTCACGATGACGATCGACTTGGTCTCGCCGTTCGCCAGCGCACCGATGCTCCACACGCCCGTCGCCGAATCGTACTTCCCGCCGGAGCCGTCGGAGACGTACTCCAGGCCCGTCGGGAGCTTGTCTGTCACCGTTGCATTGGTGGCGTTCGAGGGGCCGTTGTTGGTGACCGTGAGGGTGAAGCGGACGTTGTCTCCGAAGTTCGGCGTCGTGTTGTCCACCGTCTTGCTCGTTGCGAGGTCGGAGTACTGCGCGACGATCGGATCCGGTGCGGGGCCGCAGTCCGTCGGGCACGGTGTCGCGTCGGGCAGGCCCGATCCCGAGCTCGTGATGACGTTACGGACAGGCGTCAGCGAGGTCACCTTGCTGATGATGTCGAACGACTTCGTCGCCCCGTTGGCCAGCGCGCCGGCCGACCAGATACCCGTCGCGGGATCGTACGTGCCACCGGAGGTGTCGGAGACGTAGTCGAGGCCTGCGGGCAGCTTGTCGGTCACCTGCGCGTTCGCGGTGTCCGAGGGGCCGTTGTTGGTCACCGTGATGGTGAACAGCACATCGTCACCCAGTACCGGTGTCGTGTTGTCGACCGTCTTGGTGGTGGCGAGGTCCGCGGACTGCGGGGTGATCGGGCCGGGCCCGGTTCCACAGTCGGACGGGCACGGTGTCGGGTCCGGGTGATCCGAGCCGGAGTTCGTGATCACATTCGTCACCGGGGCGGTGGTACTCACCTTGGTCACGATCTGGAACGACGTCGTCGCACCGTTGGCCAGACTTCCGACCGACCACACGCCGGTCGCGGGGTCGTACGTGCCACCGGAGGTGTCCGACAAGTAGTCCAGACCTGCGGGCAGCTTGTCGGTCACGGTCGCGTTGGTGGCGTCCGTGGGTCCGTTGTTCTTCACCGTGAGGGTGAAGGTCACGTTGTCCCCGAAGTTCGGGGTCGTGTTGTCCACGGTCTTGGTCGTGACCAGGTCAGAGGACTGCGCCTGGATCGGCCCCGGGTTGGGGCCGCAATCCGACGGACACGGCGTTGGATCGGGAAGCCCGGAATCCGAGTTCGTGATCACGTTGGTCACCGGAGTCGTGACGGTCACCTTGGTGATCACGTCGAACGTCTTGGTTTCCCCGTTCGCAAGGGACCCCACCGACCAGACACCCGTCGCCGGGTCATACGTCCCACCCGAGGTGTCGGACACGTAGTCCAGACCGGCCGGCAGCTTGTCGGTCACGGTCGCGTTCGCCGTGTCCGACGGGCCGTTGTTGGTGACCGTGATGGTGAACCGCGCGTTGCCGTTGAGTTCCGGGGTCGTGGTGTCCACCGTCTTGGCGGTCGCCAGGTCGGCGAACTTCGTCGGAAGGCTGGGCACCGAACCGCAATCCGGCGCACACGGCGTCGGATCCGGAAGATCCGAGACCGCGTCGGTGACCACCTGGGCCCCGGTCTGGGCGGCCGTGACCTGCAGCACCAGGTGGAGCTGTTTGGTCTGGCCGACCGTCAGAGCGCCCGCGGACCACAGTCCGGTACCCGGGTTGTAGGAACCGGTACCGTCATCCGAGACGTAGCTGAACCCGGCGGGCACAGGGTCAGTCAGGACCACACCGGTCGTGTCACTGGGCCCGTCATTGACCACTGTGAGGGTGAAGGTGACATTCGAGCCGAGCACCGGGGTCGGGTTGTCCACCGTCTTCGACACGGACAGGTCCGCCGCGCTGGGCGTCACCGGACCGGGTCCCGTACCGCAATCAGTCGGGCACGGGGTCGGGTCGGGGAGGTCGGAATCCGACTTGGTGATGAGGTTGGTGACCGGCGCTGTCGTGATGACCTTGGTGACGATGTTAATGGTCTTCGTCTCGCCATTGGCCAACGAGCCCGCCGACCAGACACCGGTTGCCGCGTCATAGGCGCCACCCGAGGTGTCGGACACGTAGTCCAGACCGGTCGGGAGCTTGTCCGTGACCTTCGCGTTGGTCGTGCCCGAGGGCCCATTGTTGGTGACCGTCAGGGTGTAGGTGACGTTGCCGCCGAAGTTCGGTGTTGCGTTATCCACCGTCTTCGAGGTGACTAGGTCGGCCGCCTGCGGAGTCAACGGGCCGGGGCCGGGGCCGCAGTCCGTCGGACACGGCGTCGGATCAGCCTGATCCGCACCCGAGTGGGTGATCACGTTGGTGACCGGCGACGCCGTGGTCACCTTCGCGACGATGTCGAACGACTTGGTCGCACCGTTGGCCAACGATCCGACGGACCACACACCGGTCGCGGCGTCATACGCGCCACCCGAGGTGTCTGAGACGTAGTCCAGTCCGGCCGGGAGCTTGTCGGTCACCTGCGCGTTGGTCGCATCCAGACCGCCGTTGTTGGTGACCGTGATCGTGAACTTCACGTTGCTGCCGAACACCGGAGTCGTGGTGTCCACCGTCTTGGTCGTAGCAAGGTCGGCGAACTGCGGAGTGATGGGGCCGGGGTTGGTGCCGCAGTCCGAAGGGCAGGGGCTCGGGTCGACCTGATCGGAAGCAGAGTTGGTCACCAGGTTGGTCACCGGGGTGGTCGAGCTCACGGTCGCGAGGATGTCGAACGACCTCGTCGAACCGTTGGCCAGATCCCCTACCGACCAGATGCCGGTGGCCGGATCGTAGTTCCCGCCGGATGTGTCGGACACATAGTCCAGCCCCGCCGGCAGCAGGTCCGTGACGTGTGCGTTGGTCGCATTCGACGGTCCGTGGTTCGCAACCGAGATGGTGAACAGCACCTGGCTGCCCCACCGCGGCGTTGTATTGTCCACGGACTTCGTCGTGACCAGGTCGGCATACTGCGGCGTGATCGGTCCCGGAGTGGTGCCGCAGTCCGTGGGACAGGGCGACGGGTCCGTCAGATCCGACCCGGAACCGGTGATCACGTTGGTGACCGGCGAGGTCGCGGTCACCAGGGTGACGATGTCGATCGACTTCACCTCACCGTTCGCGAGCGCACCCACCGACCACACTCCGGTCGCCGGGTCGTAATTGCCACCAGAGGTGTCAGACACGTAGTCCAGACCGGCCGGGAGCTTGTCCGTCACCGAGGCGTTGGTCGTGTCCGACGGACCCGCGTTCCGGACCGTCAGCGTGAACACCGCATTCCCGCCGAGACGCGGCGTCGTCGTGTCGACCGCCTTGCTGGTGACCAGGTCAGCCGCCTGTGCCTGGATCGGGCCGGGGTTCGGGCCACAGTCCGTCGGACACGGGGTCGCGTCCGGAACATCCGAGCTCGTCGCGGTGATCACGTTCGTCACCGGCGACAGAGTCGTCACCTTGGTCACGATGTTGATCGACTTGGTCTGACCGTCAGCCAATGCACCTGCCGACCAGACACCCGTGACGGGGTCATACGCGCCGGCGGACGTGTCCGACACATACTGCAAGCCGACCGGGAGCGGGTCGGTGACCTTCGCATTCGTGGTCGCCGCGGGACCGTTGTTGGTCACCGTCAGGGTGAAGGTCACATTGCCGTTCAGGTTCGGCTTCGTGTTGTCGACCGTCTTACTCGTCGCCAGATCGGCGAACTGCGCCGTGATCGGACCCGGCGCGCTACCGCAATCCGACGGGCACGGTGTTGGGTCGGGCAGGTCGGAATCGGACTTCGTGATCACATTCTGCACCGGGGAGGTCGTGGTGACCTTGGTCACCACATCGAACGACTTCGTCTCACCGTTCGCCAGCGCACCCACGGACCACACGCCGCTCGCCGGGTTGTACTTTCCTCCGGACGTGTCGGACACGTACTGGAGGCCAGCGGGCAGCTTGTCGGTCACCGTCGCGTTGGTGGTGCCGCTGGGGCCGTTGTTGGTGACGGTGATCGTGAACGTCGCATTGCCGTTGAGGGCAGGCGTCGTGGAGTCGACCGTCTTGCTGGTCTGCAGGTCCGCGAACTGCGTCGGCAGGCTCGGAACGGTTCCACAGTCCGGTGCACACGGGGTCGGGTCCGGAAGATCGGACACCGCGTCCGTGATGACTTCCGGCGCGGTCTGCGCCGCTGTCGTCTTCAACACCAAATGCAGCTGCTTGCTCTGCCCCGCGTTCAACGAACCCACCGACCACAAGCCGGTCCCGGGGTTGTACGCGCCGGCCGCGTCGTCAGACACGTACGAGAAACCAGCCGGAATCGGGTCAGTCAGCACCACACCGGTGGTGTTGCTCGGGCCCGCGTTCTCCGCGGTCAGCGTGAAGGTGACGTTCGAGCCCAACGTGGGGGTCGGGTTGTCCACCGTCTTCGAGGTGGTGAGGTCCGCCGCTACCGCGGTCACCGGGCCAGGGCCCGTTCCACAATCTCCCGGACAGGGCGTCGGGTCCGGAAGATCCGAACCCGACGCTGTGATCAGGTTCGTCACGGGATTCGTCGTGTCCACCCGGACCGTCAGAGCCAACGTCTTGGTCTCGCCATTGGCGAGATTGCCGACCGACCACACGCCGGTTGCAGAATCATATGTTCCGGTGCCCGAGGACGACACATACGTCAACCCCGCAGGCAGCGGGTCCGTCACCGTGACACCCGTCGTGTCTTCTGGCCCGTTGTTCTTCACCGTCAGGTTGTAGGTCACATTCGAGCCGAGCGGCGGGTTCGCCGTGCCGACAAGAGACTTCGACGTCACCAAATCCGCCACCAGGGGCGTCACCGTCGCCTGGGCGGTGTTATTCGCCGGGTTCGGGTCGGGAATCGACGAGTACACCTGGGTGACCCGGTTGGTCACCGCCGTCACGGCGGTCAGCTTCGCTGTGATGTGAAGTGTCCGGTTCTGACCGGCAGGAAGATCACCCGCCGACCACACTCCCGTCGCGGGGTCGTAGGCAGCACCCGCGTCGGAACTCACAAACTCCAGTCCCGCCGGAAGAGAGTCGACCACGGTGACGCCCGGGGCCGTGTCCGGCCCTGCGCTCGCAATTGTGATCGCGAACACAACGGCGCTTCCGGGTTGTGCCTCGGGACGATCTACTGTCTTTGTAACCGAAAGGTCGGCACTCGAAAGTTTGAACTGGATGACAACCCGACCGTTGCCCCCGGCTACGCCTGATTGAGCAGTGGGGTTGTTGCCACCAACTCCGATACCGGCCGCGTAGAAAGGCTGCGTTGAGCCGCCCGAGTTGCCGCCTGCTGCCTGAGCACCATTGCCGCCAGAGAGGGTCGTCGCCGCTATCACGCTTGATCCGGCGATAAGAGAGGAGCCCCCGCCTCCACCACCCTCGTTGGGCAATCCACTAGAAGACTGAGAGCAGGCGCCGCCTCCACCTCCGAAGAAACCGCCGCCACCTCCGCCGCCCGTGCCACTACCGGTTGACACGCCAACTGCCCCGGCGCCTCCGGCGTTTGCGGATCCTTGCACAGCGCTGGTCACGCAACCAGATGGGGGGTTAGTTCCCGCCGCACCGCCAGCCGTTTGCGTTCCGCCGATACCAGCGGTGCCCGTTCCGGACCCGCCCACGATTCCGCCGCCGCCGCCCGCTCGCCCTCCCTCGCTGTCGGGTGTCGCTACCGGGGCACCGCCACCGCCAGCCGCGATCAACAGGGGCCCCGCCCCTGTCCGCAAGGCGCTCATCCCGCCGCCACCCGCAGCGATAAAGGACGTATTTCCAAACCCCCCCACCACTCCGTAGCCCCCGCTGCCGCCGCCACCGTAGGCACTCGGACCGAGGCTCGAGCCCTTGACTGGGGCGGAACCGCCTTGCCCGACAACTACGGTCAATGCCTGGCCCGGTGCGACTGCGACCGTGCCATGCGTGTAACCTCCGCCGGCGCCCTGGGTGTATGGGCCGGCTGCGCTGCCGCCGCCGGCCCCCCACAGCCCCACGTCGATCGAACTCACACCGGCCGGCACGGTGAACGACTGGTCACTCCCCGAATAGGTGTATAGCACGCAACTGGTGAACCCTGCCGTCGGCGTGCACGACTGCGTCGCGGCCGAGGCAACCTGCGGGTCCAAAAGGGTGGGTGCCACCAGCCCGACCGCACCAGCGGTGAGGGTCGCTCCGACAAGGGCGATTACTGTGACGAGTGAGGCCTGCGGCTGCCACCAGCGCCGCTTGGGGGTGTTGTGACTCATGGTTCGCTGTGCGCTTTCTTCATTCGGGTTCGTGCTTCACGTCTGGGGGTGGCTTTCGGGAGCCGCCAGAGATAAAGACGGCATATGTGCCCGATCGTGACGCGGAACGCAAACCGAGTTTTGTGCTTGTGGGTGCAGGGTAGGTTCGGCTCCGGTTCGGCCGAAAGTCAGTTGTCGAGGCACCCGCATCAGGCGGTTCGATGACCTTAATCAGTCCTTCCGCGTCACAGTTCGGCGATTCATCCGTCTGAGTAGATAGACGCATCGAACCGGAGGGAGTCCTTCGACATGACCGAGACCACCAGGACCACACGCATAACGCCTGCCGAGATCTATGAGCGGTTGCGGGAGGTGATCGCCGACGGGTACGCGCCGAAGTTGCCGCTCTCGTTGTCGGTCGAAGACTTCGCCCGACTGACGCAGAGGTCGGCCGCGCAGATCAGACGGGCGATTAGTCGAGGCGAAGTCGTCGTCTCGATCTCCGGCGGACGACGGAGGATCGTTCCCGCCGACAACCTCGAGTACCTGAGGCGGCAAAGGCTGCTGCGTGCCTCCGCTCGGCCGGGGATCGTCTCTCTCGACGTGCCCACGCGTACGCACGAGCAACTACAACGGCTGTCCCGGGCGACGAAGACGTCGGTCGAGGAGCTTCTGGCTCAGCTGGTCGGCTCGGCTCTGCAGTCGCGGTCCGCCGCTTCTGAAGGCGAAGAAGAGTCGATTTTCTAGCCAGGCTAGCGATACCCTGAGGGCAGGGCGTCGGCCGCGCCCAGCTCGCTGCACGAGAAGGGCACCCGATGACGGATACGTCGACGATCCAAGATCGACTGCGAGCGCTTCTCCGCGAGGAGCGTGGGCTGGTGGAAGTGCTGGGCGCCAATCCCGAGTGGTACCCCATCCTGCTGCGACAGCTCGAGCTGGCGGTCGGGGACGAGCGGATCATCTACCTCGGCGCCGCGGCGGCCACCGGTCTTTCCACCGTCACGCTCCGCATCGGCGTGTTCACAGACCATGTGGTGGTCGCGAGCGAAGTCATCGACGATGGGACGCCGGGCGCCCAGGTCGTCACACGCGTCGAAAGCCGGTCGGGGCTGCTCCGCTTCGAACTCTCCGGAGGGACGGAGGCCGACAACGAGAACGACGCGTCATGGTCGGGCGGCTTCCGCATTCGGGCGTTCTACCAGTCAGGTCTCGTCGTGACCGTTCCCGCGAACGTCATCGACACCGAGGCCAAGCAGGTCTCCGTGCGCGCCGTGCTCGACGGGATCCGCGCCGACCTGCGCGCCCGGCCGCCGCAGGGGGAGGCACCCCACCAGGACTGAGCACACGGAAACGGCCGTGCACAGAGTGCACGGCCGTTTCTCGGGGGATGGGGCAGGCTACTTGGCCGGGGGCATCAGCACCGAGTCGATGAGGTACACGGTCGCGTTGGCGGTGTGGACGCCGCCACAGATCACGTTGGCGTCGTTGACCTTCATCGAGTCGCCCGAACCGGTCACGGTCACGTCAGCGCCCTGCACGGTCTTGTGGGTGCCGGTGATGTCCTTCGGCGACAGCTGGCCGGGGACCACGTGGTAGGTGACGATGGACGTCAGCGTTGCCGCGCCCGCATCCGTCTTCAGCGTGTCGATGGTCGCCGGGTCGATCTTCTTGAAGGCGTCATCCACCGGGGCGAAGACGGTGAACTGTCCGCCGTTGAGCGTGTCCACCAGGTTCACCTTGGGGTTGAGCGCGCCGGAGACGGCCGCCACCAGAGTCGTCAGCAGCGGGTTGTTGCTCGCCGCGGTGGCCACCGGGTCCGCCGCCATGCCTGCGACCGAGCCGGAGCCGGACGGGACCTGCTTCGCGTATGCGGCGCAGCCGGGGCCGACCAGGTCGGCGGCCGGGTCCATCGACGACGAAGCCGACGGGCTGGACGAGGCCATCGGGGAGCTGCTGTCACCCGACGACGCGCCGGCTCCCGAGGAGCAGGCGGTGAGGGCGAGGGCGGCCGCGGCCAGGATTCCAGCTGAGGCGAGACGGGCGGCAACGCGGACACCTGGGTGCAGTGGTCGCTGGACTGGGACGCGACCGCCGGCGGCCACACCCTCGCCGTGCGCGCCACCGACCGCGCCGGCCGTCTGCAGGAGCGAACGCGCGCCCCGATCGCACCCAACGGGTCGACCGGCTGGCAGCAGACCTTCGTGCGGGTCGGCTGAGGCTTCGCGGGTTGCTAGGCTCGCCCGATGTCTTCACCCACTCGGCGGGCAGTGATTCTCGGCGGAACCGGGGCGATGGGCGGCGCGACAGCGCAGCGCCTCGCCCGCAACGGCTGGATTGTCGACGTCACCGGGCGCACCTCCGAGCGGATGCCCGTCGAGCTGGTGAACAGTGGTGTCCGCTTCCACGCTGTGGATCGCTCCGATGCGCGAGCGCTGTCCCAGCTGCTCGGGGACGGAGCCGACCTCCTCGTCGACCTCGTCGCCTACACGGGCTCGCACGTCGAGGAGGCCCTCCCCCTGTATCGCGACAGCGGCTCGGTGGTCGTCGCATCCTCCCGCGCGGTCTACCGGGACGAGCAGGGCAGGCACATCAACGGAGACGAAGCACCGAGATTCCCTGTGCCCATCCCCGAGACGAACCCGATGCTCCCGCCGGCTCCGGCGGGAACGAACCCGTACAGCCGGGAAGGCTACGCGCCGTGCAAGGTCGCCGTGGAGCAAGCCGCACGGGACAGCGGGCTCCCGGTGACGGTGATCCGCCCGTCGAAAGTGCACGGACGGTGGGCACGCAACGCCCGCACGACCGCCATCGTCGAGAGGATGCTCGCCGGCGCCGACACCATCGAACTGACGCGGCGAGGTGAGTCCGTCGACCACCTCACCGCCGCGGCGAACGTGGCGGCGCTCATCGAAGCCGTTGCGGACGCTCCCGAGGCCCGCATCCTCAACATTGCCGATCCCGACCCGCTGAGCGCACGGGAGATCGTCGAGGCGATCGGTGCGGCGATCGGCTGGCAGGGCCGCATCCTCGGCCTCGACGACGGCGTGCCCGGCGGCGAGCATCCCTGGAACGCACCGCACCCCATCGTGCTCGACACCCGTGCCGCAACAGAGGTCGGCTATCGGCCCCTTGCTCCGGGACGCGCGTTGCTCGCCGAGGAGGCTCGCTGGGTCGCGAGCACCCACTCCTTGTGAACGAGCGGACCGGTGTGGGCGAGCAGCCACGCCGGCGTGCTTTACTACGATGTAAAGAAGTCGCCCATGCGACGATCAGACGAAGGAGGCTGCTGTGGCGGTCACGTTGCATCACGTAGCGCAGGCGGCGGGCGTGTCCATCAAGACGGTCTCCAACGTCATCAACGACTACCCCTACATCCGGGAGACCACCCGCGAGCGCGTGCTGGCGGCGATCAAGGAGCTGGGCTACCAGCCCAACCTGTCGGCGCGCGGCCTCCGCTCGGGTCGAACGGGTGCGATCAGCCTGATCATCCCGGACCTCAAGAATGCGTACTTCGCCGAGCTTGCCGACGCCGTGATGCGAGCGGCAGCCGAACACGACCTCGTCGTGATGATCCAGCAGAGCGGCGGCATCCGGGAGCGCGAGTTGGAGGTGCTGCACGGCCCACGGATGCGGATGGTCGACGGCATCCTGTTCAGCGTCCTGGCACTCGGACAGGAGGATGCACCGCTCGTCGACATTCCGACACCGCTCGTGCTCCTCGGTGAGCGCATCTTCAACGGGCCCGCCGACCATGTCACGATGAAGAACGTGGCCGCCTCCCGCGCCGCGACCGAGCACCTCATCGCGCTCGGCCACCGGCGCATCCTGGCCTTCGGCGCACACGAGAACGAGGTGATCGGCTCCGCCGGCCTGCGGTTGACCGGATACAAGGAGGCTCTCGCGGCGGCCGGGATCCCGTACTCCGACGAACTGGTCGTCGATGTCGGGAATTGGCACCGGACCGACGGCGCCGAAGCGATGCGTGCCGCAATCGCGTCGGGATTGACGTTCGACGGCGTCGTCGCCTTCAACGACTCGATCGCGCTCGGCGCGGTCCGGGTGCTCCAGGAGCGGGGCATACGTGTCCCCGATGATGTGTCGGTGATCGGCTTCGACGACATCGATGAGACGCGCTACTCCCTTCCGTCGCTCTCGACGGTCGACCCCGGTCGCGAGGAGATCGCCCAGACGGCTGTGCGCGTGCTGATGGAACGCATCGCCGACCCCGACAGCGCTATCCCGCCGCGGGAGTTCGAGTCCTCGTTCCGCGTGGTCCAGCGGGAATCCACCGCCGCCATGAGGCCGCAGAGCACCGTCAGCTCGGGGATCTCCTCGGTCGCTTGACAGCGTGAGGCCACGATCGGCAGTATTGCCCTATAACGTTTACCTATAACGTTTACCTATAACGTTGTACAACCGAGCGTCATCGCCCGGCGCACCAGAACGTCATGTGAATCAGAGTGGATTCGGAAGCCTTCCGGCCCCTTTCACATCGTCAGACGAAGAAGTCCACGAGAAGTACGAAAGGAAAACAGTGAGGAAGAAAACATTGGCAACGGCGATCTCCGCGATCGCACTGGTTGCGGCGCTTGCGGGGTGCACCTCCGGCGGAGGCGCTGCCGACAAGGCCAGCAACCCCAAGCTCACGAACTGCAGCAACAAGATGATGAACGACGCGCCCCAGGTGTCGGTGTGGGCGTGGTACCCGAACATGGCCAAGGTGGTCGACAACTTCAACAAGGCGCACACGGACGTCCAGGTCTGCTGGACCGTCGCCGGGCAGGGCGCACCGGAGTACGCGAAGTTCCAGACCGCGATCTCGGCCGGCAAGGGCGCACCCGACGTCATCATGCTCGAGGCAGACCAGCTCACCGGGTTCGAGATCCAGAAGGCGCTCATCGACCTGGCCCCGTACGGCGCGAACGACGTCAAGAAGAACTTCAGCGACGGCGCCTGGAAGGACGTCTCGCAGGGTGACTCGGTCTACGCCATCCCGGTCGACGGCGGCCCGATGGCGATGATCTACCGCAAGGACATCTTCGACAAGTACGGCATCACCCCGCCGACCACCTGGGCCGAGTACGAGCAGGCCGCGCAGAAGGTCAAGGATGCCGGCGGGCCGCTCTTCGGCGACCTCGGCAGCAACGTCCCGGCGGCGATCACGGCTCTCATGGCGCAGAAGGGTGCCAAGCCGTTCACCTACGACCTGGCCAACCCGAAGAACATCTCGATCAACCTCGACGACCAGGCCACCAAGGATGTGCTGAACTACTGGGCCGGACTCGTGAAGAAAGGACTGGTCGGGACGCAGGACCAGTTCACCACCGACTACATCTCCGGCGTCGTCGGCGGCAAGTACGCCACCTACGTCTCCGCCGCCTGGGCACCCGGGTACCTCACCGGTGCCGGCGTCGGCAAGGGCGCGGAGAAGGGACAGTTCGCCGTGGCTCCGCTCCCCCAGTGGAACGCCGGAGACACGACCTCGGTCAACTGGGGCGGATCGACGTTCGCCGTCACCTCGCAGGCGACCAATGTGAAGCTGGCGGCTGAGGTTGCAAAGGGCCTCTACGCCGACGACGCGTCCCTGACCGACGGCTGGAAGACGCAGACGATCTTCCCGCTCAACCAGGGCGTTCTCACCTCGGACGCCTTCGTCAACAACCCCGTCGACTTCTTCAACGGGCAGCAGGCGAACAAAGAGGTCTACGTCCCGGCGGAGAACGCGTACAAGGGCTTCAACTACAGCCCGTTCAGCGTCTACTACTACGCGCAGCTCCAGGCGCAGATCGTGAAGATCAACGCCGGAAAGACGACGGGCGACCAGGCCGCGACCGACCTGCAGAACACCATCGTCAAGTACGCCAAGAGTCAGGGCTTCACCGTCAAGTGAGTCCGACCGCGATGCGGCCGGGTTGCAAAACCCGGCCGCATCGCGGCACTCCGATACGACCGTCGGTACCAGCACAGAAGCAGGGAGATCATGTCAACAACGACCACGGCGCCCCGGAGCGCGGCCAGCGGTCGCGGCAACCGCAGGCAGTCGTCAGGAAGCGAACGGATGCTCGCGCGACGCGGACGGACCGGGTGGGTCTTCATCGCACCCTTCGTCGTGGTGTTCGTCGTGTTCCTGGTGGCCCCGCTCGCGTACGCCTTCTACCTGAGCCTCTACACCAAGGGCCTCGCGACCGGGACGACGTTCGCCGGCATCGACAACTACGTCAAGGCGTTCACGGATCCCTCGTTCCTCAAGGGCGTCTGGTTCGTCGTGCGGTTCGCGATCGTCCTCATCCCGGTGCAGATGCTGATCTCGCTGGTGGCCGCCCTGCTCCTGGACGCCCTCACCACCCGGCTCGCCAAATTCTCCCGGCTGATGATCTTCCTGCCGTACGCCATCCCGGCGGTCATCGGCGCCCTGATGTGGGGCTTCCTGTACAGCCCCACTTTCGGCCCGCTCCAGCAGGTCTTCTCCCTCTTCAACGCGCAGGCGCCGTTCCTGCTCAGCCAGGACAACGTCTTCTACGGACTCCTGAACGTGGTCACCTGGCAGTGGGCCGGCTACTACATGATCATCATCTTCGCCGCCCTGCAGGGCATCGACCCGTCGATCTACGAGGCCGCCAAGATCGACGGCGCCAACTCCTGGCAGGTGGCCCTGCGGATCAAGGTGCCGCTGGTCTCGTCGGCCCTGGTGCTCATCCTGGTGTTCGCGCTCATCGGCACACTGCAGTTCTTCACCGAACCGCAGGTGCTCGCACCCGTGGCGAACGGCACGATCACCCCGGACTTCACGCCGAACATCTACGCCTTCAACCTGGCGTTCTCGTACGCACAGTTCAACTACGCCTCGGCGATCTCGTTCGCACTCGGCATCGTCGTGTTCATCGCGGTCTACGTCTTCATGTTCGCCACCCGCAAGCGAGGGAGCCTGCTCAAATGACCACCACCACCCGTTCGGATGCTCCGGCCATCGTCGGCCGCACACGCAGCTCGGAGAGAAGCGGGCGCCGTGGCCCGCGCCGCAACCTAGTCGCCCACCTCTTCCTGCTGGTGCTCGTCGTCTACTTCCTCATCCCGATCTGGTGGCTGTTCGTGGCCAGCACGAAGGATGCGACCGGGCTGTTCTCCGGCTCGGGAGCGCTCTGGTTCGCGAAAGACTTCAACCTCTTCGCCAACCTGCAGGACCTGTTCACGTACAACGGCGGCGAATACCTGCAGTGGCTGGGCAACTCCGTCCTCTACGCCGTGAGCGGCGGTGTCGGCGCCACGATCATCGCGGTGCTGGCCGGCTACGGTTTCGCCAAGTACCGGTTCCGGGGCCGCAACTTCACCTTCGCGCTTCTGCTCGGCTCTGTGATGGTGCCGCTCACCGCGCTGGTCATCCCGACCTTCGTTCTGCTCTCGACCATCGGCCTGACGGACACCGTCTGGGCCGTCATCCTGCCCTCCCTGCTCAGCCCATTCGGGGTGTACCTGATGCGCGTCTACACGGCGGACGCCGTGCCGGACGAGCTCCTGGATGCGGCCCGCGTCGACGGTGCGGGCGAGTACCGCACCTTCTTCACGGTCGCCCTGCCGCTGCTGCGCCCCGCCGTCATCACGGTGCTGCTGCTCTCGGTGGTCGGGACCTGGAACAATTACTTCCTCCCCCTGGCGATGCTCTCCACGTCCAAGCTCTTCCCGATCACGGTCGGGCTCGGGCTGTGGTCGCAGCTCGCCAGCTCCAACAACGGCGGCGGCCACTCCCTGTGGGGCCTGATCATCGTCGGGGCGCTGGTGTCGATCATCCCGCTGATCATCGCCTTCCTCACACTCCAGAAGTACTGGCAGGGCGGTCTCTCGCTCGGAAGCCTCAAGTAGCGGGGGCCTGCGCCCTCCTCGACTGAGCCGCACATCTCGAATCACGAAAGTAGAACATGGTCTCCGCACACCTCACGATCGATCCCTTTTTCACCGTCGGCCCCATCAACCCACGACTCTTCGGCTCGTTCGTCGAGCACCTCGGCCGGTGCGTGTACGACGGGCTCTACGAGCCCGGGCACCCGACCGCCGACGCCGAGGGCTTCCGCGGCGATGTGATCGAACTGGTGAAAGAGCTTGGCGTCTCCACGATCCGCTACCCGGGCGGCAACTTCGTCTCCGGCTTCCGCTGGGAGGACAGCGTGGGCCCGCGGGAGAGTCGCCCGCGTCGCCTCGACCTGGCGTGGCACTCCACCGAGACGAACGAAGTCGGGCTGCACGAGTTCGCGTCGTGGCTCGACAAGGTCGGCAGCGAGTTGATGCTCGCGGTCAACCTCGGCACCCGCGGCACGCTCGAGGCGATCGACCTGCTCGAGTACACGAACCTCGCCTCCGGCAGCACCCTCAGCGACCAGCGCGTCGCGAACGGCCGCACGGACGCGTTCGGCGTCTCGATGTGGTGCCTCGGCAACGAGATGGACGGGCCGTGGCAGCTCGGTCACCGTTCCGCCGACGACTACGGCAAGCTCGCTTCGCAGACCGCCAAGGGGATGCGCCAGCTGGACCCGTCGATCGAGTTGGTCGTCTGCGGGTCGTCCAGCGCCCATATGCCGACGTTCGGGGAGTGGGAGCGCGTCGTCCTCAGCCACACCTACGAGGACGTCGACTACATCTCCTGCCACGCCTACTACGAGGAGAAGAACGGCGACCTCGGGAGCTTCCTCGCCTCCGCCGTCGACATGGACCACTTCATCGAGTCCGTCGTCGCCAGCATCGACCACGTCAAGGCGGTGAAGGGCAGCGACAAGACGATCAACATCTCCTTCGACGAGTGGAACGTCTGGTACATCGACCGGTACCAGAACGTGGACAAGATCGAGGGCCTCGACAACTGGCCCGTCGCCCCGCGCCTGCTGGAGGACGCGTACTCGGTCGCCGACGCAGTGGTCTTCGGCAACCTGCTCATTTCGCTGCTGAAGCACGCCGACCGCGTGACGAGCGCTTCGCTGGCGCAGTTGGTGAACGTGATCGCCCCGATCATGACGGAGCCGGGCGGTCCGGCCTGGCGCCAGACGACGTTCTTCCCGTTCGCGGTCACGTCGCGGCTCGCGAAGGGCTCCACCCTCGAGACCAAGCTGACCAGCGACACGTACAGCACCGAGGTCTACGGCGAGGTGCCGCTGGTGGATGCTGTGGCCACGCACGACGAGACGACGGGCCGCACGTCGGTGTTCCTGGTCAACCGAAGCCAGACCGAGGAGGCGACGGTCACGATCGACATGACCGCGCTCGACGGGGTGTCCGTGCTGTCCGTGCAGACCCTCGCCGACGACGACTTCTCGGCGAAGAACACCCTGGACGACCAGAACCGCGTCGGGCTCTCGGACAATGCGAGCGTGGTCACATCGGGGTCGAATGTCACGGTCACCGTCCCTCCGGTCTCGTGGACGGCACTGGAACTGGGCTGAGCTTCGGGGGCCCGCTTCGGCCGGGCCGGGCAGCTCGGCCGACGCGGTCACCCGGCGCCGTGGAAGGCCGCGACACCGCTGTCCGTCCCGAGCAGCACCAGCCCGAGGGCGATGCTCGGGCTCGCGAAGTGCGGGACGGTGTCGCCGACCGGGAGGCGCTGTAGCAGCGCGCCGGTGGAGGCGTTGAACTGGCTGAGCGTACCGGCCGGGTACTGGGCGGCCCAGACGGTTCCTCCGACGACGATCGGTGCGCCGTTCGCGCCGGGCAGGCGCGCGCCGGTCCGATCGCTGATGAGGTCGACGGTTTGGATGCCGCCTCCCTGGCAGGGGACGAACAGGCGGTTCGTGGACGGGTCGAAGGCCGGGCCGCCGTCCGGGTCGCTCCCGCAGATGCCGTGGATGGCCGACACGACCGAGAGATCCGACTGGCGGAGGACGTAGCCGATGTCGGTCTTGCCGACGACGAAGACCTCGCCACTGGGAAGGAGCACGGGGTTTCCGGTGCCCAGATCGTCGTCGCCGCCGGCTGTGCGGTCCTTGAACGCCGCGAGCGGCTTCAGGGTGGAGGACAGTTTCACCAGGCTCTCGGTGTACTGCAGTGGGTCGGGTCCGCCGGAGGGCGGACCCGGGTTGGCGTTGCCCGTCGAGATGTACAGGTTGCCCGCCGCGTCGATGGCCGGCGCGCCCCCTCCCTGCCAGACGGCGCCACCGTGTCCGTCTGCCGCCGCTTCGAAGGCGACCGGGTCGGGCGTGCCGGACTCGTTCACCGCGACCACCCAGCCGTGATAATCCCCGCAGTCACCGTCGTTTCCGCCGTAGCCGATGTAAACGCGACCGTTCGCGAGCGCGAGGGAGGCGCGTTGGAGCAGGTGGACCGGGTCTTCCCCTGACGGCAGCGGAGGGTCCACCGCCTCGGACAGCACCACCTGGCCGGTGGCGATGCTGACTCCCTCGAGTTGGTGGTGCACCGTCCCTCCCCCGGTGCTCACCTCGCCGACGACGAACACGGTCCCGGTGGCCGTGTCGACGACCGGCGTGCTCGTGATGCCCAGGGGATCGATATTCCCGCAGCCCGCCACAAAGCCGACCCTCGTCAGCGGCGTACCAAGGGAGTGGGACCAGACGACAGCTCCGCTGGCCGGGTCGAGCGCGACCACCCGGTTGCTCTCGGTCGCCGCGATCACGCGGCCGCCCGCGACGACGGGCTGCCCGAACACCTCTCCGCCGAGGTCCGCCGACCACGCGGGGGACAGGGACGCGAGCGGTGCCCCGGCGACAACGGCGCCGGTCCGGGAGGGGTCGGCGTGGTAGCCGGGCCACGCATTCACCCCGGGGATCGCGACGCCCACTGGGGTCTGCGTTCCGGTCGGCGTCGGACGGGCGGAGTCGCTGGTGACTCGCGTGCCGGTCGAAGTGTTCGGCGGCGATGGCGCACATCCCGAGAGCGTTAGAGCGACCACCGCTGCCGCAATCACGCACACGCGGGCCGGACGACGGCCTCCGGGTGTGCGTGCTCTGGCGATCATGGCGTCAGCGTATGCCTCGTCCGGGCTCCCGTCTCGTGGAGGAGTCCCCGGCAATTTCAGATCATGGGGTGTTGGTGGCGAACGTTTCAATGAGGGTCTTCGCCAGTAGTCGGGGAGCTTCCTGCGCAACGTAGTGTCCAACCTCGGCTAGGCGGATGTCCGTTACTTCCTGAAGAGCGGCCGCGTGGAATGCCGCGTGGGTGAACCCGCCGCCGCGGGAGCCAATGGTTGTCACGGGTGCCCGCAACGGTCCCTTCAGTGCGAGGGCGCGCAACTCTCGACCTTCGGTGAGCATGCTTCGATAGAGGCCCGCCGCGCCCGAGAATCCGCCGGGCCGCCCGTAGGTGCGGGCGAACTCTGTGACGTCCTCCGCGGTGGTTGCCGAACGGGGAACACCATAGAGCGGATACAGGTAGTCCCCGATGAAAGCGCGGGCTTGTTTCTCGAACAGAAGGGCGGCGATGCCGGGGGTTGCCAGGGCGCCGATGTACCAGACGCCGCCTTGTGTGACATCGGCGAGTGCCTCAGCGCCGAAGCCTGCCAGGCCCGCTTCGATCGCGGTAAGACTGATGACGTCTTCAGGGTGGCCGGCGGCAAGTCGGTAAACCACCCCGCCGCTGACGTCTTGCCCGACGACATGCATTGGTCCGATGGCCAAGTGCACGATCAGCTCGTGAAGATCGGCGGCCGCGACCGCAGAGGTGTGGTTCTCATCGGCTATGTCGGAGTCACCGGAGCCGCGCAGGTCCACAGCGTAGACCCGGTGCCGTGCAGCGAGGAGTGGGATGAGCGTGCGGAACGCCCACCACGTCTCGGGGAATCCGTGCACCAGGAGCACCGGGGCGCCGTGGTCTCCAGCGGTGACGTAATGCAATCGCGTGTCGTTCACCGTTGCGGTTCCGTGCCGGGCCCCGGCAATGGTTGCGTGTTCAGGAATCATGAGCGCCTCCCGGCACGTGTCAAGGACTAAGACAACCAGGTTGTCATAACCTGCCAAAGTAAACAACCAGGTTGTCGAATTGTTCGGCGCCGCTACAATCGATCCATGTCTCGAAGCGGTGCCGACCTCGCGTTGCTTCTGCTTGCTGGGTTCCGATTCATGGCCGAGGAGGCGACGATCCGACTTGCCGCGCGTGGGCATGCCGGCGTCCGGCCCGCCCACGACTTCGCGTTGGGCGCTATCGAGGCAGGAGCCGAGTCGGTCTCCGAAGTGGGGCGGCGCACCTCCGTCTCCAAGCAAGCCGCCGCGAAGACAGTCGCTTTTCTGGAAAGCGGTGGTTACGTCCTCCGCAGCCCTGATCCGGACGATGCCCGGCGAGCGCGCCTGACCGTGACCGATCGCGGGTATTCGCTCATGCGTGAGGGCGAGGCGGTGTTCGACGAACTCCGGGCCGAGTGGGAATCCCTCGTCGGCCATGACCGCATCGCCGATCTGCAAAATGCCCTACAGCGCCTCCTCGAGACCGACCGGCTCTAGACCGGTGCATCACCGAGCACCGATGGAAGGGCACGCCAGCCCGCTCGGGGAATACAGTCAGGGTGTGTCTGAGTCAGAGCGCTTACCGTATCGATTGTTGACCGGTCCCGACGATGCCGAGTTCTGTCGCCGTGTGTCCTCCGCACTGAAGGAAGGGTATGTGCTTTACGGTTCTCCCGCTGCCACGTTCAACGGGGAGAGCGTGATAGTTGCGCAGGCGCTTGTGCTTCCGGCGGCGGAATCGGCCTCTGGCAGCTGACGCACTGGCGTGATGGGATCGCCCGTATCGTTGGGTGGATGAATCCCGTCCGACTCACCGGCCAGCTCGTTTGCAAGACCGCGGACGAAGCGAAGATCGTCGCCCGTCATCTGCCACAGCATGTCGAGTTGACCCGGGCTGAGCCCGGCTGCCTCTTCTTTGATGTGGCTCCAACCGCTGACCCCATGATCTGGACGGTTGAAGAGCGTTTCGCGAGCGTGCAGGTGTTTGAGCTTCACCAGAAACGGGCCGCCGACAGCGAGTGGGGGCGAGCAACCGCGAATATCGAGCGCCGCTACTCGATTGAAGGCCTGTCGCGCTGAAGGATCCGAAGCCTGGGGCGGCGACCGACCCCTCAGTGCGAATCACCGCAACCGAACCCCTAGTCGGCAGCTTCCAAGGGCCGTTCCTACGCGGCACCTGGTCGCCCCAGGCAACCTGACGTCTAAACCGATGCATCCACGCGATCGTATGATGCATGGACTCGGCTGTTTCGGGCAGATGAGGCGGTGGATTGCATGATTGCTTTCGTTGAGCGGGCGGTTATCGCCCCGTTCATGCGAGCGTGGCGCCGCAATGTTCGCTCCAGTCACAAGTGGGGCCCGATGCCGACCAATGGGTGGTCTGTGCACGCGGCCGGGGCTGATAGCGACCGGGTGCTCATATTCGGTTCCGGAGTCGCCGTCGGCTTTGGTGTGCTCAGCCAAGACCTGGCCCTAGCCGGGCATCTTGCCCGCGCTTTGAGCGCTCGCACGCGACGGGGAACAGACGTCGATGTCGTCGCCGATGCGTCCCTTACCGCTCAGAACGCTCTGCCACGCCTGAAGTCGATCGTTCTGGAACGGTATGACGCTGTGATCGTGGTGTTGGGAACGACGGAGTCGCTGGAGCTTGCGTCGGTAAGCGGCTGGCGGCAACATCTGAGAGAGCTACTGGATCAGCTGCTCGATGCCGGCTCCTTCGACGTCGTTGTCGCCGGGATCCCCTCGTTGCGGTCCATCGGTACATACGGCACGCTGCTGGGATTGATGGGCGATCGGCACTCGAAGCGGTGCAACCGTGCGAGCGCGGAACTGTGCGCCGGCATGAGGCACACCACGTTCGTTGGGCTCTCCCCGGCTCTGAGCAACCCCGATGGAACCGGTCGTGCCGTTGAGAATTACCGAATGTGGGCGCTGGAGATCGCCGAGCATACGGCGCCGCTCTTGGACCTTTCCCGCACCTCGGGCACCTATGTGCTGCATGATGCCGCCAAATCGGAGCCGGAACGGGAAGCTAGTGTCCAGAGACTAGGTATCCTTCACACCCCTCCGGAAACCCGGTTCGACCGGATCGTTGACCAAGCCAGAATGCTTTTCGACGCGTCCGGCGCGGCGCTCGCCTTCATCGATCGCGACAGACTTTGGTACAAGTCCTCGATCGGCACCCTCCTCCCGAGCATCGCCTTGAAAGACTCATTCACCGAGGCCACCATCACCGAGCGCGGAGCAGTCATGATCCCAGACGCTCGAGCCGACGCCCGATTTCGAAACCTTGCCCAGGTGACAGGCGAACCCTGGGTGCGGTTTTGGGCTGGATTCCCGATCGAAGATCAGGACGGGGTACGGGTTGGAACGCTCAGTGTGTTCGATTCGGAACCCCGCATCCCGTCACCCGACTATCACCCGGCAGTTTTGCGGCAGTTTGCGCTCATGGTGCAGAACGAACTGCGTCAGACCACTCCGTCATCGTGAGGCCGGTATCCAGACCGCCATCGCCCGCACAGTGCTTAGAGGGATCCGCTACCCGACGTCTTTCCGCGCTGGTGTGCGAAGGTGCAACCATGCTCTCCCCGCAGACACTGAGCGAAAGCGACCGCCGTGTCGTCGCCGCGTGGGCCGCGGACTGCGCCGAGCGCGTCCTGGTCCTGTTCGAGCAAGAAGCTCCAGACGATCACCGGGCTCGGGACGGGATCGCCCGCGCCCGAGCCTTCGCCCGCGGGGAACTCCAAGCGGCGGGCGAGATCCGACGCCGCTTCGTCGCCGGCCGCGCTGCCCGATCCGCCACGTCCCCAGCGGGGAAAGCGGCGGCCCGGGCGGCCGGGCAAGCGTCTGGCGTCGCCCACATGGGAGCGCACGCCCTCGGCGCCGCCGCGTACGCTGCTCGAGCGGCTGAACTGGCTGCACCGGGGGCCGGTGTCCAGGAGATCGCGTGGCAGGTCGAGAACATGAGCCAGCCGGTGAGAGCCGCCCTCCGACAGTTACCGATGCTCGGCGCGGACTCGTCGGGCCCACTCGGTTCCGGGCTCCTCGCCTCGGGTGCTCTCGGGGAGAACATCCGGACCCTCCAGTCGGCTCTCAACAAAGCTCCGTGAGTCGTCGGGGTTGGTGCTCCGGGAACCACGGCGGTCGAGTGGCGCTGTCGGCCGGAGAGTCGACGGGATCCGGGCGCGCCCCGACTCAGTGATGAGACGGGGCGCACTCCCCCCGGATGGCGGCTTCGGGTGCCGACCCGTATCCCCGCTTAAAACATACGGACTTACCGGTTTGCTCGCAAGTGGACATCAAGCGGACGTCAGACGGACGTGAGAGCCGGTCGCAGAGCGTCCCAGAGCCGAGCGACATCAGTCGGCAGGCCCTCCAGTGTTCCGACCTCGTCCGCGATCATGTAGGCGCCGAAGAAACCGTGGACGGCGACGCGCGCGATCGCGTCGGCATCCACTCCGGTCAGACCCCGGTCGTCGATCTCCTCCTGCAGCAGGCCACCGATGATGCCCACCCAGCGGTCGTACGGATTCTCCTCCGGCGCCGGCGGGAACACCGTCTGGGTGAGCTTCATCGCCGCGCGGACCCGGACCTCCCCGACGAACACCGCCGCCACCCGCTGCGTCAGTTCCTCGGCCGCGGCCAGCCCGCGCAACCCCGACTCGGCGACCCCACCGATGATCACCGGCCAGTTGGCGTACTTGTCGGCGACGAGGGCCTGCGCGATGTCGAGCTTGGACCGGAAGTGGAAGTACACGGCCCCCTTAGTCGCGCCCGTCCGCTCCACGATCCGCTCCAGCCGGGCGCCCTCGTAGCCATGCTCGTCGAACTCCGCCGCCGCGGCGTCCAGAATGGCGAACCGCGTGCGCTCGGCGCGTTCCTGTCTCGCCATGTGCGCGTCGCCCGTCTCCCGAAGTGGTGTGGATGAGATGACGATAGCGCGCGTGCGGCGGCGGGATGAGAAGGGGAGACCGCGACGTCGGGGGCCGGTGGTTGGATGGGCGTGTGCTCCTCGACACGCTCGTGACGACGGCCGAGACCGTCGCCTCCACCCGGTCCCGCCTGGCGAAGGTGGATGCGCTTGCCGCGCTGCTCGGTCGCCTCGACCCGGAGGAGATCGCGCCGGCGGTCGGCTTCCTCGTCGGCAAGGCCCGGCAGGGCAGGGTCGGCGTCGGCTGGCGAGGCCTGAGCGGGGCGATCGGGGATCCCGCCGCCGAGGCGACGCTGACCGTGGACGACCTGGATGCGCTCCTCGATCGGCTCGCCGCCCTCTCGGGCGCCGGCTCCGCCGGCGAGCGCAACCGCGAACTGCGCTCGTTCACCGAACGGGCGACCGTACGTGAGCAGGACTTCGTCGCCCGCGTCCTCCTGGGCGAGATGCGCACGGGTGCACTCGAGGGCGTGCTGATGGACGCGATCGCCCGCGCATCCGGGCGCAACGGTGACACCGTCCGCCGCGCCGCGATGCTGTCCGGCGACCTCGGCGAGACGGCCCGCCTGGCGCTGACCGGCAGCGTCGACGAGCTGGATGCGGTCGGCCTGGTGGTCGGACGGCCCGTGCTGCCGATGCTCGCGGCGTCCGCTGCCAGCCCCACGGAGGCGCTCGCGACGACGGGGACGGCGTCGGTCGAGTACAAGCTCGACGGCGCGCGCATCCAGGTGCACCGGCACGGCGACGAGGTGCGCGTCTTCACCCGCAACCTCGCCGACATCACGCATCGGCTGCCAGAGGTGGTCGAGGTGGTGCGACGACTGCCGGTGCGGGATGTGATCCTCGACGGCGAGACCCTCTCCCTGGATGAGGAGGGCGCGCCGCGGCCGTTCCAGGAAACGATGTCGCGCTTTGCGCGGTGGAGCTCAGAGGCGGCGCGGAGCGACGCCGCGACCCCAGCGCCGAAGGAGCCTGCGACTGAGGTTACCGAGGCCGCCAGGGAGTCCGTGCTGCATCCCTGGTTCTTCGACGTGCTGCATGTGGATGGGCGCGACCTGCTCGACGAACCGTTGAGCGTCCGCCTGGCCGAACTGGAGCGGGTGGCCGGCGAGCACCGCATCCCGGGCGATGTCACCGACGACCCGATCGTCGCGGAGCGCGTCTCGCGGGACGCACTGGCGGCCGGCCAGGAGGGCGTGGTCGTCAAGGCGATCGACTCGCCCTACGCGGCGGGTCGCCGCGGGTCCAGCTGGATCAAGGTGAAGCCCGTCCACACGTACGACCTGGTCGTGCTGGCCGTGGAGTGGGGGTCGGGCCGGCGTCAGGGGCTGCTGTCGAACATCCACCTGGGCGCCCGCGACCCCGAGGGAGCATTCGGCGAGCCGGGCGGTTTCGTCATGGTGGGCAAGACGTTCAAGGGACTCACCGACAAACTGCTGGCCTGGCAGACCGAGCACTTCCAGGAGATCGAGGTGCGACGGACGGCCGGGACGGTGTGGGTGGCGCCGACGACGGTGGTCGAGATCGCGATCGACGGCGTGCAGCGTTCCAGCCGATACCCGGGTGGGATCGCGCTCCGGTTCGCCCGCGTGAAGCGCTACCGCGACGACAAGGACGCGGGCGAGGCCGACACCATCGCGACGCTGCGGTCCCTGCTGCGCGAATAGCCACGGCCTGGCCCGGCCGGGGGCGACGGAGGACGCGAGACGTCGGAAGGTCCCGGATGCCTCCCTTTCCTGCGACCCCGCGGCGTGGCGGGGGAAGTTCCTCCCCTTCCCCCGCGGCACCTCGGGCCACGGCGTCTCTATCCTTCCCCTCAGGCGCCGGCCGCCCTGGGCGAGAACGGAGGAGTTCCCGGGCAGAGAGGACCAAATGCGGGGAAACGGAGGACTTTGCGGCGCTGTTGGCCCAGCACTCCTCCGTTTCCGACAGCCGGCAACCGACAGCCGGGGGCAGACGGCCGGGCACTCGCGCGCCCCTGGGTACGATGACCGCATGACGACCTCGACCCCCGGCTGGGGCATCCTCGGAACGGGTGGCATCGCGGCCGCCATGACCCGCGACCTGCAGCTGGACGGGCACACCGTCGCCGCGGTCGGCTCCCGCTCGAGCGAGTCTGCAGTACGGTTCGCCGCGGCCAACGCCATCCAGCGCTCGCACGGCAGCTACGAAGACCTTGTGGCCGATCCGGACGTCGACATCGCCTACATCGCGACGCCGCACCCGCAGCACGCCCCGAATGCCCTGCTCGCGCTGGCAGCGGGCAAGCACGTGCTGGTCGAGAAGCCGTTCACGATGAATCGCCGGGAGGCGCAGCAGGTCGCCGACGCCGCAGAGGCCGGCGGCCTGGTGGCGCTGGAGGCCATGTGGACCCGCTGGCTGCCCCACATCGAGCGGCTGCAGGAGATCATCAGCGACGGTACGCTCGGCGAGCTGCGCTCGGTCGTCGCCCATCACGCCCAACGGGTCAGCCCGGACCCGGAGGGCCGCATGCTGAACCGGTCCCTGGGCGGTGGCGCGCTGCTCGACCTCGGCATCTACCCGGTGTCGTTCGCCTGGGATGTGCTCGGCGCCCCGAGCGAAGTCCTCGCCCTCTCCACGCCGACGGCGACAGGTGTGGACCGGCAGACCTCGATCCTGCTCGGCTACGAGAGCGGCGCCCAGGCCGCCCTGACGACCGAGCTCGACGCCGCCGGCGACAACAGTGCCATCGTCGTCGGGACGGACGCGCGCGTCGAGCTGGACGCCACCTTCTTCGCGCCCACCAGCTTCCGGGTGGTCGACTCGAAGGGCCACGTCATCGAGACGTACGAGTCGCGCATCGACGGGCGGGGGATGCAGTACCAGGCGCGCGCGATCGAGCGGCTCATCGCGGCGGGAGGCGGAGAGGATGCGCGGCTGCCGCTCTCGCAGTCCGTCGCCATCATGGGCACCCTCGACACCATCCGCGAGCGCATCGGTCTCGAATACGAATGACCCCGAAGCCCTTCCGCGTGCCACGCGCCCAGAGTTAGAGTGCGGCGAGGGCCACTGGCCCGGCGCGAAGGAGCATCCACGATGACCGATCTCTCCGGCAGGCGGGCCCTCGTCACGGGAGGCGCGAGCGGAATCGGGCTGGCGTGCGCTGAGGCGTTCGCCGCCGCGGGAGCGCGCGTGACCATCGCCGACCTCAACGGCGACGCGGCGCGCGACGTGGCGCAGCGGATCGGCGGCGAGGCGTGGGAGGTCGACCTGTCCGACACCGCCGCCCTGGCGGACGTGTCGGTGGAGACCGACATCCTCGTCAACAACGCCGGCATCCAGCACGTCCGTCCCCTCCCCGAGTTCGAGCCGGAGACCTTCGCGCTCATGCTGCGGATCATGGTGGAGGCGCCGTTCCTCCTCATCCGCGCCGCGCTGCCCGGGATGTACGACCGCGGGTTCGGCCGCGTCATCAACATCTCCAGCGTCCACGGACTCCGCGCCTCCGAGTTCAAGTCGGCGTACGTGACCGCCAAGCACGCGCTGGAAGGGCTCTCCAAGACCACGGCACTGGAGGGCGGCCCGCACGGCGTCACCTCGAACTGCATCAACCCCGGCTACGTCCGGACGCCGCTCGTCGAGAAGCAGATCGCCGACCAGGCTCGCCTGCACGGCATCCCGGAGGATGAGGTGGTCGAGAAGGTCATGCTGACCGAGGCGGCGATCAAACGGCTGGTCGAGCCGGCGGAGGTGGGCAGCCTCGCCCTGTGGCTGGCGGGCGAGAACGCCGGGATGGTGACCGGCGCGAGCTACACGATGGACGGCGGCTGGAGCGCCCGGTGACGGCCTACAGCACGCTGGCTGCGCCCGTCGACGGGGGTGAGCTGGCCGTCGGGGTGTGGAACCCGGACGCTGCGGGCACGCCGCTGCTCGCGGTCCACGGCATCACGGCCAGCCACCGCGCGTGGCGTCTGGTCGCCGAGGCACTGCCCGAGACGCGTGTGATCGCGCCCGACCTGCGCGGCCGTGGCCGCAGCTCCGGCCTCCCGGCGCCTTTCGAGCTGCAGCAGCACGCCGACGACCTGGCCCGCGTGCTGGACGCGGCGGGAGTCGACCGGGCCGTCGTCGCCGGCCACTCGATGGGCGGTTTCGTCGCGGTCCGCCTCGCCGAGCGGCACCCCGATCGTGTGCAGCGCCTGGTTCTCATCGACGGCGGTCTGCCCATCCCGACTCCCCCCGGCGTGGCTCCGGAGGACGTCCCGGCGATGGTGCTCGGGCCGGCGCTCGCGCGGCTGCGGATGAGGTTCGCGTCGGCCGAGGAGTACGAGCAGTTCTGGCGCGCACATCCCGCGATCGGACCGTGGTGGAACCCCGAGATCGCGGACTACGTCGCCTACGACCTGGTCGGCGAGCCGCCGCAGCTGCGCTCCAGCGCGGACCCGGAGGCCGTCTCCGTGAACGCGCTCGAACTCGACGGCTCCGTCGGCTACGCGGAGGCCCTCGCCGCCCTCGACCTGCCGATCGACGTCATCCGGGCTCCCCGCGGGCTGCTCGACGGCCCCCCGCTCTACGACCCCGCCGTGATCGACGACTGGCGCCAGAGGATGCCCGGGATGCGCATCCACGAAGCCGACGACGTCAACCATTACACGATCGTCATGACGGATGCGGGAGTGCGCCAGGTGCTGCCGCTGCTCGATCACACCACCCATTCCGACCCGAAGGAGACCCCCGCATGACCGGAACGCTGCTGCCCGGCATCGACGCCCGCGCCGTCCGCACCGACCGCTACACCGCCAACATCCTCGAGCGGCCGGCCGACGGCGACCCGCTCCAGACCGTGCTGTTCGTGCACGGCAACGTGTCGTCGTCGCTGTTCTGGCAGCCGCTGATGCTGTCCCTCCCGGCCGGAGTGCGCGCACTCGCGGTCGACCTGCGCGGCTTCGGCGACAGCGAGACCCTGCCGGTGGATGCGACCCGCGGCGTCCGCGACTTCTCCGACGACGTCGCGTCGGTCGCCGACGCGCTCGGCCTGGGCGCCGTCCACATCGTCGGGTGGAGTATGGGCGGCGGCGTGGTGATGCAGCTGCAACTCGACCGGCCCGACCTCGTCGCCAGCCTCACCCTCGTGTCGCCCGTCTCGCCGTACGGCTTCGGTGGGACGGCGCCCGACGGCTCGCTGCTCAACCCGGAGGCATCCGGCACCGGGGGCGGGGGCGCGAACCCGGACTTCGTGGCGCGACTGCAGGCGGGCGACACCGGAGAGGAGTCGCCGACCTCGCCGCGCGCGGTCTACCGCTCGTCGTACGTGGCGCCGGGGTTTGTCTCCGAGTACGAAGACCTGTGGGTGGAGTCGATGCTGTCGACGGCGACGGGGCCGGACAACTACCCGGGCGACGCCTCCGCGTCCGAGCACTGGCCCGGTTTCGGGCCGGGAACCCGCGGCGTCCTGAACACGATGGCCCCGACGTATTTCGACACCTCCGGCATCGTGGAGGCGGCCGCCAAGCCGCCGATCCTGTGGATCCACGGGGATGTGGATGCGATCGTCGGCGACGCCTCCTTCTTCGACCTCAACCAGCTGGGCGCAGCGGGCGTCATCCCCGGCTGGCCGGGCGAGGAGGTCGCCCCGCCGCAGCCGATGCTCGCGCAGACCCGCGCGGTGCTCGAGCGCTACGCCTCCGCCGGCGGCCGCATCAGGGAGGTCGTGTTCGAGAACTGCGGGCACTCGGCGCACATCGAGAAGCCGGACGAGTTCTGCGCCGAACTGCTCGCCTGGATCACCTGACGGCGGCCGCCCAATGGCGACAAGATGTCGCAACTCGGCGGCGATAGCAGCAACGAATCACGGCTCGCGGCTTACACGTGTCGGGCCGAGCCGAAGGTGCCACGGGCGACGCCGAGCATGCCCTCGACCGCGCGGGCCAGGACCGGGGCGCGGTCGCCGGCGGCACCCCAGCGCACGAGGGCCTGCGCGTTCAGTCCGTCGATCATCCCGAGCAGCTGCCACGCCGTCTGCGCCGGGTCATCGGTGATGAAGGCACTGTCGGCAACGCCCTCCTCCACGATCGCGAGGATGAGCGCCTGCCAGGCATCCATCTGGGCGCGGACCGCCGCGGCGAGCGCCTCGTTGCGACGGCCGAGAGCCCACGCCTCCACCCAGACCAGGGTGACGTCGTCGCGGGTCCCGTCGAGGAGCGTGCGGAGCAGCAGGGTCAGGCGGCCGGTCGCATCGTCCGCACGCGCGAGCAGGATGCGGACCTCGGTCAACTCGGCGCCGACGACGGCCGCGAATGCCGACGCGACCAGTTCGTCCATCGCCGGGTTGTAGTGCGCGACCAGCGCGGGTGTGACGCCGGCTCGGGCGGCAACCGCCCGGAGGGTCACCGCCGCCAGGCCGTCATCCAGCGCCAGGTCGCGCGCGGCCGTTGCAAGTTCGGCGCGTCGCTCCTCGGGCGGTCGGCGGGATGCTCTTGACATTGTTCGCCCAGTATAGGTACCTTCAGGTCATCTATTGATCATTTGATCAACAAGAGATCGTCGACCGACGGAGGACACGATGACCTGGCGCATGCCCGCCGAGACCGCTCCCCACGAGCGCACCTGGATGGCCTTCCCCCGAGCGGGCATCACCCTCGGAGACGACGCCGCGTCGGCGGAAGAGGCCTACGCCGCCTGGACTGCGGTGGCGCACGCCGTCGCCGAATACGAGCCGATCACCATGGTGGTCGACCCCAGCGAGCGGGAACGGGCACGACGGATGCTCGGCAGCCACGTCGAGCAGGTGGAGGCGCCGCTCGACGAGTTCTGGATGCGCGACTTCGGCCCGACCTTCGTCCTCGACGATGAGCGACCCGGTGTGCTGGGCGCCGTCGACTGGACGTTCAACGGCTGGGGTGACCCGGAATGGGCCGAGTGGCGGAAGTCCGCTGAGATCGCACGCTTCGTCGCCGCTCGGACCGGCGCCGAGCTGGTCAGCTCGCTCCTCGTGAACGAGGGCGGCGGCATCCACGTCGACGGCGAAGGCACCGTTCTGCTCACCGAGACGGTGCAGCTCGACCCGCGCCGCAACAAGTACGCGGACAAGGAGCGTGTGGAGGCGGAGCTCGCCCGCACCATCGGCACCAGCCACGCGATCTGGCTGCCCCGCGGCCTCACCCGCGACTACGACGACTTCGGGACGAACGGCCACGTCGACATCGTGGCGACCATCCCCTCCCCCGGCACCCTGCTGCTGCACACCCAGCGCGACCCCGAGCACCCGGACTTCGCCGTGTCCCGCGACTTGCACGCCCTGCTGTCGCAGACGACGGACGCCGCGGGCCGCAGCTGGGACATCGTCGACCTCCCGGCGCCTGCGACCCTCCGCGACGACGAGGGTTTCGTCGACTGGAGCTATGTCAACCACCTCGTGGTCAACGACGGCATCGTGGCCTGCGGTTTCGGGGAGGAGCGGGCGGACGCGGAGGCGACGGAGATCCTGGAGGCCGTGTACCCGGGCCGCCGCGTGACCATGATCGACTCCCGGCCGATCTTCGAACGCGGCGGAGGCATCCACTGCATCACCCAGCAGCAACCCGCCCTTTCGACTGTTCAGGAGATGGCCCGATGACGTTCGATGTTATGGAGGCGTCCATCGCCGACCTGCGCAGGGAGCTGGAGACCGGCCGCGCGACGAGCGAGGGACTCCTCGACGCCTACCTGGCACGAATCGAGGCCTACGACACCTCGGGGCCGACGCTCAACGCTGTCGTGGTCCACAACCCGGAAGCCCGCGCCGACGCTCGCGCCTCCGACGAACGCCGGGCACGCGGCGAGACGCTCGGGCCGCTCGACGGCATCCCGTACACCGCGAAGGACAGCTACCTGGCCCGCGGGCTGACGGCGGCAGCGGGCTCACCGGCGTTCGAGCACCTGGTCGCGCAACGGGACGCCTTCACCATCGAGCGGTTGCGCGCGGGCGGCGCGATCCTGATCGGGCTGACGAACATGCCGCCGATGGCGGCCGGGGGGATGCAGCGCGGCGTCTACGGGCGCGCCGAGTCCGCCTACAACGGCGACTACCTGACCGCAGCCTTCGCCTCGGGGTCCTCCAACGGCTCCGGCACCGCGACGGCGGCCAGCTTCGCCGCTTTCGGGCTGGGCGAGGAGACCTGGTCGTCCGGCCGCGCCCCCGCATCCAACAACGCTCTCTGCGCCTACACGCCGTCGCGAGGCATCATTTCGGTGCGCGGCAACTGGCCTCTTGTGCCGACGATGGATGTGGTGGTGCCGCACACGCGCACCATGGCCGACCTGCTCGAAGTGCTGGATGTGATCGTCGCCGACGACCCGGAGACGCGCGGCGACTTCTGGCGGGCGCAGCCGTGGGTGGCGCTTCCCGCGGCCTCGGAGCTGCGGCCGGCGTCCTATCCGGGGCTGGCCGAGGGCGGCTCGCTCGCCGGGCGCCGGTTCGGCGTGCCACGGATGTACATCAACGCCGACCCCGAGGCGGGAACGGCGGAGCACCCGGGAATCGGCGGCCCCACCGGGCAGCGCATCGAGACGCGGGCGTCTGTCGTCGCGCTCTGGGAGGCGGCGCGGCGCGACCTCGAGGCGGCGGGTGCCACCGTCGTCGAGGTGGATTTCCCCGTGGTCAGCAACTACGAGGGCGACCGGCCGGGCACGCCCACCATCGGGACGCGCGGCCTCGTGACGCCGGAATTCCTGCAGCGGGAGATCGTCGACCTCTCCGCGTGGGCCTGGGACGACTTCCTCGCGGCGAACGGCGATCCGGCGCTGAACACCCTCGCCGACGTCGACGGCGCGCAGGTCTTCCCCCAGCCCGAGGGCGCCCTTCCCGACCGCTACGACGGCTTCGAAGACGACATCGCGGGCTACCCCGCCTGGGTGCGCGCGCATCCCGGCACGACGCTCGACGCCATCCCGGAGCTCGCCGATGGGCTGCGCGGGCTGGAGGAGACGCGCCGCGTCGACCTGGAGGAGTGGATGGACGGACTCGGCCTCGACGCCGTGATCTTCCCAGCGGTCGCCGACGTGGCCCCCGCCGACATGGATGTGAACCCCGCCTCCGCCGACGTCGGCTGGCGGAACGGGATCTGGGTCGCCAACGGCAACCTCGTGCCGCGTCACCTCGGCATCCCCACGGTCACGGTCCCACTCGGCACCATGGCCGACATCGGGATGCCGGTCGGGCTGACCTTCGCGGGCCGTGCGTACGACGACGCGTCGCTGCTGTCGCTTGCGGCCGCCTTCGAGGCCACGGGTCGGCGGCGCACGGAGCCGCCGCGCACGCCGCGCCTGCCGTAGCGATCCGACCCTGCAGCGACGAACGCGCACGGCGGGTACGTCGCGCGGGGGACACGGATACGGCCAGCGGCGGATGCGTCGGCTCACGGGCGGCTGCGAGCGTGGAACCATGCACTCCACAAAGTCGCGCGTCCTCGGCGCCGCGCTGTCCGTCGCCGCCGCATCCCTCGCCCTGAGCGTCGCGCTCTCCGGCTGCACCGCGAGCACCGTCGGTGCACTGGCGAAGCCTGCGAGCGGGGGAGGCTCGCAGCACGGTGGACCCATGCCGGCCGGGTCGCTGCCGGGCGGCGGCGTGCGCCTGACCGACGAGGACGGCTACATCGCCGACGGCTCCTCCCTGCCACTCGACAGCGACCTCCCGGCCGTGACCCGCCTCGACCCGAAGCTGCGCTCCGCCCTGCAGGACGCCCAGCAGGCGATGCGGGAGGAGGGCAGCGGCGCCGCGATCACGATCGCGGACGGCTGGCGTTCGGAGCGCTACCAGGAGCACCTGTTCGCCCAGGCGGTGCGCGACTACGGCAGCGAGGAGGAGGCGGAGAAGTGGGTGAAGCGCGGAAGCGACTCGGCCCACGTCCGCGGCGAGGCGGTCGACATCGCGGATGCGGGCGCGATGGACTACCTCAACCGGTACGGCTCCGCCTGGGGTCTCTGCCAGGTGTACGCGAATGAGGCGTGGCACTTCGAGCTGCGCACGCGTCGCGGCGGCGACTGCCCGGCGCAGTCGCCCGACGGGCGCGGCTGAGCTGGGCCTGCCGACCTGGGCCTGCCGACTTGGGCCTCAGGCCGGATGCCGGCTGGTGGACGGGAGCCGGAACAGCTGCCGGGTCGCATCCTCGATCGTCTCCGGCGTCCCGGAATCGAGCTCCTGGATGAGGAGCTCGTACTGCTCGCGGACGTCGTCCCAGTCGATCTGGAGATCCTCGAACGCGACGACCACGCTGTAGCCGAGCGCTGTCGCGGTCTGCTCGACCAGCCGCGTGAGCATCGGGTTGGGGCACATGGCGACGAGGGCGATGTAGTACTCGGACACTCGCTCGATGAACGCGTTACGTTCGCCCCTTCCGATCGCAGCCGTCGCCGGTCGGAGCCGCTCGATCAGCCGCTCTCGCTGCTCCCCCGTCGCCTCCCGCATGGTGATCACGGTCACCCCGGCGACCAGCACGCCGATGGTCTGCAGGTAGTGCGCAGCATCCTCGGGCCGTGGCCGCACGACCCTGGTGTGCGCCTGGGGTGCTGTCTCGATGAACCCTTCGAGGGTGAGCGCGTAGAGGGCCTGCCGGATCGGCGTCCGGGAGATGCCGAGCCAGTTCTGCAGCTCCGTGTCGTCGAGGCGCTCACCGGGTCGCAGTTCACCGCTGAGGATCGCCTCCCGGATGGCGTCGTAGGCTCGGTCGCGGATGAGCCGGCGCGGAGTCGGACCGTCGATGGGGTCGGGAATGGGCACGGTCATCTCCAATTGCACCGGCTCGCCACGTTTCGGGATACGGGAGACACGAGTCGGTGCGTCTGCGGGGTCCAATGTAGCCGCGCGTTCGCGATTCGCACACCACATTCGGGCTCGAAATTGTTCCTCTAGATTGTTGTTTCAATTGCCGCTAGGTTGCTGGAGTCGGCAACCCCCAATCTGCCGGCGCCTTCGAATGAGTGCTGGTGCCTCCGCCCCCGGGCGGAGGCACCAGCATTTCGCCCCATCGACATCGCCCTGAGTAGGGTGACCGGGTGAAGACTCTCGCGACCGACCGGCTCGACCTTCGCCCCTGGTCGCTCGCCGACGCGGACTTCGCCTTCGACCTCTACTCGCGGTGGGAGGTGCAACGGTACGTGGGCCGAACTCCCCGGGTGATGACCGACCGGGCGGATGCACTCGCTCTCGTCCAACGCCTCGGTGGCTTCGAGCACCCGGTGCACGGCTTCTGGGTCGTGGTTCCCCGCGAGGCCGAAAGACCCGTGGGCACGATCCTGCTCAAGTCCATTCCCGCGTCGGGAACTACCGAGCCGCTCGAGCCCTCCGGGGACACCGAGATCGGCTGGCACTTTCACCCGGACGCCTGGGGTAACGGCTACGCGACAGAAGCTGCATCGGCGGTCCTGGAGCGCGCCTTCGGCGCGGGGCTGCCGAAGGTGGTCGCCGTGACCCGGACCGATAACACCGCCTCGCAGCGGGTGTGCGAGCGAATCGGGATGAGGTATGAAGGCCTGACCGACCGCTACTACAACACGGAGTGCGACCTCTTCGTGCGCGAAGCCGGTACGTGATGCGAGTGCGCGTCTACATTCGCGGCGAATATCGATTCTGCCTGCGGATACCGCACATTCGGCACGAATGCGAGCGGTACTGGGCGCCAGTAAGCTGGAGCGCGTGTCCAAGGTTCTGAGCAGTCTGCCCGTCGGTGAGCGAGTCGGTATCGCGTTCTCGGGAGGGCTCGACACCTCCTGCGCGGTCGCGTGGATGCGCGAGAAGGGCGCGGTGCCCTGCACCTACACCGCCGACATCGGGCAGTACGACGAGCCGGACATCGCGGCCGTCCCCGGTCGCGCCAAGGAGTACGGCGCCGAGATCGCCCGGCTGGTGGATGCGAAGCGTGCGCTCGTCGAAGAGGGCCTGATCGCCCTGCAGTGCGGCGCGTTCCACATCCGCTCGGGCGGCAAGACCTACTTCAACACGACGCCCCTGGGCCGCGCGGTCACCGGCGTCCTGCTGGTGCGCGCCATGATGGACGACGGCGTCGAGATCTGGGGCGACGGGTCCACCTACAAGGGCAACGACATCGAGCGGTTCTACCGCTACGGCCTCATCGCCAACCCGCGCCTGCGCATCTACAAGCCGTGGCTCGACTCCGCTTTCGTGGAGGAGCTGGGCGGCCGCAAAGAGATGAGCGAGTGGCTCGTCGCGCGCGGCTTCCCGTACCGCGACGCGACCGAGAAGGCGTACTCGACGGACGCCAACATCTGGGGCGCGACCCACGAGGCGAAGCGCCTGGAGGAGTTGGATGCCGGGCTCGACATCGTCGACCCGATCATGGGCGTCGCCGCCTGGCGCGACGACGTGGACGTCACTCCGGAGACCGTGTCCCTCCGCTTCGAGGCCGGTCGACCCGTCGCCATCAACGGCGTCGAGTTCGACGACCCGGTGGAGCTGGTGCTGGAGGCGAACGCGATCGGCGGCCGGCACGGTCTGGGCGCCTCCGACCAGATCGAGAACCGCATCATCGAGGCGAAGAGCCGCGGCATCTACGAGGCGCCGGGCATGGCGCTGCTGCACATCGTCTACGAGCGCCTGCTGAACGCGATCCACAACGAGGACACGGTCGCCAACTACCACAACGAGGGTCGCCGCCTCGGCCGCCTGATGTACGAGGGCCGCTGGCTGGACCCGCAGTCGCTGATGCTGCGCGAGTCCCTGCAGCGCTGGGTCGGCTCCGCGATCACCGGCGAGGTCACCCTCCGTCTGCGACGCGGCGACGACTACACGATCCTCGACACCTCGGGTCCGGCGCTCAGCTACCACCCCGAGAAGCTGTCGATGGAGCGGGTCGGCAACTCCGCGTTCGGCCCAGGCGACCGCATCGGGCAGCTGACGATGCGGAACCTCGACATCGCCGACTCCCGCTCGCGCCTGGAGCAGTACGCGGCGTCCGGGCTCATCGGCGGCCCGACGGGCGAACTCGTCGGCGAGCTGGAGTCGGGACGCGCTCGCGCGATCCTGGAGGGCGTCGAGCCCGTCGACGAGGAGCTGTCGCGCGAGATCGACCTCAGCTCCGAGGGCGCCGCGTTCGACTCCGGCACCGACTGAGCCGTCCGTGCGGCGCCTCGAGCGCCGCATCCGGCTTTCCCTCCGTACGATGAGGGTATGGACACGCGCGCGGCGGAGGCGGAGGAGCACCGCCCCGAGAACTGGCCGCTCGGCCGGCTGCTCGGGGCCGCATCCCGTACCGTCGAGCGCGCGTGGGCCGAGGCGCTGGAGCAGCGCGGCCTCACCCACGCCGGCCTGATCGTGCTGCACCTGCTCGAACTCGGCTTCGACTCGCAGTCGGACCTGGCGAGGATGGCCCAGGTCGAACCGCAGACGATGTCACGGACCGTCGACCGGCTGGTGCGGGAGGGACTCGTCACCCGGACGCCGGACCCGGTCGATCGCAGGCGGCACGTCCTCGCGATCACCGATGAGGGCCGCATCGCCTTCGCGGGGGTGCGGGGTCTCGAGGACGAGGTCTTCCCCGACGTCGCCGACCCGGCCGCGCTGCGCGCCGCCCTGCTGCAGATCGTCTCCGCCCGGTCATGACCGCATCCCACCGCGTCGCCGTGCTGGTGCTGGAGGGCGCGAAGCCGCTCGACGTCGGCATCCCGGCGCAGGTGTTCTCACACCGGCCGAGCATGCCGTACGAGGTGCGGGTGTGCGGGGCGGGGCCCGGACTCGTCACGGGCGGCGACGGCCTGTCGTACCACGTGGCCGAGGGCCTGGAGGCGCTTGCGCAGGCCGATACGGTGTTCGTCCCCGGGTACCGCAACCCCGGCTCGGCCGACCCGCCCGCCGCCGTCGTGGGCGCGCTGCTGGCGGCGCATGAGCGCGGTGCCCGGCTGGCCGCCATCTCGACCGGCGCGTTCGCCCTGGCGGCGACCGGCCTGCTCGACGGCAAGCGGGCCACCACCCACTGGCACTACACGCGGGCGCTGGCGGAGCGGCATCCACTCGTCCGGGTGGACGAGAACGTGCTCTTCGTCGACGAGGGCGACATTCTCACCTCGGCGGGTGCAGCCTCGGGCATCGACCTCTGCCTGCACCTGGTCCGCCGGGACCACGGCGTCGGCCTGTCGAACCGGGTGGCCCGGCGACTGGTGGCGGCCCCGTACCGGAGCGGCGGGCAGGCGCAGTACGTGCCGCGCAGCGTGCCGGAGCCGCTGGGCGACCTCTTCGCCGGCACCCGCGACTGGGCGCTCGCCCACCTCTCCGAGCAGCTGACGCTGGAGGAGCTCGCCCGCAACGCCAACGTCTCCGCACGGACGTTCTCGAGACGATTCGTCGAGGACACCGGCTACACCCCGATGCAGTGGGTGCTGCGCGCCCGCGTCGACGTGGCGCGCGAGCTGCTGGAGCGCACGGACCTGGGCGTGGAGCAGATCGCTGCCCGGGTGGGGCTGGGGACCGGTGCGAACCTGCGCCTGCACTTCCAGCGCATCCTCGGGACGTCGCCCACCGAGTACCGGCGCACGTTCTCCGCCTGACGCGACCTCTCCCGCCCGCCTCTTCTGCCGAGTTGCGACATGATGTCGCAACTCGGCGCCCGAAGCGACATCCACTCGCGACTCGACGCCCGGTGGGCGGGACGGTGGCGGGATGCTTGCGAGGTGTGGCGTGATGTCTGGCGAGATACTTTCGTGCCGTGGCGTTCGCGCCTCTGGCGAGGCGGGCGGGACCCACGGAGCATGGATGCGGCACACGAAAGGAACCCCATGACCCGCATCGCCATCAACGGCTTCGGCCGCATCGGCCGCAACACCCTCCGCGCCCTGCTCGAGCGCGACTCCGACCTCGAGGTCGTCGCCATCAACGACCTGACCGCACCTGCGACGCTCGCGCACCTGCTGAAGTACGACAGCTCCCTCGGCCGCCTCGGCCGCACCGTCGAGGTCGACGGCGACGCTTTGGTCGTCGACGGCCAGCGCATCCGCGTGCTGGCCGAGCGCGAGCCGGCCGCCCTCCCCTGGTCCGAGCTGGGGGTGGATGTGGTGCTCGAGTCCACCGGACGATTCACCTCCGCGGAGGCCTCCCGCGCCCACCTCGCCGCAGGCGCCAAGCGCGTCCTGGTGAGCGCGCCCGCCGACGGCGCGGACGTGACCCTCGCGTACGGCGTCAACACCGACGCCTTCGACCCGGAGCGCCACGTCATCGTCTCCAATGCGTCCTGCACGACGAACGCGCTGGCTCCGCTCGCCAAGGTCCTCGACGACCTGGCCGGCATCGAGCACGGCTTCATGACGACCGTGCACGCCTACACGCAGGAGCAGAACCTGCAGGACGGCCCGCACCGCGACCTCCGCCGTGCCCGCGCGGCCGCGGTGAACATCGTTCCGACGACGACCGGCGCGGCGAAGGCCATCGGGCTGGTGCTGCCGCAGCTGGACGGCAAGCTGTCGGGTGACTCCATCCGCGTCCCCGTTCCGGTCGGCTCCATCGTGGAACTCAACACGACGGTTGCGCGTGACGTGACCAGGGACGAGGTGCTCGCCGCGTACCGCGCGGCCGCGGACGGCCCGCTGCGCGGCATCCTGGACTACGCGGACGAGCCGCTCGTCTCCAGTGACATCACCGGGCAGCCGGCCTCGTCCATCTTCGACGCCGCACTCACCCGCGTCGACGGACGGCACATCAAGGTCGTGGCCTGGTACGACAACGAGTGGGGCTTCTCCAACCGCGTCGTCGACACGCTGGAGCTGCTGGCGAGCGCCTGACCGCCACGGAGGCCGCAGCCGACGTCACTCGGCCGCGCGCGGCACCTTCACGGTGAGGCTGGACGGGTCGACCCACGTCCGGAGCGCGGACGCGCGACCGAACAGGTCGCCGTCCAGTTCCACCTCTTCCGGTCGGCTCAGCCGCATGATGAACTCGCTGCCTTTGAAATAGTTCATCGCCCGCACCTCACGGTCGGCGCCCATCAGGCGCCGGCCGACGGTGGTCCGCCGGAGGACGCCGTTCTCCCAGAAGATCTTGACGGCGATCTGCACCCAGCCGACGAAACCCTCGGGCCGCAGGACGACGATGTCGAACTCGCCGTCGTCGACCGCCGCGTCCGGGAGCAGTAGGACGTTGGCGGGCAGCGACCCGCAGTTTCCGATCAGGACGGTGTGGGCACGCGCCGAGTGCCGGGTGCCCTTGTCGAGCTGGTAGCGGATGCGGAGCTCGTTCTTGTCGCGGAGCACCTTGCCCATCGCCTTCACGTAGGCGAGCCAGCCGTGCCGCGCCTTCAGGTCGTCGTCGGTCGCAGCGATCATGCGGGCGTCGATCCCGACCCCCGCCATCACCAGGTACGCGTGCCGACGGATGGGGTCGGTGCCCTCTCGGAGCTCGACGACGCCCATGTCGATCTTCCGATCGCCGCCGTCGAAGGCGGAGTCGAGGGCGTTCACGACGTCGTCGAGGGTCAGGTCGAGGTTGCGGGCGAGCAGGTTGCCGGTCCCGGAGGGCAGCAGCGCGATCGGCACCCCGGTGCCGCGGAGCGTCTCGGCGACCGTGCGCACCGTGCCGTCGCCGCCGGCCGCGATCACGACATCGACGCCGCGCTCCAGAGCCTCCGTGGCCTGGCCGGTTCCCGGGTCGTTCTCGGTCGTCTCCAGCCAGAGCGTCTCCGCCCATCCCCACCGCTTCTCGGCTTCGGCGAGCGCCGCGCGCAGCGCCGGCTCATCCACCTTCACCGGGTTCACGACGATCGCGGCGGTCCTCGGTTGCTCGGGCATATCCCGGACAGTACCGGCGGACGGGCGGGTGCGGAAGCGGGTCGGCCGGATGGGCCGGAGGGATGTGCGTCAGCCCTTCCCGTGGCCCTTGTCCGGACCGCCGCCCGGGCCCTTGCCCGGACCCGGCTTGGGCTTCGGGTCCGGCTTCGCAGGCGCCTGCTGCGCGGGCTGCTCCGGGACGGTCGGGGCCGGCTGCACCGTCGTAGGCGTCACGGCAGGGGCCACGGTGGCGGGCGGCGCCTGCACGCTCGGGGTCGGTCGCGGAGTGGTGGGAACGGTCTGCGGCTCCTCGGCCGGTGCCATCATGCTGCCGAGCGCGAGCGTGGAGACGACCACCAGGGCGGCGCCCGCCGCAACGCCGCCCGCGACGACGCCCCGCCGGCGGGTCAGCTTCCGCAGCCGCGGCGGCACACGTCGGGATGCGGCAGGCAGGACGCGCGTCGGCGCGGCCTGTTCCGCTTCCCCGCCGATCATGGCCGCATCCGCCGCCGACAGCGGCATCGTCGGCTGCAAAGCGGAGGGGACGATGGCCTCGGCCGGGTCGGGCACCCAGCCCACCAGCTGCGGGGCCAGCTCCCGAGCCATCACGGCGACCTCCACCGCGGTCGGCCGCAGCCCGGGCTCGCGAGCCGTCATCGCACCGATGAGACCGCGCCAGTCCTCCGGAAGGGATGCGGGGATGCGCGGGTCGCGCGCCGCTCGCGCCGCCACAGCCTCGACCGGGCTGCCCGGGTATTCGCGCACCCCGGTCAGCGCCTCCAGCAGCACCAGCCCGAGCGAGTAGATGTCCGCCGCAGGCCCCGGCTCTCCGCCGAAGACCTGCTCGGGGCTGAGGTAGCCGGCGGTGCCGATCACTGTGCCGATGGTCGTGATCCGCTCCGACCCGACAAGGTGAGCGATGCCGAAGTCGGCGAGCTTCACGACCGGACGGGCCCCGGGCACGCTGGAGTCGGCGAACAGGATGTTGCCCGGCTTGAGGTCCCGGTGCACCATGCCCGCCTCGTGCACGACGACGAGCGCCTCCGCGATCGCGGCCGCAACCTCGACCGCCTCCTCCTCGGGGAGCGGCCCGCGCTCCAGCCTGCTGCGGAGGTCCTCGCCGTCCACCAGCTCCATCACCAGGAAGGTCGGGGTGGAGTCGCCGTCCGCGGCGAGGTGCGCGTCGTGGAGGGCCACCAGGTGCGGGTGGCTCAGCCGGGCCAGCATGGTGGCCTCGATGCGGCGACGGGCGTCGTCCACCGCCGTCCCCGACGGGAACACCTTCACGGCGACCTCGCGGTCCAGGCGAAGGTCGCGCGCACGGAACACCGTCGCCATCCCGCCACGACCCAATCGGTCGTGCAACTCGTATCGCTCGAGGAGCACTCGTTCGTCCACCGCGCGAGCATACGCGCCGAACCCGTGTCCGTGAATCCGCCGACAGTAAGGTCCACCCCCGTTGCATCCGGGGCGTTCGAGGGGGTCACTGGGGAGGGTGAAGCACGAACCGGAAGCGACTCCCCCCGACACGGGTGTTCTGGAGGCGCTCCAGGTCTATCGTGCGGCGGAGGCGGCGATGCGTCGCCGCACGGGGTCCGCCATGGGCATCGGGGAGAACGACCTGCTCGCGCTCCGTCTCATCCTCGACAACACGGCCCTGGCGCGTCCGACCTTTGCCAAGGACATCAGCGCCTACCTCGGCGTCTCGAGCGCATCCACGACGCTGCTGATCGACCGGTTGGTCCGCGACGGCTTCGTCGAGCGCCGACCGAGCCGCATCGACAAGCGGTCGGTGGAGTTGCTCCCCACCCGCGCTGCCCTCGGCGAGACCGGGCCGCTGCTCGCGGCCGCACAGGAGCAGATCGCGGCGGCCACGGCCGAACTGAGTGCTGACGAGGCGGAAACGGTCACCCGATTCCTCACCAGGATGCGTGAGACCGTCGACCGGATCGCAGCGGAACGCGTCGCTAGGACGAAACACACCTGAAGTCAAGGGGATTGCTAGGCAATTGAAGTAGTTGTTCAGTGGAGCGCGTCTAGGAAAGGACACTTCTCCATGAACATCCTGCTCATTGTTGTCGCGATCATCGCGATCATCCTGCTGCTCACCGGTGGGTTCGTTTCCTCACTGAACTTCCTCCTCTGGGTTGGAATCATCCTGCTCGTGCTGGCCGTGATCGTTTGGCTGGTGCGGCTGCTCACGGGGAGCCGGCGAGTCTAGGCCGGAGCCACCCATGAGTCTCGGCGCAGGGATCTTCCTCGTCGTGGTGGGCGCGATCCTCGCGTTCGCCCTCAACATCCAGGTCAGCTGGATCGACCTGCACCTGGTGGGGTACATCCTGATGGTGGCCGGCGTCATCGGCATCATCATCGGGATCGTGCTGATCACCCGGCGTCGCACCTCCGTCGCCACCACCCGCACGGCCGTCGATCCTGCGACGGGCGAGCGGATCACGCGCCGGTCGGGCGAGTCGGACGACATCGTCTGACACCCTTCCTCTCGGAAAACAGAAGACCCCGTGCCCTGCGGCACGGGGTCTTCTGCATGCGGGCTCTTCGCGCCCGGGTCACTCCATGGTGTCGAGGATGCCCGCCAGGTCGTCGAACGTGGTGAGCGGATTGAGGACGGCGAACCGCGTGTTCGGGCGTCCCGCGTGCGAGCTCGGCGTCACGAAGGCGCGCTGCTCCTCCAGCAGGCGTGCGGACCACACCGCGTAGTCCTCCTTGCTCCAGCCCTCACGCTCGAAGACCACGACGGACAGCTGCGGCCGGCGCACCAGCCGGAACCCGTCGCGGCGCTCGATCTCGTCGGCGATCTGCTCCGCCAGCCGAATGGATGCGCTGACCGCGTCACGATAGGCGGCCGCACCGTGCGTGGCGAGCGAGAACCAGAACGGCAGCCCCCGCGCCCGCCGGGTGAGGTGCGCCGCGTAGTCCGACGGGCTCCACTCGTTGTTCTCCGTCAGGGTGTCCAGGTACTCGGCGTGCTGGGTATGTGCGCGCCGGCCCGCCTCCGGGTCCCGGTAGATCAGGGCGCAGGCGTCGAACGGCGCGAACAGCCACTTGTGCGGGTCCACGATCACGGAGTCGGCCTGCTCCACCCCGGCGAACCGGTGCCGCGCGAGCGGCGACAGCATTCCGGCGAGTCCGTACGCGCCGTCGACGTGCAGCCAGAAGGAGAAGTCCGATTTCAGCGCGGCGACGGACGCGATGTCGTCGACGACGCCGAAGTTGGTGGAGCCGCCGGTCGCGACCACCGCGAACACCGCATCGCCGTACTCCTCGAGCGCGGGTCGCACCGCCTCTCCGGTCAGGACGCCGGATTCGCCCGGCGAGACGGCGACGACGTCCACATCCATCACCCGGGCTGCCGACGAGATCGAGGAGTGCGCCTCCGCGCTGCAGACGATCACCCAGCGGCCGGACGGATTGCCGCGCTCGGTCCGGGCCGCGTCGCGCGCGGCGACCAGCGCGGACAGGTTTCCGAGCGTCCCGCCCTGGACGAAGACGCCCCCGGCGGTCGGCGGCAGGCCGAACTCGGCGGCCAGCCAGGAGAGCACCTGGTTCTCGGCGTACACCGCCCCGGAGCCCTCCAGCCACGAGCCGCCGTAGACGGCGCTCGCCGAGACGACCAGGTCGAACGCGGTCGCCGCTTTCGTCGGCGCGGTCGGGATGAACGACAGGTAGCGCGGGTGGTCGGTGGTGATGCACGCGGGCGCGAGCACGTGCTCGAACAGGGCGAGGGCGCGCTCGGCCCCGATACCCGTCTCGGAGACGGTCTGGCCGGCGAGCCGGCGCAGTTCGAACTCCGGCAGCGGCTTGTCGAGCGGCGTGTCTTCGCTCAGGATGCGGCGGCGCGAGTAGTCGAGCACGAGGTCGACGAGTTCCCGGGTTTCGGGCGTGACTGCGTGCATGCGGTCGTGGAGCGGTGCGGGCTTCTGGGACATGGAACCTCCGACGGACATGCTTTCACACAGAACGAGCACCCGTTTGGCCCTGGCTGCAACACTATTGCGCGTTGGGGCGTCTGACGCACTGATTCTGCGCCGCCGGTCCCCACCCCGCTCATTCTGCTACGTTCGAGCGGTGAGCGACACACCTGCCGCCGACATCCGCACCGACGTTGCGCTCGTCGACCGCCTCATCGCGGAGCAGCATCCCGACCTCCGCGCCGACCTGCAGTTGGTGACCGACGGTTGGGACAACCAGCTCTACCGACTGGGCGAACACCTCGCGGTCCGCGTCCCGCGCCGGGAGGTCGCCGCTCACCTCATCGAGCACGAGCAGCGCATGCTGCCGAACATCGCCGCGCGGGTCAGCACACCCGTGCCGGTGCCCATCCGGCTGGGAGTGCCCTCAGCGACCTTCCCCTGGCCGTGGAGCATTGTCGAGTGGTTCGAGGGGACCGACGGCGCCTCGGTCGATGCGGACGCGCGTGCCGGACTGGCCGAGCCGCTCGCACGGTTCGTCGGCGAGCTGGCTGTCCCCGCGCCGGAGGCGCCGCGCAACCCGGTCCGCGGCGTCCCGCTGGCGGCGCGGCACGAGGTCGTACGCACCCGGCTGCGCTCGCTGTCCGGGAGGATGGAGGTGGCCCACCTCGAGGAGGCCTGGCGGCGAGCCCTCGACGCTCCGGTCTGGGACGGGCCGCCGATCCTCCTGCACGGCGACCTGCACCCGGGCAACCTGCTGCTCGGGCCCGACCGCTCTCTCGCAGCTGTGCTCGACTTCGGGGATGTGACGTCCGGCGACCCGGCGACCGACCTGGCCACCGCGTGGCTGACGTTCGACGGGGACGCGCGAGGACGCTTCCGGCGGTCGCTGCGAAGCCGACCCGACGCCGCCACCTGGCGGCGCGCCCGCGGCTGGGCGGTGGCGATGGCCTCTGCTCTGGCGACGGCATCCGACGACAACCCGCGGATGGCCGCACTGGCCCAGCATGCCCTCCAGCAGCTGGAGGAGTGAGCGAACGCCGGCGGCTACATCCCGCGCTCGTGAGTGGAGCCGGTGACCTGCTGGCCGTCCTCGTCGACGGCGATCAGTCCGCTGGAGCTCGCGGCGGCGGCCGCGAGGCGCTCCACCCAGTCGCGGTCGAGCCCGGGCGGCCGCGACCCGCTGTAGCGGAACCGCAGCGGGATGGACGGGTCGATCCAGATGGTGGTGCGCCCGTCCCCGTTCTCCGGCGCCTCCCGCCAGCTGAGGGCGAACGACTCCTTGCGCCGGAGCTTCGAGACGATCACGACCTCGAGGTGAGCGAGGACGCGGTCCTCGAACGAGATCTGCGTGCTGCTGTCGTACATCATGTATCCCACCGAGCACCTCCACGATCACCGTAGCCCAGAGCCGTACCGGAACGCAGGAGTCCGCGGCCGGATCGGCCGCGGACCCCTGCGTTGATCGGCGCGCGGCTTACCAGTCGTTGCCGACCCGGATGAGCTTCTTGTTGACGAACTCGTCGGCGCCGAATCGGCCGAGCTCGCGACCCGAGCCGGACCGCTTCACGCCGCCGAACGGCAGCTCCGCGCCGTCGGCGAGGACCACGTTGACGAAGACCATGCCCGCCTCGATGCGGTTCGCGACGCGCTCCGCCTGCTCCTTGTCCGTCGTGTAGAGGTAGGAGCCGAGCCCGAACGGGGTGTCGTTGGCGATGCGGACGGCGTCCTCCTCGTCCTTCGCGCGGAAGACCTGCGCGACCGGTCCGAAGAACTCCTCCTGCGATGCCGGGTTCTCGGGGGCCACATCGGTCAGCACGGTGGTCTCGAAGAACGCACCGTTGCGGCCGCCGCCTCGGACCAGGGTGGCACCGTTCTCCACCGCGCGCTTCACCTGCTCGTCGAGGTTCTCCGCAGCCTTCAGCGACGAGAGCGGGCCGAGCGCCGACCCGTCACTGGTCGGGTCGCTCGCCTCCACCTCGGCCAGCTTGGCGGTGAACTTCTCGAGGAACGACGGGTAGAGCTCGTCGATGACGACGAACCGCTTGGCGGCGTTGCAGGACTGGCCGCTGTTGTCGAGGCGCGCGTCCACCGCGTTCTGCACGGCCGCATCCAGGTCGTCGGTGGAGAGCAGGATGAACGGATCCGAGCCCCCGAGCTCGAGCACGACCTTCTTGAGGTTGCGTCCGGCGATCTCGGCGACCTTGGCGCCGGCGCGCTCCGAGCCGGTGAGCGAGACGCCCTGCACGCGGGGGTCGGCGATCACCGTCTCGATCTGCGGGTGGCTGGCGTAGATGTTGATGTACGCGCCCTCGGGGAAGCCCGCGTCGAGGAAGATCTGCTGGATCGCGGCGGCCGACTCCGGGCACTGCTCGGCGTGCTTGAGCAGGATGGTGTTGCCGATCACCAGGTTCGGGCCGGCGAACCGGGCAACCTGGTAGTACGGGAAGTTCCACGGCATGATGCCGAGCAGCACACCGAGTGCGGAGCGGCGGATGACGGCCGAGCCGTCACCGTCGAGCAGCCGGATCGGCTCGTCTTTCAGGAACTCGTCCGCGTGGTCGGCGTAGTACTCGTAGATGGCACCGGCGAAGTCCACCTCGGCGAGCGCCTGCTCGACCGGCTTGCCCATCTCGAGCACGATGATGTCCGCGAGTTCCTGGCGGCGCTCCACGTGCAGTTCGCCGACGCGGCGGATGAGCGCGGCGCGCTCCTGCCCGGTGGTCGAGCGGGACCACGTCCGGAACGTGTCGTCCGCTGCGGCGATCGCGGCCTGCAGACCGGCGTCGCTGATGGTGTCGAAGGTCTTGACCGTCTCGCCGGTGGCGGGATTGGTCACGGCGTAGCTCATGGCACTCCTCATTCTTCGCTGAAACGGGTCTGGCCCACATTCACAGTACGGCCTCCGCGCCCGCTGTGGCTCGCCACGTCGTCCACGGCCTCCGGGGATGCTCGACACCGCGTACAAGGGCCGGGAAGCGGCGCCGGCGTCCCTGCGAGCCTTCGCACAGATGATTGCAATTGCGCAATGGCAGCGTTCAATGGGCGGTGATCCAGAGGAGGATTCGTGGACCTGACCAAGAAGAGCGTCGTCGTCACCGGCGGCAACACGGGAATCGGCGCGGCGATCGTCCGCTCGCTTGCGGCAGCCGGTGCTGCCGTCGTCATCGACTACGTCTCGCAGCCCGAGGACGCGGCCGACCTGGTGAAGGAAATCACGGCCGCGGGCGGCCGAGCGCTCGGCGTCGAGGCCGACGTCTCGAGCCCGGCCGGCATCGACAAGCTGATCTCGGCCGCCGTCGACGAGTTCGGCAGGCTCGACGCCTTCGTGAACAATGCCGGTATCGAAAAGCGCCACGGCATCCTGGAGCTGGACGAGAAGACCTTCGACGAAGTCATGGCGATCAACCTGAAGAGCGCCGTCTTCGGTACCCAGCGCGCGGCGAAGCGTTTCATCGAGCAGGGCGACGGCGGTGTCGTCGTCAACGTCTCGTCGGTGCACGAGGACTGGCCGATGCCCGGCAACCTCAGCTACTGCGTGTCGAAGGGCGGGATGCGGATGCTCACGCGCACGGCCGGTGTCGAGCTGGGGCCGCAAGGAGTCCGCGTGGTGAGCGTCGCGCCCGGTGCGGTGAACACTCCCATCAACGCGGAGACCATGAAGGACGACTCGCTGCGGCAGAAGCTGGAGAACAGCATCCCGCTGCGGAAAGTCGCGGACCCCGCTGAGATCGGCGATGTCGTTGCCTTCGTCGTCTCGGATGCGGCGAAGTACATGACGGCCACCACGGTGTTCGTGGACGGCGGCATCATGCACGGCAGCGTGGGACTGTGACGGCCACCCGGATCGAGGACTATGCCCTGATCGGCGACCTGCACACCGCCGCCATGGTCTCGGCCGACGGCTCGGTCGACTGGTTGTGCCTGCCGCGCTTCGACTCCCCCGCCTGCTTCGCGGCACTGCTCGACACGGAGGCGGCGGGCCGATGGCGGGTGGCGCCCGCGGGCGCCGGCCGCTGCACGCGGCGGCGTTACCGCGACGACACGCTCATCCTGGAGACCGAGTGGGAGACGGCGGACGGACATGTCCGGGTGACCGACTTCATGCCGGTACGCGACCGGGCGGCGGACCTGGTGCGGATCGTGGAGGGCATCTCGGGATCCGTGCCGATGCAGGCCGAGCTCATCGTCCGCTTCGACTACGGACACGTGGTGCCCTGGGTGACGAAGACCGACGGGGGTGTCCGCGCAGTCGCGGGCCCGGATGCCGTGCTCATCACCTCGGATGTGCCGCTCGCCGGCCGCGACCTGCGCACCGTCGCCGAGTTCACGGTCGAGCCGGGCGACCGGGTCGCGTTCGTCCTCACCTGGTATCCGAGCCACGAGGGGGAGCCGACGCCCGCCGACCCGGAGGAGGCCCTGGCGGCGACGGAGCTGTTCTGGTCCCGGTGGAGCAGCCAGAGCACCGCCTACGGTCCGCACACCGACGCCATCCAGCGCTCACTCATCACTCTGAAGGCGCTCACCTACCTGCCGACCGGCGGCATCGTTGCGGCGCCGACCACCTCCCTCCCGGAGCAACCGGGCGGCCCGCGCAACTGGGACTACCGGTTCTGCTGGCTGCGGGATGCGACCCTCGCCCTGCAGTCGATGATCACGGCCGGCTACACGGACGAGGCCGCCTCGTGGCGTGACTGGCTGGTGCGGGCAGTCGCGGGCGACCCGGCCGACCTGCGCATCATGTACGGCCTCGACGGCCGCCGCCGACTGCCGGAGGAGACGCTCGACTGGCTCGGCGGCTACGACGACTCCACCCCTGTCCGCGTCGGGAACGCCGCGTCCGAGCAGCTCCAACTGGATGTCTGGGGCGAGGTCCTCGACGGGCTCGCCCTGACCCGGACGACGATCGGTTCCGGCGACGACGCCTGGAACGTGCAGCTCGCCCTCATCGACCACCTCGCCGGCCGCTGGCACGAACCGGACAACGGCCTGTGGGAGATGCGCGGCCCGCGCAGGCACTTCACGCACTCCAAGGTCATGTGCTGGGTGGCCGTCGACCGCATGATCGACGGCGCGCAGCAGTTCGGCCTGCCCGGGCCGATTCGCCGTTGGGAGCGACTGCGGGCCGAGATCCGCCGCGACATCCTCGCCAACGGGTTCGACGCCAAGCGCAATACCTTCGTGCAGGCGTACGGCTCGAGGGACCTGGATGCGTCGCTGCTGCTGATCCCGCGCGTGGGTTTCCTCCCGCCGGACGATCCGCGGGTGGTCGGCACCATCGAAGCCATCCAGCGGGAGCTCACCGAGGAGGGGTTCGTCCTCCGCTACCGCCCCCAGGCCAGTGACGATGGGCTGCCGGGCGGCGAAGGCGTCTTCCTCGCCTGCTCCTTCTGGCTCGTGGATGCGCTCCTCGGCGCCGGGCGGCGGGACGAGGCGGAGGAGCTGTTCGACCGCCTGCTGACCCTCCGGAACGATGTCGGACTGCTGAGCGAGGAGTGGGACCCGCACACCGCCCGCCAGCTCGGCAACATGCCACAGGCGTACAGCCACTTCGCGCTGGTTCGCAGCGCGTTCCATCTGCTGTCCGGGGATGTCGGGACCACCCAGGACCGGATCCTGATCGCGAAGGAGTGACCCATGGCCGAATCGCACATCCTCATCCTCGGAGCGGGGTTCGCCGGGTTCACCCTCGCGCGCGCCCTGCGAAGGGATGCGGCCGCACACCGCCTGCGGGTTACCGTGGTGGACCCGCAGCCGTACCTCACCTACAAACCGCTGCTCCCCGAAGTGGCCGGTGGCGAGACGCAGGCGCGGGACAGCGTGGTGCCGCTGCGCCGCCCGCTGAAGCAGGTCGACCTGATCGCGGGATCGCTGGAGTCGGTGGACACGGGTGCCAAGGTCGCCGTCGTCCGGACGCTGGACGGCACGGAGCGCGCCCTCGGCTACGACCACGTCGTGTTCGCGGTCGGGGCGGTGACGAAGACGCTGCCGATACCGGGTCTCGCCGAGAACGCGATCGGTTTTTCGAGCATCGAGGAGGCCGGGTACCTGCGCGACCACGTGCTCGAGCGCATCCGTTTCGCCGCGACGACCACCGATCGGGCTGCACGGCAGCGCGCCCTCACGTTCGTGTTCGTCGGCGGCGGCTACACCGGCGTCGAAGCGATCGCGGAGCTGCAGCGGCTCGCGTCCGCCGAGCTCGAACGCTACCGTCGCCTCGACGGCGAGCGAATGAACTGGCTGCTCGTCGAGGCGGCCGGACGCATCGCCGCCGAGCTCACCGATGCGCTCTCCGCCTGGACACTTCGGCTGCTGCGCAGGCGCGGCATCCGGGTCCTTGTGAACACCGAGATGACCTCGTGCGAGAACGGCGATGTGGTGCTGAACAACGGCGAGACGCATCCGGCCGACACCATCGTCTGGGTCGCCGGCGTCACGCCCAACCCGGTGCTCGACCGGACGGACGTCCCGCGCGGCAAGAAAGGCCACGTCCAGTGCGCCGCGACCCTGCAGGCGGTGGCCGACGACGGCACGCCGCTGGAAGGCGTCTGGGCGCTCGGCGACGACGCGCAGGTGCCCGACCTGACGGCGCAGCACCAGCCCGCGTACTACCCGCCCAACGCGCAGAACGCGATCCGCCAGGCCCGGGTGCTCGCCGGCAACCTGCGACGTGCGATCGATGGTCGACCTCCCGTCGAGTACCGGCACACCTCCCTGGGCACGCTGGCCAGCTACGGCGGAATGCGCGGGGCCGCAGTGCTGCGCGGTGTGCCGCTTCGCGGAGTCCCGGCGTGGGCGGTCGACAAGGTCTACCACGCGATCGCCCTGCCGAGCGTGGGCCGCAGGCTGCGGCTGGTCCTCGGCTGGGTCGGCAACGGCCTGACCCCGCGCGACGATGCTCCGGTCAGCGCCTTCCCCGAGCCCCGGCAGCGTTTCCGGGAGGCGGCCCGCGAACAGGAGCAGTGAGGTGCCTGGGAGGGCGCTGCGAGCGCCTTCCTCGAAAGTGCGGTGCGTGGAATGCTTGCGATACCGCAACTAATGGAGGTGGCAGTGCGAAGGAAGCGGAGTGCACGTCCGGTGCGGCGCGCGGAACACGGAGCAGTCCATGGGATCGACCACCTCGTCCGGAACGTGGAAACGGGCCGATTCGAGCGGTCCCTCTCCGGACTGACGGCGGTCGGTTCGCTGGTCACTGCCGCCGAGATCTACTTCGAGCACGACAAGGCCAGCTTCGGCAACCCGTGGATGTGGGCGCCGGTGGCCCTTGGACCCGTCGGCGCGGTCGCCGGCGTGGCCGGGGTGCTGAACCGCCGGGCAGCAAAAACACTACTGCCGATCGCCGCCGCCACGATCGTGGCCAACGGACTGCAGGGCACCTACCTGCACGCCAGGGGTGTGGCGCAGAAGCCGGGAGGCTGGCGGAACCTCCGCTACAACCTCGAGATGGGCCCACCGCTCCTCGCGCCGCTGCTGGTCACCATGGTCGGCGGGATGGGGCTGCTCGCCGCGATCCTGAGGCGCGAGAAGTGAGCGAGCGGTTCCCGGGCTTCCGGGTGCTCGACCAGGCGAAGCACTGGGACGAAGCGACCCGGGCGGTCGTGCAGGCCCGGATCGGGCGCCCGTCCGACATCCGCTTCTTCGACGTCGTCGAGCAGGCAGCCGCCACCGCCCTGTTCGACGAGCTTCTCGACCAGCAGGGCGACGACCGCGTGCCCGTCACAGCGATGGTGGATGCGCGACTCGCCGAGAGCCAGACCGACGGCTGGCACTACGACAGCATGCCCATCGACGGGGACGCCTGGCATCTCACCCTCGCCGCGCTGGACGCCGACGCACGGGCCGCCTATGGCCGGACGTTCGCCGAGTGCGACCGCCGCGAACGCCATACCCTCCTGGAGGCCATCCGCACCGGCGACGGGGACTGGCACGAGTTCCACCGCGGTCAGGTCTGGAGCCTGTGGACGCGCTACGCCTGCACCGCCTTCTACAGCCACCCCCGCGCCTGGGACGAGATCGGCTTCGCCGGTCCGGCATATCCGCGCGGGTACAAGAACCTCGGCATCGGACGCCTCGACCCGTTCGAGGTGGCGGATGCGCATCCCGCAGACATGCCGGGGTCAGGGTCGGCCGGGCACCGCGCCGGCAGCGAGGGCCGCTCGTGAGCGCCGACGTCGCAGAGCGGAACGCCTCGGCGTGGCTGTTCACGCCCGACGGCGCACATCCGGAGCCGAGGCTGCGCGAGCGGATGCGGCGCTTCGCCGACACGGACGAGGTCGACATCGCCATCGTGGGGTGCGGCGCCGGCGGCTCCGTCCTGCTGCAGCGGCTCGCCCGCGCGGGCTGGAGCGCGGTCGCCTTCGACGCCGGGCCGTTCTGGGAGCCGGAGCGCGACTGGGTCAGCGACGAGGCCGGCTCGCACCACCTGTACTGGACGGAGCCTCGGCAGATCGGCGGCGGCGACCCCGTGCCGCTCGGCTCCAACAACTCGGGCCGCGGCGTCGGCGGTTCGATGGTCCACTACGCCGGCTACGTTCCCCGATTCCACCCCAGCGACTTCCACACCCGCACCGTGGACGGCGTCGGCGCCGACTGGCCCATCGCCTACGAGGACCTGTCGCCGTACTACTCCGACATCGAGAACGAGCTGCCGGTGGCCGGCGAGGACTGGCACTGGGGCGACCCGCACCGGTACCCGCACCGTCCGCATCCCGTCTCCGGCAACGGCGAGACGTTCCTGCGCGGCGCCCTCGCGGCCGGGGTCACGGCGAAAGTGGGACCCGTCGCCATCGCCAACGGGCGCTTCGGGCACCGGCCGCACTGCATCTACCGCGGCTTCTGCCTGCAGGGCTGCAAGGTGAACGCGAAGGCGTCGCCGCTCATCACGCACATCCCGGACGCGCTCGACAACGGGGCCGAAGTCCGCGCGGACAGTATGGTCACCTCCGTCGAGGTCGACCAGCGCACAGGGCACGCCACCGGGGTCCACTACGTCAAAGACGGCGTCCCGCGCTTCCAGCGTGCACGCACGGTGGCCATCGCCGGCTACTCGATCGAGACCCCGCGGCTGCTCCTGAACTCGCGCTCCGCCCGCTTCCCCGATGGGCTGTGCAACGACTTCGACCAAGTCGGCCGGTACCTCATGGTGCAGGGGGCGCCGCAGACCGCCGGGCGCTTCCCCGACGAGATCCGGATGTGGAAGGCGCCGCCGCCCGAGGTCAGCACCGAAGACTTCTATGAGACCGACCCGGGCAAGCCGTACAAGCGCGGGTACTCCATCCAGACGGTGTCGCCGCTGCCGATCACGTGGGCGGAGCACGTGATGGCGCAGGGACACTGGGGTGCCGACCTGCGGCGGTACATGAGCGACTACGTGCACTGGGCGTGCCTCGGGGCGCTGTGCGAATTCCTGCCGCAGCCGGACAACCGGGTCACGCTGGCGGACGAGACCGACCGCTACGGGCTTCCCGTCGCACACTTCTCGTATACGCAGTGCGACAACGACCGTGCGCTCGCGAAGGCGGCGCAGTCGACCATGGAGCGCATCCTGGAGGCAGCGGGCGCCCAGGAGACGATGACCGTGCAGCGCTACGCCCACCTGGTCGGCGGCGCACGGATGGGGCGGGACGAACGCGAAGCGGTGGTCGACGCCGACTGCCGAGCGTTCGCCGTCCCCAACCTGCTGATCGCCGACGGAAGCGTGCTGCCCACCCAGGGCAGCGCCAATCCGGCACTCACCATCATGGCTGTCGCCGCCCGCGCCGCCGACCGGCTGCTCGGGCGGGCGGGGCGTTGACCGCCGGCGGGGCGAGCGTTGGATGGCGGGTAACCGAGAAGACGAAGACGACAGAGGAGACAGCATGGCGACGGTGAGCGAGTTCGTGATCGAGCGCATCCGGGAGTGGGGCGTGCGGCGGGTCTTCGGCTTCCCGGGAGACGGGATCGGGGAGTTCGACGGCGCGCTCGGAAAGGCGGAGCGCGCGGGCGAGGGTCTGGAGTACATCCGGCCGACGCACGAGGAGATCTGCGCCTTCATGGCGACCGCCCACGCCAAGTTCACCGGCGAGGTGGGCGTCTGCATCGCCACGTCGAGCCCCGGGGGCTTCCACCTGATCAACGGCCTGTACGACGCGAAGATGGACAACCAGCCGGTGGTGGCGATCGTCGGCCAGCAGGGCCTCGACTCGCTCGGCACGTTCAACCAGCAGGAGAGCAACCTCGAGCGCACGTTCTCCGACGTGGCGGCGTACGTGCAGACGATCGTCTCGCCCGCCCAGGCCCAAGCCGTGGTCGACACCGCGTTCCGCACGGCGATCACCCGCCTGCAGCCCTGCGTCATCATCCTCCCGCACGATGTGCAGGGCGAGAAGATGGTGGAGCCGGGAGCGGCGATGTGGCAGTCGCGGTCGAGCGCCGTGGCACCCTCCACCGCCCTGGCGCCGCCGGAGGAGCAGCTGCGGGCCGCCGCGGAGATCATCAATGCCGGCGAACGCGTCACCTTCCTCGTCGGCCACGGCGCGAACGGCGCGACGGCGGAGGTGCTGGAGGCGGCCGAACTCGCGGGCGCCGGCATCATCACCAGCCTCCGCGGCAAGCAGGTGGTGCCCTCCGACGTGCCGTTCCACACGCAGCAGCTCGGCCTGCTCGGATCGCGCGCCAGCTACACCCAGATGAAGGACTGCGACACGCTCGTCCTGCTCGGCACCAACTATCCGTACGGCCAGTTCCTGCCGGCCACCGGGCAGGCACGCGCCGTGCAGGTCGACCTGCGGCCGGAGCAGCTCGGGATGCGCTACCCGACCGAGGTGAGCATCTGGGCCGACGTCAAGACGACGCTGAACCACCTCATCCCGCTGCTCACGCAGAAGGTCGACCTCTCCTGGCAGGAGAAGGTCGCCGCCGACATGGCGAAGTGGGACGACGAGCTCGCGGCGCAGGCCGAGCAGACCTACGACGACGGGGTGAACCCGCGCCGGGTCTACCAGGAGCTGAACACCCGTCTTCCCGCCGGTGCCATCGTCACCGCCGATGCCGGAACGAGCGCCGACTGGTACGGCCACTACATCCGGCTGCACGACGGGATGCTCGGCGACCTCTCCGGGCGGCTCGCCAGCATGCTCGCGGCCATGCCCTACGCCGAAGCGGCGAAGTTCGCCTACCCCGAGCGGACGGTCGTCTGCACCATCGGCGACGGTGCGTTCCAGATGCTCGGCATGAACGAGCTCATCACCCTCAAGAAGTACCTCTCGCGATGGGACGATCCCACCTTCATCATTCTGGTGCTGCACAACGACGACCTCGCCCAGGTCTCGTGGGAGATGCGAACGGAGGACGCCAACCCGGTCTGGTCCACCTCCCAGGATGTCGAGTCCGTCGACTACGCCGGCTGGGCACGGCTGCTCGGGTTCAACGGCATCACCGTGACGAGCGACGACGACGTTGCCGCGGCCTGGGATGCCGCCTTCGCCCACCGCGGCGTGACGCTGATCGACGCCCACACCAGCCGGAACGTCCCGCCGCTGCCGCCGCACATCACCGCCGAATTCGCCCTGAACACCGCCAAGGCGCTGCTGAAGGGCGACCCGGAGGGCCTCGGAGCGATCAAGGACTCGGCGACGTCTCTGGTGACGGAGGGGGTGGAACGGGTCAAAGGCGCCCTGCACCGCGACACGCACGACGATGAGGGCTGACCCGGAGGCGCGGCTGCGCTCCATCGCCGCCGAGGCGTACGTGGTACCCACCGCGACGGACGGCCGGGAGCGGCCGGAGAGCGACGGCACGATCACCTGGGACAGCACGGGCGTCATCGTCGTCCGGCTGCAGGCAGGCGGCGAGGAGGGGCTCGGCTTCGTGCACACCTCCCCCGCGGCCCTGGCGATCGTGCGCGAGCTGCTGTGCCCGGTGCTCGCCGGGATGGACGCGCGTGACACCGAGCGGATCTTCTGGACCATGGCCCGGGCCGTCCGCAACGCCGGCTGGCCCGGCCTCTGCGCGAGCGCGATCTCGGTGGTCGACATCGCCGTGCACGACCTGGCGGCCCGGCTCGCACAGGTCTCGCTCACCCAGTACCTCGGGGGCGCCCACGACACGGTCCCGGCGTACGGCAGCGGCGGCTTCACCGACTACACCGACGACGAACTCGTGGAGCAGCTCGGCGCCTGGGCGGCGCACGGGTTGAGCGCGGTCAAGATGAAGGTGGGTTCGCATCCCGAAGACGACGTCCGCCGGGTGGCGCTGGCCCGGGAGGCCGTCGGCCCCCGCACGGAGCTCTTCGTGGACGCGAACGGCGCCTACGCGCGCAAGCAGGCACTGGACCTCGCCGAGCGGTTCGCCGAGTCGGACGTCACCTGGTTCGAGGAGCCGGTCAGCAGCGACGACCGGGAGGGCCTGCACCTGCTCCGGGACCGGATGCCCGCACCGATCCGGGTCGCGGCCGGCGAGTACGGCTACGTCCCGACCGACTTCCGCGACCTGCTGGTCGACGGCTGCGTGGATGTGCTGCAGGCGGACGCGACCCGGTGCGGCATCACGGGGTTCCGTGCGGCGGCCGCGCTGGCACAGGCATTCGGGGTCCCGCTCAGCGCGCACACAGCGCCCGCGCTGCACGCCTCGGTCGGCGCCGCGTTCGACGGGGTGATCAACGTGGAGTACTTCCACGACCACGCGCGTATCGCCGGCGCCTTCTTCGACGGCGTACCGGCACTGCGCGGCGGCGACCTGGTGCCCGACCGGTCGGCGCCCGGCCACGGCCTGACCCTCAGGGAGGCGGACGCCGCTCCCTACCGGGTCGACGCGTTCACCGCGGACCTCGACGACGGAGGAGGAAAGCAATGACCTACCGGATGGTGCGGCTCCCCAGCGGCCGCGAAGTGGGGATGACGGGGCTCGGAGACCCTGCGGGTGAGCGTCTCGCCGTGCTGGTGCACCCGACCCCCGGGGCGTCCGGCTTCGACCCGGCGCCGGACGTGACCTCGCGCTCCGGCATCCACCTGCTCAGCTTCGAGCGACCCGGCTATGGCGCGACCGAGCCTGCAGAGCTGAGCGTCTCCGAGTGGGTGGACGACCTGGCCGGCTACCTGAGGGAAGCCGAGGCGGGCGCCCGGTCGGCGACCCAGACGGCGTACGGACACGTCGGAGTGGTGGGCTGGCGTGAGGGCGGCATCTACGCGGCAGCGCTTGCCGCACGCCATCCGGAGCTCGTCGATCGGCTCGCGCTGGTGGCCGCGCCCGCGCCGTCGCGTGCGGGCGCCGTCCCGCAGCCGCGCCCCAGCGCACCGCAGCCGGTGGCCGTGGGGGCGGTGGGCGAGCCGCTCGGCTACCGGGACCGCCTCGGGCGGATGCTCGACGCGGCGTCGACGCAGGGAGACGCGGGCGTCCAGGCTGACCGGCACGCGTTCCAGGCGACGGATGCGGTCTGGCGCACGGACGCGGAGGCGCTGATCCTCTACGGCAGCGGCGACGACTACGCGACCGTCCACGACGCCCGGTGGTTCGCCGCCGGGATGCCCAACGCCCGGGTCGAGCGGGTGGACGGCGGCGCGGACATCATCGGACGGCACTGGGATCGAGTCATCGCCTTCCTGACGGCGTGACGGGAGGGGACGCACACGGCCGGAAATCACGCAAGCATTGCATCATCGCAACGCTTTCACGATAGAAAGGAGGGGTGAGCGACGAGGAACCGGTCGATGCAGCCCTGCGAGCCGCGGACGTGCTGATGCACGTGGCCGCACGGTCGGTGATGGAGGTCGAGCACATCGTCAGCTCACCGCAACTCCGCGTGCTGGTGTTCATCGCGACCCGCGGACCCCAGAACCCGGGCGACCTGGCCGTCGAGCTGGGCGTCCACGCGTCGAACGCCACGCGTACCAGCGAGAAGCTCGTGCGGGCGGGGCTGATCGAGCGACGCGAGGACCCGGCGGACCGGCGCTACGTACAGCTCACCCTGACGCCCGAGGGCGAGCGGCTGGTGGAGCAGGTGATCGCGCACCGCCGCAACGCGCTGGCCGAGGTCTTCGCGGCGATGAACCCCGCCGACCGGGACGCCGCCGCGCGCTCGTTCACGGCCTTCGCCGGCGCTGCCGGGGTCGCACCCTCCGAGGACGGACGGTTCACCCTCCTTCAGCCCGTGCCGCACGTCGCGCGGTAGCGCTGCGTCGGCGACTGTCGCCGGGGCCGACGAACGACGAAGCGGCGGCCGCATCACGCGGCCGCCGCATTTGTCGTCGAAAACAGTCTCCGTCTGCCCAGCGACGACGGCTGAGCGAGACCGATCTGGTGGTTACTGCGCGAAGGTGAGCAGCACGTCGTCACCGGGCGCGGCCGACACGAAGTCGGCCTCGATCTCGGCGCGGCCGAGGAGGTCGGTCATGCGGCGCTGACGCTGCTTCGGGATGAGTGTGACGACCGTGCCCTGCTTTCCGGCGCGGCCGGTGCGGCCGGAGCGGTGCAGGTAGGTCTTGTACTCGTCCGGTGCGTCCGCCTGGATCACCAGGTCGATGTCGTCGACGTGGATGCCGCGGGCGGCGACGTCGGTGGCGACCAGCACGTTCACTCGACCACTGGTGAGCTGGGCCAGGTTGCGCGTACGGCGCGACTGGTTCAGGTCGCCGTGCAGGCTGACGGCGGGGATACCGGCGTCGTCCAGCTGGTCGGCGAGCATCTCGGCGAACGCGCGGGTGCGGGCGAAGACCAGCGTCTTGCCGTCGCGGTCGGCGAGCTGCTCGATGATGGCGCCCTTGTCGCGGTGCTCGATGACCAGGACGCGGTGGTCGATGGTCGAGGACTGCTGGTCCTCGCCCGCCACCTCGTGCACGGCCGGGTCGACGAGGAACTCGTCCACCAGCTTGGCGACGCCCGAGTCGAGCGTGGCCGAGAAGAGCAGGCGCTGGCCACCGTCGGCGGTGTGACGCAGGATGCGCTGCACCGGCTCCAGGAACCCGAGGTCGCACATGTGGTCGGCCTCGTCGAGGACGGTGATCTGCACCTCGCTGAGGTCCAGCCGGCCCTGCTCGAGGAGGTCCTCGATGCGACCGGGGGTGCCGATCACGATGTCGACGCCGCGCTGCAGCGCGCCCACCTGGCGGCCCTGCGGCACGCCTCCGTAGATCTGCGTGGTGAAAAGGCCGACGCTGCGGGCGATCGGCTGGACGGTGCGGTCGATCTGGAGCGCGAGCTCGCGGGTCGGCGCGAGGATGAGCGCACGCGGTGCGCGGCCCAGCTGACGCTTGCCGCCGGCCTTGCCGGAGTCCGCCCACAGCTGCATGAGCCGCTCGGCGAGCGGGGCTCCGAAGGCGATGGTCTTGCCGGAGCCGGTGCGGCCACGGCCGAGGACGTCCTTGCCGGCGAGCACGTCGGGAAGCGTCGCGGCCTGGATCGGGAAGGGCTTGTCGGCTCCGAGGTCGGCGAGCGCGCGGACGATGTTGCCGCCGAGGCCCAGGTCGGCGAAGGTCACACCCTCGACATCCTGTGCCTGGATGGCGTCCGCTTCGAGACGCTCGAGCACCACGTCGTCGGTCGGCGTGAAGGCCGGCTTCTCGTCGCGCGACGGGTAGAAGGAGGAGTCGCGGCGCGGGCGCTCGGCGCGGTCGTCGAACTGACGGCGCGGACGCTCGTCGAAGTCACGACGGGGACGCTCGGTACGGTCGCCGAAGTCACGACGGGGACGCTCCGTGCGGTCGCCGAAGTCACGACGCGGACGATCGGCGCGGTCACCGACGTCGCGACGCGGACGATCCGTGCGGTCACCGAAGTCACGACGCGGACGCTCCGTGCGGTCACCGACGTCACGACGCGGACGGTCGTCGGCGTCACGACGCGGACGCTCGGCACGGTCACCGAAGTCACGACGCGGACGGTCAGAGGCGTCACGACGCGGGCGCTCGGCACGGTCACCGAAATCACGACGCGGACGGTCGGCACGGTCACCGAAGTCACGACGCGGACGCTCGTCGGCGTCACGACGCGGGCGGTCGGCACGGTCGTCGGACGAGCGGCGCGGACGCTCCTGGCGCTGCGAGCGGTCCTCCCACTCGCGCTCCGTGCGGCGGGCGTCCTTGCCGCGAGGCTCCCAGTTGGGGCGCTCGCCGCGCGGAGCGGCGCCACGGCGGGTGCCGGCGCTGTCGTCACGCGTGCCGAAGGCGGAGCGGCCGCGCGCGGCGCGGTCCTCCGTGGTCCAGCGGGCCTTCTTGCCGTCTGCCGGCTCCTCGGCGCGGTAGCCGCGGTGCTTGGGGCTGCGGCTGCCGCTCTTCGGGGCGCCGCCGCGGGAGGGCTGCGATCGTCGGTCGTTGCTAAATCCGGGCATGGATGTGCTTCCTGGGTTTTGTCGAGTGCTCGGCGGCACGCCTGAGCGCACCGAATGTTTCCCCGGCGAACTGTGTCCGGGGCCGTTCACGATTGTGTGATCTGCACCGCCTGTCGGGTGCAGAACCGGCCCACTTGACTGACAAACCCATCCGCGCTGATCGCGCAGTGTCAAGAGCCGACTGACCAACACTAGCGGATGAATGCTGAGAAGGGACTGCTGATCGCCCTCTGCGGACGAGCAGCCTCGGGGTATACAGGGAGGTATGAGCGCATCCACCTCCGCCGACGGGCTCGATGCGATCGTCATCGGTTCGGGTCCGAACGGCCTCTCCGCAGCCGTGACGCTCGCCCGCGCGGGCCTCTCGGTCCGGGTGTACGAGCGGAACGCGACCATCGGCGGCGGCCTGCGCACCGAGGAGTTGACGCTGCCCGGCTTCCGGCACGACATCTGTTCCGCCGTCCACCCGCTCGCGTTCGCCTCCGGATTCTTCCGAAAGTTCGGACTGGACAAGCGGGTGCCGTTCGTGGTCCCGTCCGCGTCCTACGGCAACCCGCTCGACGGCGGCCGAGTCGCGATGGCGTACCGCGACCTGGAGCGCACCGCCGACTCGCTCGGCGTCGACGGTCCCGCCTGGCGGGCACTGCTCGGCCCGCTCGTGCGCGAGGCGGACGCTGTGGCGCAGTTCACGGGCTCGCAGCTGCTTCAGGTGCCACGCCATCCACTTGTCGCCGCCCGCTTCGGGTTGACCGCCCTGGCGCAGGGCGGCCCGTGGTGGGATCTGCCGTTCCGCACCGAGGCGCCTGGTGCCCTGCTCGCCGGCGTCTTCGCGCACACCACCGTTCCCCTTCCGAGCGTTGCGGGGGCAGCGGCGGGCCTCACCCTTGCCACCTACGCGCATGCACGGGGCTGGCCCATCCCGGTGGGCGGCAGCCAGGCGATCGCGGAGGCGATGGCGGCGGATGTGCGCGCGCACGGCGGCGAGATCGTCACCGGGACACCGGTCGACTCGCTGGCCGACCTCCCCGACGCCCGGGTGATCGTGTTCGACACGCACGTCGCGACGGCGGCCCGGCTCGGCGAGGACCGGCTGTCCGCCGGTTACCTGCGCCGCATCGCACGCTTCCGCGACGGCAACGGGGTGTTCAAGGCGGATTTCGCGCTGTCTGGGCCGGTTCCCTGGACGAATCCCGACCTGTACGAGACGGCGACCGTTCACCTCGGGGGCACCCGCCGCGACGTGGCGCGCGCCGAGAACGCCGTGGCGGCCGGTGGCCACAGCGAGCCGCCCTATGTGCTCCTCTCGCAGCCGACACTGTTCGACGCTTCACGCGCACCGGCCGGGCAACACGTGCTCTGGACCTACACGCACGTTCCGCGCGGATCGACGGAGGACCGCACGGAGGCGATCATCCGCCGCATCGAGCAGTTCGCCCCCGGGTTCCGCGACCTGATCATCGGCACCTCCACCATGAATGCCGTGCAGGTGGAACAGCACAACCCGAACTACATCGGCGGAGACATCTCGGCCGGCGCTCCCGACTTCTCGCAACTCGTCGCGCGTCCCGTCCTCTCCTCCGATCCGTGGCGCATGCCGGGTCGCGGACTGTACCTCGCCTCCGCCTCGGCCGTCCCTGGACCCGGGGTGCACGGCCTGGGCGGCTACTACGCGGCACGGAGTGCGCTCCGCCACGACTTCGGGTTCACCCGGATGCCGGACCTGTCGCCCGGTCCCGGCCAGACCATCCCGGCGCCCGCCGCACCCCTGGTGCCGGACGCCATCCGCCCCAACACCCTCCCGGAGCAGTGAACATGTCCGTCAACGTCCGCCGCATGGCATGCACACCCGACCAGGTCTTCGCCGTCCTCGCCGACCCGTGGGTCTATCCCACCTGGGTCGTCGGCGCCTCCCGGCTGCGCGCCGCCGACGACCGCTACCCCGCGGTCGGCTCGCGCCTCCACCACTCCATCGGCGTCTGGCCGCTCGTGCTCAACGACGAGACCCGGATCGACGAGTGGGACCCGCCGCACCGGCTCGTGCTTGAGGCGAAGACACGACCGTTCGGCACGGAGCGGGTCGTCATCGAGGTCAAGCCGCGGGCCGGTGGCTGCATCGTCCGCATCGAGGAGCATCCGTACACGGGTGCGGTCACGCGCCTCCCGGCGGTGATCACGGACACACTGTTGCACGTGCGCAATGCGGAGGCGCTGCGCCGGCTGGAGTGGGTGGCGCGAGGTCGCGCCACCGCCTGACGCCGCGGGAGGACGCGCCGCCGCCTGGCGACGCGCCCCTCCCCTGCGATACGCCGGGCCGAGCAGGTCCGCCCGGCTCAGCCGGCCGAGACCGCCCTGCCACCGCCTTCGCGCGACGGCTCGACCCGCAGGGTCTCGCCTCTCGACGACTCCATCCGCCTCGATTCGCCTCCGGTCGACTCGCGCCGAGTCGACTCGACCGCGATCTTCCGCGGCTTGGCCCGCTCGGCCACCGGGATCATGACGCTCAGCACGCCGTTGTCGTACGACGCGGTGATGCCGTCCGGATCGACGTCGTCGCCGATCGTGAACTGCCGCATGTAGGCACCGTACGGGCGCTCCTGAGCGAGCCACCGCGCTCCGTCCCGATCGGCGGCGCTGCGCACCGCGCGAATGGTGAGCAGGTGACCGTCGACGTCCACATCCACGGACGCCGGGTCGGCCCCGGGCAGGTCCGCGTTCAGGATGTAGCGGTCGCCTTCACGGAACAGGTCGACCGGCATGATGCGCGGCTGGCGGCTGGTGTCGAAGACGCTCTGTGCGATCCGGTCCAACTGGGAGAAAGGATCGAACGACATGGCCATTGGATGTACCCCTTTCTTCAATTGAGCTGATGAGAGGCCCCGTGGACCTCCTTTTCGACCACAGATTTTAGCACTCTCGTGCGGAGAGTGCCAAGGGTTCCGGAGCGGTGTCAACCCGCTTCCGCCGAGGCCCGGGCGGGCCTATCGTTCCTGGAGAAATCGAGCAGAAGGGACCCATCGTGGCCGCAAGCGAGACCAAGACGAGCACCAAGCCCAGCGCCAAGAAGAGCGCGCCGAAGACCCCCGCCGTGCGACGCACCAGCGCCGTCGGCGTGGCCCCCACCCGACGGGAGCACGCCGAACACGGCTTCGTCGCCTCGGTGGAGCTCGCGCAGAACCTGCAGCGCGTGCACGTCGACCTGATCGAGCTGCACCTGCAGGGCAAGCAGGCGCACTGGAACGTCGTCGGACGCAACTTCCGCGACCTGCACCTCCAACTCGACGAGATCGTCGAAGCCGCCCGCGAATTCAGTGACACCGTCGCCGAGCGCCTACGGGCGCTGCACGCGACGCCCGATGGCCGCAGCGCGACCGTGGCGGAGCAGACCAGCCTGCCGGAGTTCCCGAACGGCGAGGTCGAGACGGGTGAGACCGTCGACCTGATCACCGAGCGGCTCGAAGCCGTCGTCCGCACCATGCGTGACGTCCACGACGACGTCGACGAGGAGGACCCCACCTCGGCCGACCTGCTGCACGCGATCATCGAGCGCCTGGAGCAGTACGCCTGGATGGTCAGCGCCGAGAACCGCACACCCAGCCGGGCCTGACCCGTGGCGAGGGGATGCGGCGCCCGCCACGCGCGGGGCCGCATCCCCTCGCGCGTAATGCGGCGGACACACTCGGCGGTTAGCATCGGACGCATGCCGACCGAGATCCGCCCAGAGCCGCCGCGCCAGCCCGACGTCGAGGCTCTGCTGCGATTGAGCGACGACTTCGCGCTGGGCCTGTACCCGCCGGAGAGCTGCTACCTGCTCGATGTCGGCGAGCTCGAGAAGCCCGGAGTCACGCTGTTCGTCGCCCGGACCGACGGCCGGGCGCTCGGGATCGCCGCGCTCGTGGTTTCGGAGGCGGCTTCGTACGCCGAGCTGAAGCGGATGTTCGTCCACGAAGACGCGCGCGGTCGGGGACTGGCCCGCGGGTTGCTGGCCACCGTGGAGGCGGCGGCCGCGGAGGCAGGCATCGCCGAGCTCCGCCTGGAGACCGGCACGCTGCACCACGCCGCGATCGCGCTGTACGAGCGCGCCGGCTACGAGCGCATTCCGAACTTCGGCGACTACGTCGGTGGCCGCCACTCGATCTGCTACGGGAAGCCGCTGGCCGTCTCGGCCCGCTGAGCGCGTTCCTCCTCAACTGCCCCGGATGCGTCGGGACAGTTCTGCCGCCGCCTCGCGCACGCGCGCGGCGAGCGCATCCCACTCGCCCGGCGGCACTGCATCACGCGGGAAGGTGACCGCGATGCCGGCCGCCGGCCAGCCGGCGTGGTCGCGCACCGATACGGCGACAGAGGCGAAGCCGGGCGTCACATCGCCGTCCTCGGTGGCATAGCCGCGCTCGCGCGCTTCCGTGACGACGCGCCGGAGCTCCGGGTACGAGTGCGGGCCGGAGCCGGTGCGGTCCTCGAAGGCACCTGAGTCGGGGTACAGCGCGCGCAGCTGCTCGCGAGGCAGGGTCGCCAGCAGGGCACGGCCACTCGCGGTGAGGTGCGCCGGCAGCCTGACGCCCACATCCGTCACCAGGCGCGGCCGGCGGGGTGCGCGCTCCTCCACGATGTAGACGACGTCACGGCCGTGCAGCACGGCGACGTGACCGGACTCGCCGATCGCATCCACGAGCGCTGCCACGATGGGTCGGCCCAGTCGGCTGAGCGGCTGCTGTCGCGAGAAGCCGCTCGACAGCTCGTAGGCCGCGACGCCGAGTCCGTACCGTTTCGCCTCCGGGAAGTGGAGCACGAAGCCGTGCTCGGCGAGCACCGCGAGCAGGTGGTACACGGTCGAGCGCGGCAGCCCCAGCGCTGTCGCGATCGCGGCCGCCGGGGCCGGTCCGCGCTGGGTTCCCAGGTAGCCGAGGATGCGCAGCGTGTTCTCGGCGGCGGGGACCTTGCTCATCGCATCCACCCTCCGTCGCGCTCGTGCCGGGTCGGCGGACGACGGGCGTCGTCTGGGATACCGGACACCGAGCAGCCTACAGCTCGTGCGCCCGAGGCGGCCGCGGCGGGAGGATCAGAGCATGCTCCAGACCCAGACCACCGTCACCGTCGGCGCCGGCCCTCTCAGCGTCGACGACGTCGTCGCTGTCGCCCGCCACCGCGCCCGGATCGAACTCGACGCCGAGTCCCTCGCCGGCGTCGCCGCATCCCGCGCCATCGTCGAAGCCCTGGCGGACGACACCGAGCCGCACTACGGGATCTCGACCGGCTTCGGCGCGCTCGCCACTACGTTCATCCCGGGCGACCGGCGCGCCCAGCTGCAGGCCAGCCTGGTCCGCTCGCACGCTGCGGGTTCGGGACCGGAGGTCGAGCGGGAGGTCGTGCGTGCGCTGATGCTGCTGCGCCTCTCCACGCTGATGACCGGACGCACCGGCGCACGACCCCAGACCGTGGAGACCTACGCCGCCCTGCTCAACGCCGGCGTCACCCCGGTCGTCTACGAGTACGGCTCGCTCGGCTGCTCGGGCGACCTCGCTCCGCTCGCGCACTGCGCGCTCGCGGCGATGGGCGAAGGCCGCGTCCGGGTCGACGGCGAGCTGATGGATGCGGCCGACGCACTGGCCGCTGCGGGCATCCAGCCGGTCGTCCTGGCGGAGAAGGAGGGGCTGGCGCTCATCAACGGCACCGACGGGATGCTCGGGATGCTCGCGCTCGCCATTCACGACCTGCACGGTCTGCTCACCGACGCCGACATCGCGGCGGCCATGAGCGTCGAAGCCCTGCTCGGCACCGACGCCGTCTTCGCCGACGACCTGCAGCGGCTCCGGCCGCAGGCCGGGCAGGCGGTGTCCGCGGCGAACATCCGGGCGATGCTGGCCGACTCTCCGCTGGTCGCCAGCCACAAGGGCCCGGAGTGCACCCGCGTGCAGGATGCGTACTCGCTGCGCTGCTCGCCGCAGGTGCACGGCGCCGCGCGCGACACGCTCGCCCACGCCGAGCTGGTCGCCGGCCGCGAGCTGGCGTCGGCGGTCGACAACCCCGTGCTGACGCTGGACGGCCGTGTCGAGTCGAACGGCAACTTCCACGGCGCGCCGGTCGCCTACGTGCTCGACTTCCTCGCGATCGCCGTCGCCGACGTGGCGAGCATGTCGGAGCGCCGCACCGACCGGTTCCTCGACCCCGCGCGCAACCAGGGCCTTCCGCCGTTCCTCGCGCACGAGGTCGGCGTCGACTCGGGGCTGATGATCGCCCAGTACACGGCCGCGGGCATCGTCTCCGAGCTGAAGCGGCTGGCCGCGCCGGCGTCGGTGGACAGCATCCCCTCGTCGGCCATGCAGGAGGACCACGTGTCGATGGGCTGGGCGGCCGCCCGCAAGCTGCGGCGCGCCCTCGACGGCCTCGCCCGCGTGATCGCGATCGAAGTGATGACCGCCGCGCGCGGTGCCGACCTGCGCGCCCCGCTGCAGCCGGGCCCCGCCACGGGCGCGGTCATCGCCACCCTCCGCGACACGGTCCCCGGCCCCGGCCCCGACCGCCATCTCTCGCCCGAGATCGAGGCCGCCTACGCCCTCGTCACCTCCGGCGCCCTCCGCGCCTCCCTCCCCCTCCCCTGACCCTTTGACCCCACCGTCGCTTCCTCACTTAATCCATCGACTCGCCGTCGTGAAACGGATTAACCGAGGAAGCGATGAACAGCTGAAAGGACACACGAAGATGGATGGAGCACGACCGGTTCGCGCGGCGCGCGGCACGGAGCTCACCGCCAAGAGCTGGCAGACCGAAGCACCGCTGCGGATGCTGATGAACAACCTCGACCCCGAGGTGGCCGAGCGGCCGGACGACCTCGTCGTCTACGGCGGCACCGGCCGGGCCGCCCGCAGCTGGGCGGCGTACGACGCGATCGTCTTCACGCTGCGCGACCTGGAGGCGGACGAGACGCTGCTGGTGCAGTCCGGCAAGCCCGTCGGCGTCTTCCGCACGCACGAGTGGGCGCCGCGCGTGCTCATCGCCAACTCGAACCTCGTCGGAGACTGGGCGACGTGGCCCGAGTTCCGCCGGCTGGAGGCCCTCGGGCTGACGATGTACGGCCAGATGACCGCCGGGTCCTGGATCTACATCGGCTCGCAGGGCATCCTGCAGGGCACCTACGAGACGTTCGGCGCGGTCGCCCGCAAGAGGTTCGACGGCACCCTCGCCGGCACCCTGACCCTGACCGGAGGCTGCGGCGGGATGGGCGGCGCGCAGCCGCTCGCCGTCACGATGAACGGCGGGGCTGTCCTGATCGTGGATGTGGACCGCACCCGCCTGCAGCGGCGCGTCGACCACGGCTACCTCGACGTGCTCGCGACCGACCTCGACGACGCCATCGCGCAGAGCCTCGCCGCCAAGGACGCACGCCAGGCCGTCTCGATCGGAGTCGTCGGCAACGCCGCCGACGTCTTCCCCGAGCTGCTGCGCCGCGGCGTCCCGATCGACATCGTGACGGACCAGACCAGCGCGCACGACCCGCTCTCGTACCTGCCGATCGGCTACAGCGTGGAGGAGTGGCACGACCGCGCAGCCGCCGACGCCGAACAGTTCACCGACGACGCCCGCCGCTCGATGGCCGCGCAGGTGGAGGCGATGGTCGGGTTCCAGGATGCGGGGGCCGAGGTCTTCGACTACGGCAACTCGATCCGCACGGAGGCGCAGCTGGGCGGTTACGACCGGGCGTTCGACTTCCCCGGCTTCGTTCCCGCCTACATCCGGCCGCTCTTCGCGGAAGGCAAGGGACCGTTCCGCTGGGCGGCGCTCAGCGGCGACCCCGCCGACATCGCGGCGACGGACCGGGCCGTGCTCGAGCTGTTCCCGGAGGACGAGCACCTGCGGCGCTGGATCACCCAGGCCGGCGAGAAGGTGCACTTCGAGGGCCTCCCCGCGCGCATCTGCTGGCTGGGATACAAGGAGCGGCACCTCGCCGGCCTCCGCTTCAACGAGATGGTCGCCTCCGGTGAGCTCTCCGCGCCTGTCGTCATCGGCCGCGACCACCTGGACTCCGGCTCGGTCGCCTCCCCGTATCGGGAGACGGAGTCGATGGCCGATGGTTCGGACGCCATCGCCGACTGGCCGCTGCTCAACGCCCTGCTGAACACCGCATCCGGAGCGACCTGGGTGTCGCTGCACCACGGCGGCGGCGTCGGGATCGGGCGCAGCATCCACGCGGGCCAGGTCGTCGTCGCGGACGGCACGGCGCTCGCGGCGGAGAAGATCGAGCGGGTGCTGACCAACGACCCGGGGACGGGCGTGATGCGGCACGTGGATGCCGGCTACGACCGAGCGGTGGAGGTCGCGGAGGAACGCGGGCTGCGCATCCCGATGCGCGAACAGGCGACGGCCCGCCGATGACCGCGACGCTGGTCACCGGGATCGGCGAGCTGGTCACGTTCGATCCCGCGCATCCCGGACCGCTCGGGGTGGTGTCCGACGCCGCCGTGCTCACCGTCGACGGGCGCATCGCCTGGACCGGCCCTGCCGCGTCGGCGCCGCGCTCGGACGCGGACGAGGTCATCGACGTCGACGGTGCCGCGGTCATCCCCGGGTTCGTGGACTCGCACACGCACCTCGTCTTCGCGGGCGATCGGTCGGCGGAGTTCGAAGCACGGATGTCAGGGCAGCCGTATGCCGCGGGCGGAATACGGTCGACGGTGGCTGCAACGCGCGCCGCGACCGACGGGGAGTTGCGGGCACGCCTGGCCGGTCTGGTCGCAGAGTTGCACGCCCAGGGCACGACCACCTTCGAGATCAAGAGCGGGTACGGCCTCACCGTGGCGGATGAGGAGCGCCTGCTGCGGCTCGCCCGCGAGGTGACGGACGAGACCACCTTCCTCGGAGCGCACGTGGTCCCGGCGGAGTTCGCCGACGAGCCGGAGGCGTATACCGACCTCGTCGTCGGTCCCATGCTCGACGCGTGCGCGCCCCACGCGCGCTGGATCGACGTGTTCTGCGAGACGGGCGCATTCACGGTCGAACAGGCCCGGCGCATCCTGACCGCCGGAGCCCGGCGCGGACTCGGCGTCCGCATGCACGCCGCTCAGCTCGGCCCCGGCGACGGCGTTGCGCTGGCCGTCGAGTTGGATGCGGCGAGCGTCGACCACGGCACCTACCTGACCGACGACGACGTCGAGGGGCTCGCCGCATCGAAGACCGTCGCGACGCTCGTTCCCGGCGTCGAGTTCTCGACCAGGCACCCGTACCCGTCAGGGCGGCGGCTGCTGGATGCGGGCGTCACGATCGCGCTGGCGAGCGACTGCAACCCCGGGTCGTCGTTCACCTCGTCGATGCCGTTCTGCATCGCGCTGGGCGTCCGCGAACTGGGGCTCACCCCGGCCGAGGCGCTCCAGGCCGCGACCCTGGGAGGAGCGGCCGCCCTCCGCCGCGACGACGTCGGCCACCTCCGTGTGGGCGCCCGAGCCGACCTCGCTGTGCTCCGCGCGCCCTCCTACGTGCACCTCGCGTACCGCCCCGGCGTCCCCCTCGTCGCCCGAACCCTCCGCGCCTAGCCTCGCCCCCCTCCCGGCCCCCCACCGTCGAGTCCTCACAAAGTGCACGCGACACGCCGTCCGAGTGTGCACTTTGTGAGGACTCGACGGTGGGGGCGGAGGGCGCGGGGGCGGGGTCAGCGCAGGGGGAGGGCGGCGGCGGCCTCGAGGACGAGGAGGGCGGCCAGGCGGACGGTACGGGCGTCGGGGGCGTCGGCGGTCGCGTCGACCTCGGCGATGTCGATCGAGCGGACCAGGGGGGACGCTGCCGCCAGGCGGGCGAAGCGGCGCAGCTCCCAGGCGGCGAGCCCGCCCGGGACGGACGCTGGGCATCCGGGCGCGACGGAGCGGTCGCAGACGTCCACGTCCAGGTCGACGTGGACCGGTCCGCCCGCCGCGCCGGCGATCTCCAGCGCCTCCGCCATGACGTCCTCGATCGGCCGGGTGTGCAGCGCGTCGCGGGTGACCACCGTGATGCCGTGCTCTGTGGCGCGCCGGGTGTAGGCCGCGGAGTTGGCGAAGTCGGCGATGCCGATCTGCACGACACGTCGGCCGTCCAGGCCGGCCTCGAGCAGTTCCCGGACGGGCGAGCCGTTCGACCGGCCGTCCCGGAGGTCGTGGTGCGCGTCGAGCGTGATGAGCCCGGCCGTGGCCAGCTCATCGCCCGCAGCCCCGAGGGCGACCGGCACGGTGAGCGAGTTGTCGCCGCCGACCGCGACCGTCAGCCGCGACCTGCCGACCGCCTCGGCAACGGCGGCGATCGCGCGCTCCCGGCCCCCCGGCCCGTCGGGCGACGCCACGTCGCCCGCGTCGGCGAACCGCAGCGCCTCCACATCGAGTCCGGGCACGAACGTCGAGTACCGCCGCAGCGCCTCCCGCACGGCTGCCGGTGTCGCGTGGGCGCCGGTCGGCGACAGCGACGTCTCGTGCGTCGGGATGCCGATCAGCGTCAGGTCGGCGCCCTCGGCTCCCAGAGGGGGCCAGCCCCCGGCGCGCGGCCACAGCGGATCGACGGAGAGTCCCTGCTCGCTCATACCGCGACCTTAGCGACGCGGCACGGCCGCGCGACCGACGGCAAGCCATCGACCGTCTGGGATTCCGGACGTCGCGCCGCCGCGCCGTTCAGATCTGCGAGCCGCCTGCCGGGCGGGTGAACACCGGAGGTTCCAGGGCCCCGGGCGAGCGCACGCCGCCGCTCGGCCGGTCGCCGGACGGCTCGTCGTCCGACGGCCCATCCGATCCCGACGGGCCGCCGGACGCACCACCGGCCGCCCCGTCGCCGCCTCCCGCGGCATCCTTCGCCGCCCGGCGGGCCGCCGCACGCTCGCGCCGACCCTCCACCAGGTTGTACAGCGTCGGAAGCACCACCAAGGTCAGCACGGTCGACGAGATCAGACCGCCGATGACGACGATGGCGAGCGGCTGTGAGATGAACCCGCCGTGCCCGGTCAGCCCGATCGCCATCGGCGTCAGCGCCGCGATCGTCGCCAGCGCGGTCATCAGGATGGGCCGGAGTCGCCGGGACGCGCCGTGCGCGACGGCGTCCGTCACCGTGAGCCCACGCCGTCGGTACTGGTTGACGAGGTCGATGAGCACGATCGCGTTGGTCACGACGATGCCGATCAGCATCAGCAGGCCGATGAGCGACGCCACCCCGAGGGGGATGCCGGAAGCGATCTGCAGCAGGATGGCGCCGGTCGCCGCGAACGGCACCGACACGAGCAGCAGCAACGGCTGCCGCAGCGACCGGAACGTCGCCACCATCACGATGTAGACGATCAGGATGGCCGCCAGCAGTGCGATTCCGAGCTGCTGGAAGGCGTCCGACTGACTGGAGGAGACTCCGCCGATCTTCGCCGTCGCGCCCTCCGGGAGGTGGGCTGCCGTGAGCGACGCCGTCACATCCGTATTCGCGGTGGTCAGGTTGTCCGTCGCAGGGGTCGCCGTCACGGTGGCCGTGCGCAGGCCGCGCTCGGTGGTGACCGTCGCCGGACCCTTGACCTCTTTCACCGAGGCCAGGCTGTCGAGTGGCACCACCCCGGTGACCGTCGGGATGGGCAGCTGTGCCAGTCCAGCAACGGTCGTCGGCGGGTTCTCGCTTTGCAGGTAGATCTTCAGGGTGGTGTTGTCGATGGCCACCGACCCGGCCTGCGTCGGCTGCATGGCCTGCGACACGATGGTGCCGACCGCGACCTCGCTCAGCCCGGCGGCGGCCGCCTTCGACCGGTCCACCTGCACGGCGACATACGGCAGCGACGCGCTCAAGTTGTCGGTGACCTGCTTCAGCGACGACTTCCCGCGGAGCTGCGCGACCACGGCATCCGTCGCCTTCTGCAGGTCGGCGTCGCTGGTCGCGGTGATGTTCACCTGGATGTCCGTCGATCCGCCGAACCCGCTCGAGGTCGAGAGGGTGATCTCGCCCTGGTCCTTGATGCCGGCGAGCTCGTTCTCGATCGTGTTCTGGAGCTTCGCCTGGTCGGCGTTCGGGTCGGTCGTGATGGAGAAGGTGGTCCCGCCGCCCCCACCGGTGAAGGCATCGCGCAGCGACGACCCGCTCGAACCGATGGAGACCTGGACCGTTTTGACGCCCGCGGTGCCGAGCAGCTTCTCTTCGACGACCTTGGCCGCGTCATCCTTCGCCTGCAGGCTCGCGCCCGGGTCGAGGGTCTGGCTGACGGTGAGCGAGTTCTGGCCGCTCGAGCCGAGGAAGTTGGTCTTCACCAGCGGGAACGCGGCGAAGGTGAGGATGAGCACCAGGGCGGCGGCGAGTATGGTCCACCCGGAGTGCGCAAGCGTCCAGCGGATGATCGGCAGGTAGCCGGCCTGCAGCCGCGACGGGTGCTCCAGCTCGTCGACGCCGGAGGCGGCCGCCTCGTCCACCGTCAGATGCGCCGACTCCACGTCCGCGCCGCCCTCGTGCTTGTGCGCCTTCGGCGTCCGGAGGAACCAGTAGGCGAGCACCGGGACGATGGTGAGCGCCACGAGCAGGGAGGACAGCAGAGCGATCGTGACCGTCAGCGCGAACGGGCGGAACAGCTCACCCGTGACGTCGCCGACGAACGCGAGCGGCAGGAACACCGCCACGGTCGTGATCGTGGAGGCGGTGATCGCGCCCGCCACCTCGCGGACCGCGCGAACGATGACGACGGCCCGGTCGGTTCCGGGCACGAGCTGCCGTTTGATGTTCTCGATGACGACGATGGAGTCGTCCACGACACGTCCGATGGCGATGGTGAGCGCACCGAGCGTGATGATGTTCAGCGTGTAGCCGGAGGACCACATCACGATGAACGTGATCAGCACGCTGGTCGGGATCGAGATCGCCGTGACCAGCGTGGAGCGGATCGACAGCAGGAACACCAGGATGACGATGACCGCCATGAGGAGGCCGAGCAGGCCCTCCTCGGTGAGGGAGTTGATTGACTGCGTGATGAACGGCGCCTGGTCGAAGACCACGGTGACCTTCGCATCCGACCCGAGCTTGCTCTCCAGATTCGGGATGAGGGCGCTCACCTCGTGCGAGACCTCGACCGTGTTCGCCGAGGGGAGCTTGGTGACGGCGACGGTCAGGGCCGGCTTGCCGCCGACGCGCGAGAGCGAGGTGATCGGGTCGTCCGTCTCGGCGACGGTCGAGACGGAACCGATGGTCGCCGGGGCGGCGGCCGCGGCGGGGGGAGCGGCTGCCGCGGCTCCGGCGGCTCCCGCACCGGCCGCGCTGCGCGCTCCGGTTGCACCGGCACTCGCACCGGCACCCGAGGCGGCGCCTCCCGCAGCACCGCCCGCACTCGCCCCGGCGGTCGCCGAGCGCACCAGCGGCAATGCGGCGATCTGGTCCGCCGAACCGAGCTGCGTGCCCGACTGGATGGACAGCGTCGTGCCGTTCTCGGTGATGTCACCGCCCGGGATGAGCACGCCGCTCTGCTGCAGCGCATCCTTGATCGCGGACGACGTCGCGCCCGCGGCCGCGAGCTTGGCCGGGTCGGGGGTGATCGTGATCCGGCGCCCTACCTCGCCGACCAGGCGCGCGTCGTTGACGCCCTTCAGGTTCTTGATGTCCGGCAGGACGAGCTTCGTGATGTCGTCGCCGAGTTTCCGCTGGTCGCTGCCGCCGGTGACCGCGAGCTGGATGACCGGCAGGTCGTCGATGCTGCCGGAGAGCACCTGCGGCTCGACGCCGGACGGGAGGGTCGACTTGATGCGGTTGACCGCCTGGTCGATCTTCTGCTCCGCGGTGGCCAGGTCCGTTCCGTAGGTGAACTTCGCCGTGATGATCGACTGGTTCGTGCTGCTGACCGCCGAGGTGCTGTCGAGGTTCGGCACGCCCTGGATCGCGGCCTCCACCGGGGTGCTGACGTCGTTGTTGACGACCTCCGGCGATGCCCCCGGGTAGCTCGAGAGAACGACGAGCTGCGGGAAGGAGATCGACGGGATGAGCTCCTGCTTGAGGTTGGTGAGCGCGAGTCCGCCGAAGACGGCGGCGACGATCGTGACGAGCGCGATCAGGGCGCGGTTCTTCATGCTGAGCACAGCGAGGAAATGCACGGGTGTTTCCCCTCGGAGGGACGGGTTGCGGACACACGACACAAACCAAGCGTGCAGTGCATGCAAAGTATGTCAGGCGGGGTTGAGCGCTTTCTTCATGCCCAGGTACGACATCCCACTACTCCCAGGGGAGTCCAGCAGGGGAGTCCAGCCGGCGAGTCCGGCCGGCGAGTCCGGGTCGATTTCCGCGGGCGATCAAACCACGCTGGGAAGCGCCGCCTGGTCGAAGTACGGAACAGGCTCGTTCGCCGCGACCGCCCACGCTCCGGCGAGGGCGGTGAAGGCCCGCTCGTACTCCTCCGGCGTGTAGGTCATCGGGATGCGTACGAAGCGCTCGAAGGCGCCGTCGATGCCGAACCGGGGGCCGGCCGCGATCAGCAGGCCATGGCTGCGTGCGGCGAGCGCCAGGGCCGAACTGACCGGGGCGCCGATACCCACCCAGGCGGTGAGGCCGCCGTGCTGCACGGGGACCGACCAGTCCGGGAACCGCTCCGCCACCAGCCGGTGGACCGTCTCCCGCCCCAGGCGGAGCTGCTCGCGGCGCTCCTCTACGATCTCGTCGAGCTGGGGCAGCATCCGCGCAACGACCAGCTGCTCGATGATCGGGGTGCCGAGGTCCGTCGCGGGCTTCGCGCCGATCAGGCGCTGGATGTGGGAGCGCTCGGCGCGGATCCAGCCGATGCGCAGGCCGCCCCAGAGTGTCTTGCTCGCCGAGCCGATCATGATGATCGGCGCGCCCGGCGACGTGGCGTCCGCGTAGCGCGGCATCGGCAGGTACTCGCCGACCCGGTCGATGTCGAGCTCCGCAGTGGTCTCGTCGGCCACAACGATGGCGCCGTGACCGGCCGCCGCCGCGAGCACCCGCTCCCGCGTCTCCGGCGACATGGTGGCACCCGTCGGGTTGTGGAAGTCCGGGATGAGGTAGGCCAGAGCCGGGTTCGCGCGGCGGAACGTCTGCTCGATGGCGTCGGCATCCCAGCCGTCGTTCTGCTCGCCGAGGCGGTGCGGACCCTCCTCGGGCGCGCTGACGGTGATGGGCACCAGGCGCGCACCGGCCAGCCGGATCGCCTCGATGGCGTGAGGATAGGTCGGCACCTCGATGACGACGCGGTCCCCGCGCTGCAGGAACGTGCGGGCGATGAGGGCGATCGCCTGCTGCGCGCCGACGGTGACCAGGATCTGATCGGGCGTGGTGGGGAGCCCCCGGCGGGTGTACCGCTCGGCGATCTCCGCGCGGAGATGCGGGAGACCGACCGGGTCGTAGCCGGGCTCGGAAAGGAAGCACGGCAGCTCCTCCGCGGCGGCGCGTGCCGCCGCCGCGAGCGGAGACGCCGCGGGCAGGCACGCCTTGGTGAAGTCGAGCATCCCCTCGCCGCCGATCGCCGGGAGCGGGAGGGTGCGGCCGGGTAGCCGGGCGACGCTGCCGGAACCGCGCACGCTGTCCACGAAACCGGCCTCGCGCAGCTGGCGGTAGGCCGCCGCGACGGTGGTGCGGCTCAGTTCGAGACGCCCGGCGAGGTCACGCTCCGCGGGCAGGCGGGTGCCGATCGGGATGCGGCCGTCGAGCACGAGCAGACGGATGCGGTCGGCGAGCGCCTGATAGCCCGCGGCGGACGTCCGCCACGCGCCGAGGAGAAGCTCGAGCGAACGAGCGGTGAGTTGAGCATCCGACATGCAGGCCACCTTAGGCGAATTGGCATCTTGCCGCCAGTCCAATCCCCGCGATTGGATTGGGTCATGACCAGCCGCCTCCTCCTCACCCGCCGCCTCGTGCAGCTGCTGATCGGCCTGTTCCTCTACGGAATCGCCATCGCACTCATGGTCCGCGCCGGGGTCGGCCTGTCGCCGTGGGATGTGCTGGCGCAGGGCCTCTCGCTGAAGACCGGCATCCCCTTCGGGTTCGTCACCAACCTGGTCGGCGTTGTGGTGCTGGCCTTCTGGATCCCGCTGCGTCAGCGACCGGGGCTCGGCACCATCCTGAACGTGCTGCTGGTCGGACCCAGCGCGCAACTCGGGCTCGATCTCATCCCGCAGCAGACCATCCTCTGGGTGCAGGTGCTGTTCTTCGCCGCAGGACTCGCGCTGGTGGCCGTGGCGACCGGGCTCTACATCGGCCCGCGGCTCGGCCCCGGCCCGCGCGACGGGCTGATGACCGGCCTGCATGCCCGCACCGGGCGGCCGATCTGGATGGCGCGGACCGCCATCGAGGTGACGGTGCTGATCATCGGGTGGGTGCTCGGTGGCAACGTCGGCCTGGGGACGCTGGCCTTCGCGCTGCTGGTCGGTCCGCTGTGCAGCATCACCCTCCCCTTCTTCGCGGTCCGCCTGCCGAAGGACGCTGCGACGGCCGGGGCAGAGGCAGAGGTGGAGAGCGAGCTCGAGGGAACGGCCGAGCAGTCGGCCGGCCTCGGGGAGGAGCGGGATGCCGTCCGCTTCGACGTGCGCGACGGCATCCTGCTCGAATCGGACCGCGACGCGCACGCGCGAATCGCGCGCGCGGACTCCCCCTTCGTCCGTCCCCTGCAGCCCGACCGCCCCACCCCGCTCCCCGCCGACCCCGCCGCGTCCCGTCCGTCGCGCCTGATCGCCGCCCACTGGCTGGACGACCGCCTGGCCCGCCGCCCCCGCCACCCGTAACAGAGCCCCGCCACCCACCGTCGAGTACACAAAAAGTGCACGGTTTCGAGCAAGAAAGCGTGCACTTTGTGTGTACTCGACGGAGGGGCCGGAGCGGGGGTTAGGCGAGGTGTGCGGCGTAGATGGCCAGGGCATCTCGGACGAAGGCGGCGCCGGCGGGGCCGCCGTAGTTCGCGGCGAAACGCTCGTCCGCCACGTACATCTCGCCGAGGCCCGTCAGGTAGGCGGCCGCGGGGGCGCCCGTGCCGTAACCCGGCGTGCCGGGGATGTCTGCCAGCCACTCGGCGTGACGCCGGGCCAGCTCCTGCCCCTCCTCGGAGTCCGGCGAGACCCCGCTGGCCGCGGCGGCCTGCCAGTCCTGAGCCAGACGCTCCTGGCGGGTCTGCCACTCCCGCCGCTCCTCCGGAGACTTGCTGCGCCACCAGCGGTCGGATGCCGCGTACGCGTCCTTCCCCCAGCGCTCCTCTACTTCCTCCTTGTACTGCGTGTGATCGAATCCGTCGAACATGCGCTCGGCCACGATCTCTTCTCCTTCCTCCACTGCGTGGATCGTCGACTCGACCGACGCGATCTGTCGCGCCAGCCGTTCCCGCTCAGCGCGTAACCACGCAAGGTGGTCGCGCAGGGCGGGCGCCGCATCCGTCCGGTCGTCGAGCACGCGGCCGACGGCGTCCAGGCCGAGACCGAGCTCGCGGAGCAGCAGGATGCGCTGCAGCCGCACGAGCGAGTCGCGGTCGTAGTACCGGTAGCCGTTGCCGCCGACGCGGCTGGGCTTCAGCAGCCCGATGGCGTCGTAGTGGCGCAGCGTGCGGCTGGTGGTACCGGCGATCCGCGCGATGTCCTGAATGGACCAGTCCATGTCTCCTCCTCCCGTGCGGTGCGAAACCCACGTTAGGAGTTGACGTTACGTCAAGGTCAAGCGGCGCTGGCTAGCGCTTCGCGCGAGCGGGGACCTTCTTCTGCGCAGCACCCGAAGCGGCAGGCTCGCGCTCGGTGTCCGGCTGGGGCTCGCCCTCCGTAAGAGGCCCGACCACTGGCTCCGCGCCCGGCAGCTGCTCACCCATGGTGATGGGCACCGGGTGGATGTGGATGGGCGTGCGCGCAGCGGACGCCGGCGCCAGCGGACGCCGCGCGATGGGTCGCACCGGCTCGCCGCGGCGGTCCTGGCCCGGCAGCGGACGCGAGCGACGCCCGTAGATGAGCGACGACGAGTCCAGCAGCCAGGGCACGAGGGCCACGGTGACGCCGTGGCAGAGCATGAGCTGCTTGCTCATCCGGCGCGACCGGTGGTTGTGCAGCAGCGACTCCCACCAGTGGCCGACGATGTACTGCGGCAGGTACACGGTCACGACCTCGGAACCGTGCTCCTCCCGTCGGTGCTTCAGGTACTTGACCAGGGGGATGCCGAAGTCGCGGTACGGCGACTCGATGATCGTGAGCGGAACGTGGATGTTCTGCTCGATCCACTGCCGCTGCAGCTTCTGGGTGGCCTCCTCCTCGATGGAGACGTGGACCGCCTCGATCGAGTCGTGGCGGGCGGCGATCGCGTAGTCGAGGGCCTTCAGCGCCGGCTTCTGCATCTTGCCGATGAGCACGACGGCGTGGTCGCCGACGCTGCCGAAGGTGGTGACGGGGTCGACCTCGACCTCTTTCTCGACGTCGCGGTAGTACCGGTTCACGCCGAGCATGAGGAACCACAGGATCGGCATGAAGATGAAGACCAGGTACGCGCCGTGCGTGAACTTGGTGATCGTCACGACGATGAGCACGATCGCGGTCAGGCAGGCGCCGAAGGCGTTGATGCAGAGCGAACGGATGATGCCGGTGCGCTCACGGCCGGTCTGGCCGCCGGTGCGCAGCAGCGAGATCCAGTGCCTCACCATCCCGGACTGTCCGAGGGTGAACGACACGAAGACGCCGATGATGTACAGCTGGATGAGCTGCGTCAGGTTGGCCTGGTAGACGACCAGCAGCACTGTCGCCGCCAGCGCCAGGATGATCATGCCGTTGGAGTACACCAGGCGGTCGCCGCGGGTGTTCAGCGCCTTGGGGGCGTAGGAGTCGCGGGCGAGCACCGAGCCCAGCAGCGGGAAGCCGTTGAACGCGGTATTGGCGGCGAGCAGCAGCACGATGGCGGTCGCCGCCTGCACCAGGAAGAAGAAGAAGGTGTTGTTGCCGAACGTGGCGGCGGCGATCTGCGCGATGAGGCTGCGCTGCGGCTGGGTGGCGCACTGCGCCCAGCCCTGCAGGTCGCACGGGTTCTCGGCGTAGTGGACTCCGCTGATCAGCGCGGTCGCGGTCAGGCCGGCGAACAGGGTGATGGCGATGCCGCCCATCAGGCCCAGGGTGACCCGGGCGTTGCGGATCTTCGGGGTGCGGAACGCCGGGACGCCGTTGGCGACCGCCTCCACACCGGTCAGGGCCGAACATCCACTGGAGAAGGCGCGCAGGAGGAGCAGCACGATCGCGGCCTGCGTTAGCGAGTCGGCGTGCACCTGGTAGCCGGCGGACTCGGCTACGGGAGCGTTGCCGAAGAACGTGCGGATGAGTGCCGTCACGATCATCAGGGCGATGCTGCCGATGAAGATGTACGTGGGGAGCGCGAATGCCTTCGACGATTCGCGGACGCCGCGGAGGTTGACGGCGGCGATGATGACGACGCACAGGATGGCGAGCCCCACCCGCCATGGGGCGAGGAAGGGCAGCGCGGAGATGACGTTGTCCACGCCGGAGGCGACCGACACGGCGACCGTGAGGACGTAGTCCACCAGCAGGGCGGATGCGACGATCAGGCCGGCCTTCTCGCCGAGGTTCTTGTGCGCCACCTCGTAGTCGCCGCCACCCGACGGGTACGCCTTGACCAGCTGCCGGTAGCTCAGCACCACGGTGACGAGCAGCACGACCACGGCGGCCGCCACCCAGGGCGCGAACGTGAGGAACGCAAGGCCGCCGAGCAGCAGGATCATCAGCAGTTCCTGCGGTGCGTAGGCCACGCTCGACAGCGCATCGGAGGCGAAGATGGGTAGCGCGAGGTGCTTCGGGAGCAGTTGTCCTTCGAGTTTTTCACTCGGAAGCGGGTCGCCGATCAACCAGCGCTTCGGGGATCTCCCCTCAGTTGTCACGAGTGGCGAGCATACTCGCTGCTAATGCACTGTCAAGTCGGCGCGTCGCGTCGTCCGCACCCTCCTGATCTGCAAACACTGGGGGTCGTGCCGCCGGAGGGTCTCCCGCCGCGGATTGGCGCGGTGGGATGACCGGCAGCGGGCGCACTGGGAGCCGGATGAGCATTCGCTGACTCTTTCCGAGAACTGGCCGGAATCGGTCAGCGGCGCTCGAGAGCCTCGGTGACGGCGCGGCGCACCCGGTCGAGTTCGCCTTTGATCAGGGGCACGACGTCCGCTGAGAGCAGGCCGAGCGCGGCCTGGTAGCGCAGGTCGGTCCGCAACTGCTGACGGAACTCGTTGATCGCCGCCTCAGCATCCCGCATGGCCACATTTCCGGCCGCGCGCGCATCCCGATCGGCGTCTCGCGTTTCCTGCGCCTCCTGGCGGGGGCCGACCCGGGAGGCGTTGCGCTTCGCCTCGCGCGCCGCCGAAGCCAGCTCGGCGCGGAGCGTGCGCATCGCGTCGTTGACGCCTGCGCGCACCTCGTCGGCGAGGCGGCGCACCGAGTCGGTGACTTCCTCCTCGATCGCGTCGAGTTCCGGCCGGCGGGCTTCCAGCTCGGCCCGCCCGGCGTCCGTGATGGCGTAGACCGTCTTGCGGCCCTCTGCCGACTTGGTGACGAGGCCCTCCTCCTCCAGCTTCGCCAGCCGGGGGTAGATGGTGCCGGCGCTGGGGCTGTACGTGCCGCCGAAGCGGTCGGTCAGCGCCTGGATCAGCTCGTAGCCGTGCCGCGGCGCCTCGTCGAGCAGACTCAGCAGGTAGAGGCGGAGGCTGCCATGCGAGAAGACGGGGCTCACGCCGACGCCTCCTGCGACGCTGTGCTCTCGGCGGTGGCGGAGCTGCGCAGCACCGCCGCGTCGCCCGAGACGGAATTGACGCTGATTTCGACCCAGGTGCCGTTGAGGCTGCCCGACGTGCCCGTGTAGCCCTTGCCCATGCCACCGACGACGGTCATGTTGTCCAGCTGCACCTTGCCCGAGACCGTGTTGACGCGGTAGCGCGCGCCGACCGCCTCCGGGATGCGGATGGTCGTATCGCCCGAGACCGAGTTCACGGCGATGTCGTCGGGCGTTCCTGTGACGTCGATCATGACGTCGGCGGAGACCCCGTCGACCGAGAACCGGCGGATGGCGCCGGTCGCTGTCACATCGCCCGACACGGTGTGCGCCGAGATGCGGCCGGTGTGGTCGCGGACGGAGAGTTCGCCGCTGACCGAGTTGAGCTCGATGTCACCGTTCAGGCGGTCGGCCACCACATCCCCGGACACGGTGCTGAGGCGGGCATCGGTGTGAAGTCCCGAAACGAGCGCCGCCGCCGAGACGACACCGAACTTGAGCTGCACGTCGCGCGGCACCAGCACGCTGATGTCGGCACGCGCACTCGAACGCATCGACTTGAAGACCTCGATGAAGTTGTCCCAGCGGAGCTGCGGGTGGTCGATCTCGAGGCGGTCGCCGTCGATCACGATCTTCAGGTCGCGGCCTGCGACCGAGTGGACCTCGATGCGGGCGCCGGGCTCGTCGTGCCCGACGATGTTGACCTGGCCGCCGAGCAGCCCGACTTTCAGGGTGCGGACGAGCTCGACGTCGATCGTGCGGCTCTCGCCCGGCTGGATCAGCCACTTCTCCTGTGCCATCGTGTGTGCTCCTTGCTTTCCGGTCCTCTGCCGGGGACCGTCGGTGATTCGCGTTATATCGCGACTGTTGACGTGGATCACGATATATCGCGAGTGGAGGCGATGCAAGGGCGTCAGCGCGTAATTCGAGGAGTTCAGGGGGTGCTCAGGGGAAACCCTGAGATCCGCGGCCCGGCTTCGGCTACCGCCGCCGGAGCCACGGCTGCAGCAGCCGCGTCACGAACGGAAGCAAGAGGTAGGTCATCACCGGGGTGAGGCACAACGTGGTGAGGAGTACGGTCGCCAACGGCCAGAGGCTGTGCCAGCCTGGGACGAACATCCCGGTCAGGTAGGTGAAAGCGAGCGAGAGAGGGAAGAAGCCCAGCCAGATGGTGACGGCCTGCTTCCAGCGGGGCGGCGCGGCCGGAACGCCCGGCTGCGGCTGATCGAACCAGCCCTCGATCCCGGTCCGGCGCTCCACACGGGAGACCTCGACCAGCTCCCGACCCTGGAACAGCCAATCGGCGCGGTCCTCCGACGCCTCCCAGGCCTCCAGCGTGTCTGCGTCCGCGAAGCGGTACAGCATGTGCCACTCGTCCGAGTCGGCGTGCGCCCGGACCCATCCCGACCCCAGGAAGCCGTCGTAGGTGTTCGCCAGATTCACGCCCGATTGCACCCAGTGCGTGACGTCCGCGAGGCGCTGGCCGTCAACACGACGGGTGATGGACACGGTGACCGGCAGACGACGCGCTCGTGGCGCATCGAGGAGAGGCTCGTGTGGAGGCATGCGTCCATTCTCTCTGCACCGCGTCACCAGGTGCTCCACCCGCCTCGAGTGGTGACTCGTTGCTGCTATCCGCGTCGAGTTGCGACGTCATGTCGCAACTCGGGAGAAGAGGGGGAGGGCGGCGGCCAGGGTCGGCTAGAGCTGGGCCATGATCTGGCGGGCGATGATGCGGCCGGCACGGTTGGCGCCGATCGTCGACGCCTGCGGCCCATACCCGGCGAGGAATATGCGCGAATCCTGCCAGGAGGCGCCGGACGCGACCGTCAGCCCGCCGGTCTTCTCACGGAGGCGGAGGGGCGCCAGGTGGCGCAGTTCCGGCCGGAACCCGGTCGCCCAGATGATGGCGTCGGCGCGGGTGAACGAGCCGTCCGGCCAGCGCACGCCGTCCTCCTCGATGCGCTCGAACATCCCGCGCTCGACCAGGATGCCGCGGTCGACGCCCGCAGCGATCCGCCGGGTGCGCGGGACGCCGGTCCCGCTGACGATCGACGGGAGCGCCTGGCCGGAGCGCGCAGCGGCATCCTGCATCGCCACCGCGGCGACACCGCCCTCGATGGTGAGCTCCGACTCGTCGCGGAAGTCGACAGGACGGCGGGTGGCCCAGGTGAGCGACGCGGCCACACCCTCCAACTCCAGCAGGAACCCGATCGCGCTCGTGCCGCCGCCCACGACGACGACCGACTGGCCGGCGAACTCCTCCGCGGACAGGTAACTGGACGTGTGCACGTGCCGACCCCGGAACGCGTTCATTCCCGGGTAGTACGGGACGAAGGGCGCGCCCCAGGTGCCGGTCGCATTGACCACAACGCGCGTCGCGGTCTCCCCCGCGGTGTGCTGCACCACCAGGTCGGCTCCGCGGTCGAAGACGCTGGTCACGGTGACGGGACGCTGGACGTCCAGCCCGTAGAAATCCTCATAGCGGCGGTAGTAGCCGGCGACGATGTCGCGCGCCGGAAGGGAGCGGTCGGCCGTCTCGAAGCTGAGGCCGACCTCCGCCATGCCGGGCAGATCGTTGACGTGGTGGGCACTGCCGAGCTTGAGGGCATCCCACCGGTGCTGCCAGGCTCCGCCGGTCCGCGGGCCCCGGTCGTAGACGATGAAGTCGACCCCGGGGGTGAGCTCGAAACGCCGCAGATAGTAGGCGACCGCGAGGCCGGCCTGGCCCGCGCCGACGACCACCACCTGGGTCTCGGTACTGGTCGTGCTCACGCGCTCATCCCATCATTTCTCGCTGTGCGGCAACTCGGGGGCCGGTGGGGGCCGCATGCTAAACTGCATCTTAGTTTTCACTGTTTCTATCGGATCCCCGGCGAGTCTCTCGTGCGGGCTGGGACCAAAAGGGGGTCACGCATGGGGCGCGGCCGTCAAAAAGCGAAGCACACCAAGATCGCTCGCGAGCTCAAGTCGTTCAGTCCGACTGTGAACTACGACGCGCTGGAGCGAGAACTCACCGGTCACTCCCACGGTGAAAGCGCCCAGTACGACAAATGGGCCGAGTACGAGCCCGAAGACACGTTCGAGTACGAAGACGAGGACGAAGAGACGGGCACCCCGAAGCGCGCGTAGCGCCTCGCCCAACATCCCTCTTACCGCCGGCCGCCTTGCTCACAACCAACCCTGACGGGTTGCGATCGCTACCGCGTCTGAGCGGTTCCGTGCACCGGTCTTCCCGATGGCGCTCGACAGATGGTTGCGCACCGTTCCCTCGCTGAGGTGCAGCCGTCGCGCGATTTCGGCGATGGTCCCTCCACGGCCCGCGACCGCGAGCACCTCCGACTCCCGGCCGGTCAGCGGCGACGCCCCGGAGGCCAGCGACTCGGCGGCCAGCGTCGGGTCCACGACACGAAGCCCGGCGGCGACGCGACGCACGGCGTCCGCCAGCTGCCCCGAGGGCGTGTCCTTCACGACGAAGCCGGACGCGCCCGCCTCCATCGCCCGGCGCAGGTACCCGGGCCGGCCGAACGTCGTCACGATGAGCGACCGGCAGCGCGGGAGCTCAGCGCGCAGGGCAGCCGCGGCGGCGATGCCGTCCGCACCGGGCATCTCCACGTCGAGCAGCGCGACGTCGGCCTGTGCCGAGCGGGCCGCTGCGACCACCTCGTCGCCGCGGCCGACCTGGGCGACGACCTCGAGGTCGGGCTCCAGGTCGAGCAGCGCGGCGAGGGCGCCGCGCACGAGCGCCTGGTCGTCCGCCAGGAGCAGGCGGATGGACGCGGTCATGCTGCCCTCCGCACGCTAAGCAGCGTTCCGCCCCGCGGACCGGCGCCGACGGCGACGCGGGCGCCCACCTCGGCCGCACGGACCGTGAGCCCGGCCAGGCCGGAGCCCGTGGTCCGGATCACCGAGGCGACGTCGGTCGCGCCCAGCGGCGCCTCAACCACGGCGGGGCTCGGCCCGGGGCCGCGGCCGTCGTCCTCGATGTCGAGGCTGTCCGATCCGACGGTGACCCAGCAGTTGCGCGACCCGGAGTGGCGGATGACGTTGGTGACCCCCTCGCGCAGCACCCAGCCGAAGAGTTCGCGCAGGTCCGCATCCACCGCCTCGCCGTTGCGCGGAAGGTGCGCCTGGATATCGGCCGCGGCGAGGCCCGCCTGCGCAGCGGCCAGCTCGGTGGAGAGGCTCATCTCCCGGTAGCCGGCGACGGCCGCGCGGAGGTCGGCCAGCGCCGACCTGCTCAGGCGCTCGATGTCGGCGATCTCGTCCGCAGCGCGTTCCTGGTCGACGGGGATCAGGCGCCGCGCCAGCTCCGACTTCACCGTCACGACGGTCAGGGAGTGCCCGAGGACGTCGTGCATGTCGCGGGAGAACCGGGCGCGCTCGTCCACCACCGCGAGCCGGGCGATCTCGCTCTGCGCGCTGCGCAGACGGCGCAGGGCGTCGATCTGGCGGGCGAAGGCGCTCATCATGACCCCGATGGATACGGTCACCAGCGAGATGTACCAATCGTTCTCGAGGGTCCCGGCGACAGTGAAGACCACCAGCTGAACCAGCCCGAGGCCGCCGATGATCGTCAAGCTGACGACGGTGCGCGCCACGACCATCCCCGCCGCGCAGGCGACGTACACCCAGGTCCAGCAGGCGACCGTCCCGACCAGCGGGAACAGCGCCAGCGTCAGCGCGAAGTACGCGGCGAGACCGATCAGGCGGACCCGCTCGGGCTCCCACCAGAGGAGCGGAGGCAGGAGCAGGAAGCCGAGGTAGACCACGGCCAGCACACCGGTGGTGAGCAGCTTCAGGCCGAGCGACTCGTCCGAGGTCCACAGCGCGACCATCACCGACGCCTGGTAGAGCAGGCCGATCGTCGCTCCGGGGTACCAGCGGAAGGCCGACGGATGGGTCAGCCGGGCCCGCCAGCCGATCGGCCGGAGCTCCTGCACTTCGCGCGAGAACACGTTGCTACTTTAGGTCAGCGGGCCAGCGGGCTCAGCCGCGGGCGGCGTCGCGGCGGTAGCGCCAGACCACGAGGGCGCCGAGCGCGAGCGTCCACGCCGCAAGCACGATCGCCGGAGTGACCGCGTCGCCGCTCTGCAGCGCCCCCAGCTGCCCGACACGGTTCAGCCAGTACGACGGCACCGCCTTCGCGACGTCGGCGACCCAGGCCGGGAACACCTGCAGCGGGATCCACAGGCCACCGAGCACGGCCATCCCCATGAAGACCATCATGAACAGCGGCTGGGCGAATTCGGGCTTGGCGAACTGGCCGACCAGGATGCCGAGCAGCGCGAACGGAATGACTCCTCCCCAGACCGCCAGTCCGGCGAGCACCCAGCTGCCGGCGGCGAGGTCGGGGTGGTAGAGCCCGATCGACACCCCGACGATCACCAGGATGCTGAGCAGCGCCAGGGCGAGCGCCCCGATCACCTTGGAGACCAGGTAGCCGGTGCCGCTGAGCGGGGTGATGCGCAGCTGGCGGTTCCAGCCGATCGACCGTTCGGTGACGATCTGGAAGGCCTGCGACAGCGCGGCCATCATCCCGCCGTACGCGGCGACCTGGATGGTGGTCACGACGATCCACGGCAGGTGCGTCACCGCATCCACCTGGCCCCGGCCGCCGAAGGTGCCTCCGAACGCGACCAGCATGACGAGCGGGACGGCGAGGGTGAAGACCATCGCCCGCATGTTCTTCAGCTGGCGCAGGGACTCGCGCCCCAGGTAGGCGATGCTCATGAGACTGCTCCTTCCGGCTCGCGCGCCTCGGTGAGGGCGAGGAATGCCTCGTCCATCGTGTGCGCGGTCACCTCGATGTCGTGGATGTCGGTGTGCGCCGCGAGGAGGGCGCGCAGGGTGGTGTCGGAGTCGTCGCTGACCAGGATGAGCTGGTCGGCGCGGCGGTCGACGGAGCGGACCCCGGGGAGGGCGAGCAGTTCGGCTTGGCTCTCCGGTGTTGCGGCGAACTCGGCGATGGCGCGGATGCGCCTGCCGGAGACGACCGCCTTGACCTCGGTCGGGGTGCCGTCGGCGACCACGCGTCCGCGGGCCATCATCACGATGCGGTCGGCGTACTCGTCGGCCTCGTCGAGGTAGTGCGTGGCGAAGACGACCGTGCGGCCCGCCGCCGTGAACTCGCGCATCGACTGCCAGAAGGTGCGCCGAGCCTCCACATCCATCGCGGCCGTCGGCTCGTCGAGGAACAGCAGGTCGGGGTCGGAGACGACCGCGACGGCGAAGCGGGCGCGCTGCAGCTGTCCGCCGGACAGCTTGGAGACGCGCTGGCGGCCGATCTCGGTGCAGCGTGCCCGCTCCAGCGCCTCGTCGACGCTGAGCGGGTGGCGGTGTGCGGAGGCGACCAGGGCGACCGACTCGGCGACGGTCAACGTCGGCAGCAGGGCACCGCCCTGCAGCATGGCGCCGACGCGGCCGTCACGGATCGCATCCCGTGGCGCTGAGCCGAACAGCTCGACGGTTCCCGCTGTCGGCTGGGCCAGCCCGAGGGCGAGGTCGATGGTGGTGGACTTGCCGGCGCCGTTCGGGCCGAGCAGGGCGACGACCTCCCCCGGGCGGATGTCGAGGTCGACGCCGTCGACGGCCGTCAGCGCGCCGAAGGTCTTGCGGAGGCCGGAGAGGCGGATGGCTGGTGTGTCGTTCACGTCTCCAGACTGGCGGGGGCGCCGCCCCGGCGCGCAGGGCGCGTGTCAGGATCCGGGGGTGACGTTTGTCACGCCTCTGCGGCGCGGACGCCGGCCGCGCGGAACAGGCCGACGACTCCGAGGATGCCGCCAACGGTGAGCAGGAGGCCGCCGACCAGCATCGCGAGGTCCTGTGCGGAGTTGACGGCGGAGTTCGGCGCTGCCGTCGGGTCGTTCGGAGGCAGCGCCGAGGACGCTCCGCCGCCTCCAGCGCCCGTGTGGACCTGGCCGGCGGTCGTGGCTGCCGGAGCGACAGCAGGAACCGCCGGGAGCCGGACGATCGCGGACGCCGTCGACACCGCAGTGGATGCGCGCTGCAGCAGCACAAAGAACGTCGCGGCCGGCGATCCCGCCGGACGCGGCAGGAGCGGCACCGTCAGCGTCGTGGAGGTCTGACCATCGGCGAACGTCACGGTGCTCGTGGTGGTGGCGTAGTCGCTGCCGGCGATCGCGGTTCCGTCGGCGGTCATCAGGTCGGCGGTCGCGGTGCCGGCCGGCGACGGCCGGGTGACCGTGATGAGGACGCTCGAGCTTCCGGCGACCACCGAGTCCGCGACGACGCCGAGCGGGGCGCTGGCGGCGGTCGCGGTGAGGGCGGACGTCCCGACCGAGGAGAGCAGACCGGACCCGGTCGCGGGCTGGTACGTCGCGGTCACGGTGTGCGGGCCGACGGTCGCGACGGGGAGGTCGGCGCGCGCGACGCCTGCGGCGACCGGCGCGGAGACCGGGGCTCCGCCGTCGAGCGAGAACGCGATTGTGCCGGTGTCCGGGGCACCGAGCAGCATGCGGGTGACCGTCGCCGAGACGGCTGCTGTGCCGCCGGCGGTCACCTGAACGGGTGCGCTGACGGTCACCGCGGTCGCGGCGGTGCACGCCGGTGCGGCGTCGAAGCCGGCCTCGGTCGTGCCGAGCCGCCAGGCCACACCGGGCTCGGCCGCGGCATCCAGAGTCAGCAGCCAGACGCCGTGGTGCTCGCCCGGCTCGAAGGTCGACGGCTGCCCACGGTCGGGTGCCCCGGCGGTCAGGTCGTTCGTGCCGGACGCGGCGGCGACCGTGACGGCAGTGGGCGCGGTGGAACGGTAGCCGAGCACGACGGTGCGGGCGGAGACGGCGCCGAGGGGCGCATCCTGCACGCAGTCGACGAGCGGAGTGAGCGCATCGGCGGGCGTCGGCGCTGGGGCCGTCGCGGGTGCAGTCGACGGGCTCAGGGACGTCGGGGACGAGCCGCCGATGGCCAGCGCAGGCGCCGCGCCGAACAGCACGCCGATGCCGGCGAGGGTGAGCGCGCACGCCAGGCGAAGGGCGTGCGGTCGTCTCACACGCGTCACTCTATCCGGAGGCCGGCCGCCGCCGCTCCGACCAAAAAGGGTGACGTCGGGTCAGTCGGCGTAGCGTCCGACGAGGCGCACCGCGCCACCGTCGACGCCCTTCGCACCCTGCTCGAAGCCGGTGAGATCGCGGGACGAAGTGGATACGGTGCCCGCCCGCCAGGTCGGGATCCCGTCCGCCGTGATCGCAGCAGCCACGGCGTCCGCGGACTCGGCGGCGACGACGGCGAACATCCCGATGCCGAGGTTCCAGGTGCCCTCGCTCGACTCCAGCGTGCTGCCGGCCAGGTCGCTCAGGATGCGGAACACGGGGGTCGGCGACCACGTCGTGCGGTCCACCTCGACCCACGAGCCGACCGGGAGGACTCGGGCGAGGTTGGCCGCGATGCCGCCGCCGGTGACGTGACTGAGGGAGTGGATGGCGCCGCCGAGGGACGCATCCTGCAGCACCCGCAGGAGCGGCGCGGTGTAGAGGCGGGTCGGCTCCAGGAGCGCCTCGCCGACGACGCCACCGAACTCGTCCGCGTGGTCGGTGAAGCCGATCCCCCGAGCGGCGAGGATGTGGCGGACGAGCGAGAACCCGTTCGAGTGCAGGCCGGACGACGCCAGGGCGAGCACGACATCCCCGTCGCTGACGCGGTCGGCGCCGAGAACGGCGTCCGCCTCGACGGCGCCCACCGCGGCGCCGGCGACGTCGTAGTCGTCGGGCCCGAGAAGGCCCGGGTGCTCAGCCGTCTCGCCGCCGACCAGGGCGGTGCCGGTCTGCTCGCAGGCACGGGCGATGCCCTCGACGATGGCGGCGATCCGCTCGGGGACCACCCTTCCGCAGGCGATGTAGTCGGTCATGAACAGCGGGCGCGCGCCCACCACGACGATGTCGTCGACGACCATTCCGACGAGGTCCTGGCCGATGGTGTCGTGCTTGTCCAGCGCCTGGGCGATGGCGACCTTGGTGCCGACGCCGTCCGTCGAGGTCGCCAGCAGGGGGTGCCGGAAGTCACGCAGGAACGACACGTCGAACAGGCCGGCGAAGCCGCCGACACCCCCGAGAACCTCCGGACCGTGGGTGCGCCCGACGGCCGCCTTCATCAACTCCACCGCCCGGTCGCCCGCCGCGGTGTCGACACCGGCGGCAGCGTAGGAGGCGGACGTTGAGGCGCTCGAATCGGTCACCCCACCATCGTATCGGCGGGCCGTCGGCACCGGAAAAGCTACTCCTGGCGGGCCGGGTCCCCGAACGAGAGCAGGGGCTCCAGCTCGGAGTCCGGGCCGGGCTCGCAGCCGTCCGAGGTCGCGTCCGAGCCGTCGTCGGTGGCCGCGATCACCGGGCGCTCCAGCAGGTTCTTGCCCAGGTGGTGCGCATCCGGGAGCTCGATCGGGTAGACACCCGTGAAGCACGCCGTGCAGAGGCGCTCGCGCGGCTGCTCGGTGGCGCCGATCATGCCGTCCTCGGAGAGGTAGCCCAGGCTGTCCGCGCCGATCGACTGACGCACCTCCTCCACCCCGAGGCCGGTCGCGATGAGCTCGGCGCGCGACGCGAAGTCGATGCCGTAGAAGCACGGCCACGTGATGGGCGGGCTCGAGATGCGCACGTGCACCTCGGCGGCGCCGGCCTCCCGCAGCATCGAGACCAGGGCGCGCTGGGTGTTGCCGCGGACGATCGAGTCGTCGACCACGATCAGGCGCTTGCCCTTGATGACCTCTTTCAGCGGGTTCAACTTGAGCTTGATGCCACGCTGCCGGATGGTCTGCGACGGCTGGATGAAGGTCCGGCCGACGTACGAGTTCTTCACCAGACCCTGCCCGAAGGGGATCCCCGAGGCCTGCGCATAGCCGATGGCCGCGGGCGTTCCGGACTCGGGGGTCGGGATGACGAGGTCGGCGTCGACCGCGTGCTCGCGGGCGAGCTGACGGCCCATCTCGACGCGGGCCTCGTAGACCCCGCGGCCGGCGATGGTGGTGTCCGGACGTGCCAGGTAGACGTACTCGAAGACGCAGCCCGCACGCTTCACCTCGGCGAAGCGCTGGCTGCGAAGGCCGTTCTCGTCGATGGCGATGAGCTCGCCCGGCTCGACCTCGCGGACGAAGCTGGCGCCGACGATGTCGAGGGCCGCGGTCTCGGAGGCGACGACCCAGCCGCGCTCCAGCCGGCCCAGCACCAGCGGGCGGACGCCCTGCGGGTCGCGGGCGGCGTACAGCGTGTGCTCGTCCATGAACACGAGGCAGAACGCTCCGCGCAGCCGCGGGAGCACATCCATCGACGTCGCCTCGAGCGTGTGGTCGAGGTCGCCGGTGAGCAGGGCCGTCACCACGGCCGTGTCGGTCGTGTTGCCGCGCGACAGCTCGCCGTCGTGCTGCGGGTACCGCTCGTGGACCAGCTGCATGAGCTCGGCCGTGTTGGTCAGGTTGCCGTTGTGGCCGAGCGCAACGGTGCCGCTCGCTGTCGAGCCGAGCGTCGGCTGCGCGTTCTGCCAGCTGGAGGCGCCGGTCGTCGAGTAGCGGGTGTGGCCAACGGCGATGTGGCCGGGCAGCGAGTTCAGCGCGTTCTCGTTGAACACCTGCGAGACGAGGCCCATGTCTTTGTAGATGAGGATCTTGTCGCCGTCGCTGGTCGCGATCCCCGCCGACTCCTGGCCGCGGTGCTGCAGCGCGTACAGGCCGAAGTAGCTGAGCTTGGCGACCTCCTCGCCCGGAGCCCAGACGCCGAAGACGCCGCAGGCATCCTGCGGTCCCTTCTCGCCGGGAAGAAGATCATGACTGAGGAGACCGTCGCCTCGGGCCACAGCGGACCCCTTTCAGGAAGTCGGGATGTTCAGCTCTGGGTGTCGCTCGTGCTGTCGTTCTGTGTGCCGGGCTCCGGCTGCGAGCCGTCCTGCCGCGCGGGCGACGTTCCCGGCTCGGGGACGCGTACGTCGATTCTATCCGCCTGCACGCTGCGGGCTCGACGGCCGGTCGAGCGGTCGACGAGGAGTGCGACGACGGCTCCGAGGGCGACCCCGACGATCACGCCGATCGCCAGCAGGAAGCCGAAGACGCTGCCGCGGTCGTACGTGGGGTTCTCGGGGAACGAGAAGGTGAGGATGAGCGCCACGATCGCGAAGATCACCGCGCCGGTGATCATGAAACGGAAGTACCGCGGCGAGCGCCGCACCCGGACCTGCGCCGGGGTGACGGTCTCCTCGAGCTGCTCGTCGTCCTCGGGGATGTCGCTCATATCCCTCATTGTCCCAGATCGAAACTGGGCGGGAGTTCAGTACCGCAGAGGCACGAGGCCGTCGAGCGAGGCGCGCTGGCCGGAGGCGTGGACGGCGCCCGACGCCAGCCCCTCATCCCACGTCATCGCGCCCGACGCGAGTGCGAGCCAGGTCGCCGCGTCGGTCTCGACGACGTTCGGCGGCGTCCCCCTGGTGTGGCGGGGGCCGGGAATGCACTGCACGGCGCCGAACGGCGGGACCCGGACCTCGACGGTGTTGCCGGGGGCGCGCTCCGCCAGCAGCTGGAGCAGGTAGCGCACGGCGGTCGCGGTCGTGTTGCGGTCCGCGCCTCCGGCGACGGCCGCCCGCGCGGCAGGACCGCCCACCTCGTCCGCGATCTTTGCTCTCGCCATACCCCAATCCTGCCACCGGGTCGCGAGCCGGGCAGCCGCATCCGATGCCCTCTAGCATGGGGGCGTGAAGATTCTCGTCCTCGGTTCCGGTGCCCGCGAGCACGCCATCATCACCGCGCTGCTGGCCGAAGACGCGGGGCACGATATCGTCGCCGCTCCGGGCAACGCCGGCATCGCACAGGATGTGCCGGTCGAGACCGGTCTGGACCCGCTGAACGGCGAGGCGGTCACCGAGTACGCCATCGAGAACGCCATCGAGCTGGTCGTCATCGGGCCAGAGGCCCCGCTGGTCGCCGGCGTCGCCGACCCGCTGCGCACCCGCGGCATCCCCGTGTTCGGACCGGGCAAGGCGGCGGCGCAGCTGGAGGGGTCGAAGGCGTTCGCCAAACGGATCATGGATGCCGCGGGCGTGCCGACCGGTCGCGCGGTGCGCGCCGAGACCCTCGCCGAGGCCGAGCGCGCGCTCGACGACCTGGGGGCGCCCTACGTCGTGAAGGCCGACGGCCTCGCGGCGGGCAAGGGCGTGCTCGTCACCGAAGACCGCGACGCCGCCGTCGAGCACGCGACCCACTGGCTCCTGCACGGCGGCGTGCTCATCGAGGAGTTCCTCGACGGCCAGGAGGTGTCACTCTTCCTGGTCAGCGACGGGCACGACGTGCTGCCGCTGTCGCCGGCGCAGGACTACAAGCGCCTGCTCGACGGGGATGCTGGCCCCAACACCGGCGGGATGGGCGCCTACTCGCCGCTGCCGTGGCTGCCGGAGACCTTCATCGACGAGGTCATCGACACGATCGCGCTCCCGACCGTACGCACGCTTGCCGCCGAGCAGACGCCGTTCATCGGCCTGCTGTACTGCGGGCTGATCCTCACCGACCGGGGCATCCGCGTCATCGAGTTCAACGCCCGCTTCGGCGACCCGGAGACGCAGGTGGTGCTGCCGCGCCTGGTCACGCCGCTGTCGACGCTGCTCTACGCGGCCGCCACCGGCGGGCTCGGCGGCATGCCGCATCCCCAGTTCGCGCTCGACACCGCGGTCACCGTGGTGCTGGCGAGCGAGGGTTACCCCGAGGCGCCGCAGACCGGCCGGCCGATCACCGGACTGGAGGAGGCGGCGGCCGTCCCCGAGGTGACCATCGCCCACGCCGCGACCGCGCGCGACGAGGCCACCGGCGAGCTGCTCGCCACCGGCGGCCGGGTGCTCTCCGTCGTGGCCCGCGGCACCGGCTTCGCCGAGGCCCGCGCCCGCGCCTACGAGGCCCTGGCCCTCATCCACCTGCCCGGCGCCCACTACCGCACCGACATCGCCGCCCGGGTCTCCTAACCCCCGACCCCTCCCCCCACCGTCGAGTACACACTTTCTGCACGCTCGCACGGGGCGGTTTCAGGTGGTGGATGCAACGAGGAGTTGGTTTAACCTGTTGGCTGGATTATGCCAGCCGAGGGTTTGCCGGGGGCGTCCGTTGAGTTGGCGGGCGATTTCGTCGAGGTCTTCCTGGGTGTAGTCGCGGAAGTTGGTTGAG
>NZ_JBFRGV010000010.1:0-199380 GCF_052115525.1 Leifsonia sp. 2MCAF36 | reverse complement strand
ACCCCCAACTGAGCTCCCGCACCAACCGCCGAAGCGCCACCCACCAGCAGCCCCAACGCTCGAACCCGAACCTCCAACGACGAATGCGACCCCATCCCAACCCCTCACCGAAAACGAAAGGTGTTGCACTCACCGCACGAACTCACCGACCGCATAACAGGGGAAAGGGCGGAATCCGGGCTCGAGTCGAGCCGTGGTTCCTCCCTTGCCCGATGAAGCAGAAGCGGTCAGGCGCAGCCCGGTTGGGGGATTCGGGGTTGGGCGATGCGGGGTTGGGCGATGCGGGGTCAGACGATGTTGAGCAGGAGGTGGCCCGACGAGACCGTCTCGCCGACGGCGGCATTGATGCCGGAGACCGTGCCGTCCTTGTGGGCGGTCAGCGGCTGCTCCATCTTCATGGCTTCGAGCACCAAGACGAGGTCGCCCTTCACCACAGGGTCTCCGTCAGCGACGGCCACCTTCACGACGGTCGCCTGCATGGGGGCGGTGAGCGAGTCGCCGGTCGCGGTGTCGACCTTGTGGGCGCCGCCACGGCGACGCGGTGCAGGAACCGACGCCGCCTCGCCGGCAACGCCGCCGAGCAGCTTCGCCGGAAGCGAGACCTCGATGCGCTTCCCTTCGACCTCCACCACGACGTTGCTGCGTCGCTCGGCCGGCTGCTGGCCACCCAGCTCGCCCGACCACGGCTCGATCTCGTTGACCCACTCGGTCTCGATCCAGCGGGTGTAGACCGAGAACGGCTCGCCGTCCTGTGGGGCGAAGGCCGGGTCGCGCACGATGGCGCGGTGGAACGGGAGTACCGTCGGCAGGCCGGCGACCTCGAACTCGTCGAGGGCGCGACGGGAGCGCTCGAGGGCCTCCTCGCGGCTGGAACCGGTCACGATGAGCTTGGCGAGCATGGAGTCGAACGCGCCGCTGATGACGTCGCCCGCCTGGATGCCACTGTCGACGCGGACACCGGGGCCGCCCGCAGCCTTGAAGACGTGCACAGGGCCGGGCGAAGGGATGAAGCCCTTGCCGGCGTCCTCGCCGTTGATCCGGAACTCGAAGGAGTGCCCGCGCGGCGCGGGGTCGTCGTAGTCGAGCTCCCCACCCTCGGCCAGGCGGAACTGCTCACGGACGAGGTCGATACCGGTGACCTCTTCGGAGACCGGGTGCTCGACCTGCAGGCGCGTGTTCACCTCGAGGAACGACACGGTGCCGTCCTTACCGATGAGGAACTCGCAGGTGCCGGCGCCCTGGTAGCCGACCTCTTTGAGGATGGCCTTGGAGGAGGAGTACAGCTTCTCCGTCTGCTCCGGGGTGAGGAACGGCGCGGGCGCCTCCTCGACGAGCTTCTGGTGGCGACGCTGCAGGGAGCAGTCTCGCGTCGAGACCACGACCACGTTGCCGTACGCGTCGGCGAGGCACTGCGTCTCGACGTGACGCGGCTGGTCCAGGTACTTCTCGACGAAGCACTCGCCGCGACCGAATGCCGCGATCGCCTCGCGGGTGGCCGACTCGAAGAGCTCCCCGACCTCTTCGCGGGTGCGGGCGACCTTGAGTCCACGGCCGCCACCGCCGAACGCCGCTTTGATGGCGACCGGGAGGCCGTAGACGTCGACGAAGTCGAGCACCTCGGCGGCATCCGCGACAGGGTTGAGTGTTCCGGGAGCCAGCGGAGCGCCGACCTTCTCGGCGACGTGCCGTGCGGAGACCTTGTCACCGAGCCGTTCGATCGCCTCCGGCGACGGGCCGATCCACGTCAGGCCGGCGCCGATGACGGCGCGGGCGAAATCGGCGTTCTCGGCGAGGAACCCGTAGCCCGGGTGCACCGCGTCCGCCCCGGAACGACGAGCCACCGACAGCAGCTTGTCGATGACCAGGTACGTCTCGGCGCTCGTGCTCCCGTCCAGCGCGTAGGCCTCGTCGGCGAGGCGGACGTGGAGGGCGTCGCGATCCTGGTCCGCGTACACGGCGACCGACGCGATTCCGCTGTCCTTCGCCGCTCGGATGACGCGGACGGCGATCTCGCCGCGGTTGGCGATCAAAACCTTGGTGATACGTGGCACAGTTCCCTAGCCTATTGCTCGATAACGAAGGGGATTTGGCCGATCCCCACAAAAATGGATGACCGGAAGCTCATGGAGCCTACAACGAGCCGGTTCACCAGGCCCTGTTCCACAGTGAGGTCCACTCCACACCGAGCTTGCGGACCAGGCCGCGCAGAGTCGAGAGCGAGAGACCCACCACGGTGCTCGGATCGCCCTCGACACGCGTGATGAACGGTCCTCCGAGGCTGTCGATCGTGAATGCCCCTGCAACCTCCAGCGGTTCGCCGCTGGCCACGTAGGCGTCGATCTCGTCGTCGGTGAGATCGGCGAAGGTGACGGACGCGGCAGCGACCGCTCCGGCGGCGGCGTTCTCGCGGCCGTCGCGGTGGTCGATCAGCCAGTGGCCGGAATACAGGACGCCCGTGCGACCGCGCTGCTGCAGCCAGCGCTCGCGGGCGACCTCCGGCAGGTGCGGCTTCCCGTGGATCGCGCCGTCGATCGCGAAAGCGGAATCGCCGCCCAGGATGAGACCGTCGAGCGGTTCGCCGTCCCGTGTTCCCCGCACAGCCTCCGCCTTCAGGCGCGCCAGCAGCTGCACCATGGTGTGGGCGTCGAGCGGGCCGTGATCCGCCTCGGCGGCGGCGACCGCGGCTGGTTCATCGACGTACGACGGCACGACGACCGGCTCGACGCCCGCGGTCCGCAGCAGGGCGAGCCGGGCGGGCGAGGTGGAGGCGAGGTAGAGGCGCATGGTCACCTGTGTAATGCTCGAAGGATGCCCCAGAGAGATGAGGGAGACCTCCCGAAGCGCGAGGTCGAGCTCGACATTACCAACGTCGCCCACGGCGGGGTGTTCGTCGCCCGGCACGAAGGCCGCGTCGTCTTCCTCCCCGACACGATGCCGGGCGAGCGCGTCCGCGCGCGCATCGGCGACACCAGCCACGACCGGTTCTGGCGGGGCGAGGTGGTGGAGATCCTCGAGGCGTCGGCCGAACGGCAGCCGCACGTCTGGTCCGCGGCAGCGGTCGAGCGGCCGCCGGCCGAACGGGCAGGAGGGGCGGAGTTCGGCCACATCCGGCTCCCGCACCAGCGCGAACTGAAGCAGCGGGTCATCGAGGATGCTCTGCAGCGCACGGCGAAGTTCTCATCCGCTGCGATCGCGAGCGCGGGCGCAGACGGGGGCCCGGTCCGCGTCGAAGCGGTCGCAGGCGAAACGGCGGACGGTACGGGATGGCGCACGCGCGTCCGACTGCAGGTCGACGACCGCGGTCGCCTGGGCCCGTACGCGCCGCGCTCGCACACCGTCATCCCGGTCAGCGACCTGCCCCTCGCGACCGAGCCGGTCCAGGCGGCGACGCCCTTCGGTCAGCTGTTCCCCGGTGCCGAGTCGGTCGACGTCGTGGCCACCGGGGTCGGCACGTCGCATGTCCTCGTGAACGACGCGCCGACCCGCACAGGGAACCGCGCCACGCGCAAGCGGCGGATCCCCGTCCCCATCCGGGAGCGGGTGGGGGACCGCGAGTTCCGGCTGGACGCACGAGGCTTCTGGCAGGTGCACCGCGGGGCGGCGCAGACCCTCACCGCGGCGGTGCAGTCCGCGGTCGATGAGGCACTCTTCGACCCCCGGGCGGCCAACCTCGACCTGTACGGCGGTGTTGGCCTCCTCGCCGCGGCCCTCGGCGACCGTTTCGGCTCGACCCTGCGCATCACATCCGTGGAGAGCAGCGAGGCGGCGACCGACGACGCCGCGGAGAACCTCGCGGACTGGGTCGGTGCGTCCGCGATCACGGATCGCGTCGAGCGGTACATCACCCGTGTCGCCGCTGATGCATCCGCCGCTGAGCGCTCGCGGCTGCGCGCTGCGACCATCGTGCTCGACCCGCCGCGTTCCGGCGCTGGGCGCGAGGTCGTCGACGCCATCGCCTCGGTCGCACCCGCGCAGGTCGTCTACGTGGCCTGCGACCCGGTGGCGCTGGCGCGCGACCTCGCCTTCTTCGCGGGTCACGGCTACGAACTCCGGGGGATGCGCGCGTTCGACCTGTTCCCGAACACGCACCACGTCGAGGCGGTCGCCACGCTGACGCGCTGAGGTACTGCCCGGTGGCATGCATTGACCCCCTACGATGGTCAACATGGTGCGGGTGGCAATCGTCGACGATCACGAGTCTGTGCGACTGGGGCTGAAGGCGGCCTGTCAGGACGCGGGGTACGAGGTCGTGCTGACCGCGCCCACCGTGGACGACTTCGTCGCCCAGCTGGGCTCCCAGGAGTGCGACGTCGTCGTGCTGGACCTGTCGCTGGGCGACGGCTCCAAGGTCACCGACAACGTCAAACGCGCGCAGGCCACCGGCGCGGCCGTCCTGGTGCACAGCATCGCCGATCGCGTCGCGAGTGTCCGTGAGGCGCTGGCCGCCGGGGCAGCGGGCGTCATCCCCAAGTCCTCCCCGACGACGACCGTCATCAGCGCGATCGCCACGGTCGCGCGCGGCGACGTCCTCAACAACCTCGAGTGGGCGACGGCGATCGACGCTGACAGCGACTTCGCGAAGGCCCAGCTGGGTCGCCGCGAGCGCGACGTGCTCCACCTCTACGCCTCCGGTCTGCCGCTGAAGGCGGTCGCCGCACAGCTCGGCATCGCCAACTCGACCGCCCGCGAGTACCTGGACCGCATCCGCGTCAAGTACGTCGAAGTCGGCCGCCCGGCGCCGACGAAGGTCGACCTCCTCCGGCGGGCGGTGGAGGACGGCATCCTCCCGGGGCTCGATCCAGAGACAGGCAATGAGCGTTCCTGACGGGGCCCGCGCGGGGCTGCCGCTCGAGTCGGCGAAACCCCGTAACCCCCTCAGCCGCGCTCGCATCGAGCGCATCTCGGACCGCACGGTCTCCGCTTTCGGCCTGGTCTTCGGGCTGCAGACCCTCCCGACGGCTCTCGGCCAGCTCAGTCACCTGCGCGAGCCGTGGGGCGGCGTCTGGATGATCGTCATTTTCGGCGGGCTGGCCCTGACGGTCGTCCTCGCGGTGATCCAGCGCGGCGTCAAGATCGCGATGGGCGTGCTCGCCGTCGTCTATCTCGCCGCTATCGTCACCTGGCCGCTCCTGGTGGACGACCCCGCCGCATTCGGCGCGGATAAGCCGTGGGTCTGGTTCCTCTGCTCCGTGTTCACCGCCTTCGCCGCCGTGGCGTATCCGCTGTGGCTCGCCATCGCGTACACGTTCGTGGCACCGATCGCGTACGGCGTGGTCCGGGCACTGCCAGCCGGAGGCGGCGTCGGCGTCGAGCTGGCCGGCCTGGACACGATCTACGCCATCATCCTCGGTGGAGTCATCCTGGCGATCATCGCCATGATGCGGCAGGCCGCGAGCGCCGTGGACACCGCTCAGAGTCAGGCTCTCGCACGCTACGCGAACGCGGTCCGGCAGCACGCGACGGAGGTGGAGCGCGTGCAGGTCGACGCGATCGTCCACGACAGCGTCCTCACCACTCTCCTCTCCGCCGCATCCGCACGCTCGCCCGAGCAGAAGCAGCTCGCGGCGGCGATGGCCGCGGACGCCATCGGGCACCTGCACGCCGCGGAGGCCGCCCCTCCGGAGGACCAGTCGGCGGTGGGCCTCGACCGCCTCACCGAACGGCTGGTGACGGCCGCAAACGCCTTCTCGTCACCCTTCCAGGTGGAGGTGCGCGATGTCGAGGTGCACACCCTGCCGGTCAATGTGGCCGAGGCCGTGTACTCCGCCACCGTGCAGGCGATGGTGAACAGCATGCAGCACGCCGGCGGCGCCGGGGTGCAGCGCAGCGTCTCGATCCGCGGCGGCGGCCCGTCCGCCACCGTCGAGGTGGTCATCCGGGACGACGGCCGCGGGTTCACCGAGTCGGAGGTTCCTGCCGAGCGCCTGGGACTGCGGATCAGCATCCGGGACCGGCTCGCCAAGGTCGGCGGCCGGGCGCGCATCGAGTCGGAGCCCGGAGTGGGGACGACGGTGGCGATCATGTGGCCGTCCGCTGACAGCCAGATGCCCGGCTCCACTGTCGCGTCAGCGCTGCACGGTCCGACTGTCGCCACCGGATCGGAGGCGGGCGAGTGATCACCCTCAACCGGGTCCTGTTCCTCACGCTCGGGGCGCTCTTCTCGGCCTATCACCTGTTCCTCGCGCTCTCGTCTCTCTCGACGCCGCGCTCGGCAGGGCCGGTCATCGTCGCTATGGTGCTCTACGGGATCGCGACCGTGATCAGCCTGTGGCCGACCAGCCCGACGAAGATGCCGCTGTGGCTGGCCGCCTTCGACCTGGCCGTCTGCGTGGTGATCCCGATTCTGGTGGCCAGCCAGCTCGACGCATCGAAGGACAACGGCTACGCCACCTGGTACGTCGCAGCGGTGGGCACACTGATGACCATCTGCGCCGTCCGCCGGCAGCAGGTGGTGGCGTGGGCCGGCGTCGGGTTCCTGGCCGTCCAGACCGTGATCTGGGCCGGCCCAGGCGCATTGGCGGGACTCGGGGTCATCGGCTCCGTGGTCTGGGTGGGCGTCGCCGTGGTGATCTCCGGCTCCCTCGCCAAGGCGGGTCGCGATGCCCTGCAGTTCGCTCGGGCCGAACGCGAGGCCACCGAGTGGCAGGCCGCCCAGGATGCGCACGTCATGGAGCGCCAGCTCCGCCTGCGCCAGACCTACCGGGTCGCCGCCCCGATGCTGGCGGAGATCGTCCGGCGCGGCGGCGACCTGACCGAAGCCGAGCGGCGCGAGTGCCGCTATCTGGAGGGTGCCATCCGCGACGAGATCCGCGGCCGGCGCCTGCTCAACGACGACGTGCGCCGTGAGGTGATGGATGCGCGCCGGCGCGGCGTGGTCGTCAGTCTGCTGGACGAGGGCGGTATCGACGACCTCGACCAGCGCGGCCTCGAGGCGGTGCTGCGCCGCCTCGCGGAGGCCATCCGCGGAACCACGACCGACAAGCTGATCGTCCGGACCGTGCCTCGCTCGTCCAAGACGGCGGTCACGGTCGTCGGGCTGCGCATGTCCGACGACGGCGCGGCGAACGCGCTCGGAGCGGACTCGGAGGACGACGAGGTCGACCTGTGGCTGGAGATCCCGCGACCCGTCGCCTGAGGCATCACGTCACCGGCGACCGACACCGCTGGGCCTTCACGGCACGTGCTCGTTAACGGGGAAAAGGGCCGACACCCGAATTGTCGGCCCTTTTCAAACCCCGAGTCAGGGCGACAACCCGAATATCGCCCTGACTCGCCCCCAAAGCACTCGCCCGCTTACCCTAGTCGGCGAGTGTTTGGCGGTGTGACTCACGAGGAGAGACACCTAGCAATCTCTATAGTCGTCGGGTTCCCAGTAAATACAAAGTCGTCATTTTGGAGGACATGGGGGACACCGTCCGCCCCCCGTTTGAGGCGCATGCTGTAAATCTGGACCAGCGCCGGTCCCATGCGCACCCCGACCGGGGTACAGAATCCGCTCACCCGGAGAAGGAACGCCACGCTCCTGCGCCCGGGCGCAACTCCGACCGAAGCGCGCGCTGAGTGCGCGCCCAGGCGTCCGGCCCCCGGTCCTCCCGGGCCTCCCTGCTGGCGGCGGCCTGCTCAGCGGCCGCGGCAGCGAGCACAGCCGTCACGGCGGCCACCTCCTCCGGCGTCACGCCGCGCGTGATGAAACGGAGCTGCGACGGGTCGAGGTCCGACCCGGCGGTCTCCTTGGCGTGCGCGCCGCTCACAGCGGGATGTTCCCGTGCTTCTTCGGCGGCAGCGAGGCACGCTTGGTGCGCAGCGCGCGAAGCGCCTTGATGACCGAGACGCGTGTCGCGGCCGGCTCGATCACGCCGTCCAGCTCGCCGCGCTCGGCAGCGAGGAACGGGCTGGCCACGTTGTAGGTGTACTCGTTGGCCAGCTTCGTCCGGACGGCGGCCACATCCTCACCGGCCTCCTCTGCACGCTTGATCTCGCCGCGGTACAGGATGTTGACCGCGCCCTGGCCGCCCATGACCGCGATCTCCGCGGTCGGCCAGGCCAGGTTGATGTCCGCACCCAGCTGTTTGGAGCCCATGACGATGTACGCGCCGCCGTACGCCTTGCGGGTGATGATCGTAACGAGCGGGACGGTCGCCTCCGCGTACGCGTACAGCAGCTTGGCGCCGCGCCGGATGACGCCCGTCCACTCCTGGTCGGTGCCTGGCAGGTAGCCGGGCACATCCACCAGGGTCAGGATCGGGATGCCGAACGCGTCGCAGAACCGGACGAAGCGCGACGCCTTCTCGCCAGCGTCGATGTTGAGCGTCCCGGCCATGGCGCTGGGCTGGTTGGCGACGATGCCGACCGAGCGCCCCTCCACCCGGGCGAAGCCGATCACGATGTTGGGGGCGAACAGCGGCTGGACCTCGAGGAACTCGCCGTCGTCGACGACGCCTTCGATGACGCTCTTGACGTCGTACGGCTGGTTCGGCGAGTCCGGGATGACCGTGTTCAGCCGGCGGTCGGCGTCCGTGATCTCGAGTTCCGGCTCCGACTGGAAGGTCGGGAGCTCGGCCAGGTTGTTCTGCGGCAGGTAGCTGAGCAGGGTGCGCGCGTAGTCGAGGGCGTCCTCTTCGTCGCTCGCCAGGTAGTGCGAGACGCCGGAGATCTTGTTGTGGGTGAGGGCGCCGCCGAGCTCTTCGAAGCCGACGTCTTCGCCGGTGACGGTCTTGATGACGTCGGGACCGGTGACGAACATGTGGCTCGACTTGTCGACCATGATGACGAAGTCGGTGAGCGCGGGGGAGTACACCGCACCGCCCGCGGCCGGTCCCATCACGATCGAGATCTGCGGGATGACGCCGGAGGCGGCGGTGTTGCGGCGGAAGATCTCGCCGTACTTGCCGAGCGCGACCACACCCTCCTGGATGCGTGCTCCGCCCGAGTCGAGGATTCCGATCATCGGCACGCCGGTCTTCAGGGCGTGGTCCATGACCTTGATGATCTTCTCGCCGGCCACCTCGCCGAGCGACCCGCCGAAGATGGTGAAGTCCTGGCTGAAGACGGCGACATTGCGGCCGTGGATGGTGCCGACCCCGGTGACGACGGCGTCGCCGTAGGGACGCTTGGCCTCCATCCCGAAGGCGTGGGTGCGATGGCGGACGAACTCGTCCAGCTCGACGAACGAGCCGTGGTCGAGGAGCAGGTCGATGCGCTCCCGGGCGGTCAGCTTGCCTTTGGCGTGCTGCTTCTCGATCGCGGCCTGTCCACTCGCGGTGACGGCCTCGTGGAACCGTTCCTTCAGGTCGGCGAGTTTGCCGGCGGTGGTGGTCAGGTCGGGGAGCTGTTCGGTCTGACGTGGTTCGGTGTCGGTCACGCCGTTCACTCTACCGGCCAGCCGAACGGCCGTGCCGTTGACGAAACCCTACAAATCCGCCCGCCTGCGCTGGCAGGGTGGCCCAGTGCGAGAGACTGGGTTCGTGGAGTTCCGACGCAGCCGATCCATCGTCCCCGTACTCGAGGTCTTGCCCGAGGCGGGCTCGACCAACGACGTCCTGAGCGCGCGAGCCGGCGACCTGCCGGATCTCGCGGTGCTCGTCACCGACAACCAGACGGGCGGCCGCGGCCGGCTCGGCCGGGAGTGGGTGACCCCGCCGGGGACGGCGCTCGCGATCTCGGTGCTGTTGAAGCCGGTCGGCCTGCCGCCGACGTCGTACGGCTGGTTCCCGCTGCTGGCGGGGCTCGCCATGAGTCGCGCGCTCGGCCCGCTCGTTCCGGGCGGTGTGCAGGTGAAGTGGCCGAACGATGTCCTCATCGACGGCGACAAGGTGTGCGGGATCCTCGCCGAGCTCCTGCCCGGGATGTCCGGGCTGGTGATCGGCGCCGGCGTCAATCTCTCGCAGACGGACGAGCAGCTGCCGACCGACACCTCCACCTCCCTGGCGCTGGCCGGTGCCCAGGATGTCGATGCCGACGTCGTGCTCTCGGCCTACCTCATCCAGCTGTCGACGCTCTACCGGGACTTCCTCGCGGCGGGGGGCGACCCGGTGCGCAGCGCGCTGCGCGACGAGGTGGTCGAGGCCTGCCACACCGTCGGCCGCGCGGTGCGCGTCCAACTTCCCTCCGGCGACGATCTGCTCGGCACGGCGGTCGGTGTCGACGAGGACGGACGACTCATCGTGGAGTCGGATACGGGCCGCACCGCGATCGCAGCAGGCGACGTCACGCACCTGCGGTATTAATTGAGCATGAGCAGCACCATGGACGGGACCTCCGCGCAGCCCGCCCAACCACCCGAGCGCGTGATCGCCCGGCTGCGCTCCAACGCCCGCCGGCTCTTCTGGCCGAGCCTGGTGCTCATCGCCGTCGCTGGTGCGGTCGGTTACTTCGCCGGCCAGGTCGTCGAGGTGTGGCAGATCGTGCTGCTGTGGTCGGCGGCCGCAGCCGTGCTCCTGCTGCTGTTCCTGCTGCCGTTGGCCGCCTGGCTCAGCCGCCGTTACACGATCACTACGCGCCGGCTGATCATCCGGCACGGCTTCTTCGTGCGCGTGCGGCAGGAGCTGCTGCACAGCCGGGGCTACGACGTCGCCGTCCGGCGGAGCTGGCTGCAGAGCCTGTTCCGTTCCGGGGATGTGCTCATCAACTCCGGTCTCGAGCATCCGGTGGTCCTCAAGGATGTGCCCAAAGCCGACCAGGTGCAGCGGGCACTGTCGGAGCTGATGGATCACTCGCAGACCGTCGTGGCCGTGCGGCGTCAGCAGTCGGAATCAGTCACCGACGAGACGACGGTCTGGGGCGCTCGCTAGCGTCGAACCGGTGATCGGCGCCTTCTCGCGCAGTCCGCGCGCGGGACCATGTGCGGGCACGTGCGTGCCCGTTGCGAGCCCGGCGCCCTCGGAGGTGCGCACAGCGCGCGCGGCAGCGCGGTCCGGCGAGAACACCCACCAGCGGTAGAACGCGAACCGGAAGACCGTTCCGAGCGCCAGCCCGACGATGTTGTTGGAGATGTTGTCGGCCAGGAGGCTCTGGTAGCCCAACAGGTAGTGCGACACCCAGACGCACATCAGCGGGATCGCCATGCCGGCCAGGCTGACGACGAAGAACTCGATGCCCTCGCGCGTGGCGTTGTCACTGCGGTTGCTCGCGAAAGCCCAGTACCGGTTGCCGAGCCAGTTCGCTCCGATGGCGACGAGCGTCGCGATGGCGGTCGACCAGAGTGTCTTGTGCGGCACGTTCACCAGAACGACGACCATCAGCACGTTGAACACGACGAGATTGACCACGAAACCGACCGCCCCGACCGCGCCGAACTTGATCAGCTGCGGGAACAGTCGCGCCTTGTGCGCCGGTGTCTCGGTTTCGGTCGTCATGCCCCTGCCTGGAGATGCGGGAAGATGGTCAGTGCGTTCCTTACGGTACGCGGAGCAGGTATCGCGTTCCTGTGAGTTTCCCCGGCCAGTATGAAAAGTATCAGAGAGGCGGACGGCCATGTCTAGTCAGATCGTCGGAGTGATCGGCGGAGGGCAGCTGGCCCGGATGATGATCCCGCCCGCGATCGAGCTGGGGATCGAGATCCGCGTGCTGGAGGAAGCCGAGGGCATGAGCGCCGACCTGGCCGCGAGTGGCGTCGGGGACTACCGCGACCTCGACACCGTCCTGGCCTTCGCCGAGACGGTGGACGTTGTCACGTTCGATCACGAACACGTGCCCCAGGCCATCCTGCACGAGCTGGTCTCGCGTGGCATCCCGGTGCATCCCGGCCCGGACGCCCTCCAGTATGCGCAGGACAAATTGCAGATGCGCGCCAAGCTCAGCGAGCTGGGGCTGCCCGTGCCGGACTGGGCGGCGGTGGAGTCTGCGGACGAGCTCGGGGCGTTCCTGGCGGGCCACGGCGGCCGCGCCGTGGTGAAGACCGCGCGCGGCGGCTACGACGGTAAAGGGGTCCGTGTCGTCTCCGACGCGACCGGCGCCGACGACTGGTTCCTCGCGCTCGCGGAGGACGGCCGCGGCGGCGCCCTGCTGGTGGAAGAGCTTGTCTCGTTCCGCCGCGAACTCGCGCAGCTGGTCGCGCGCCGTCCTTCCGGCGAGATCGCGGCCTGGCCCGTCGTGGAGACCGTCCAGCGCGACGGTGTCTGCGCGGAGGTCCTGGCACCGGCCCCCGGCTCGACCGGGCGCGTCGCGGAGGCCGCCGCCGAGATCGCCCAGCGGGTCGCCGAGGGCCTCGGCGTCACCGGGGTGCTGGCGGTGGAACTCTTCGAGACGACGGACGGGCGGGTGCTCGTGAACGAGCTCGCGATGCGGCCGCACAACAGCGGCCACTGGTCGATCGAGGGCGCCGTCACCAGCCAGTTCGAGCAGCACCTCCGTGCCGTGCTGGACCTGCCGCTCGGCTCGACCGAGGCCCGCGCCGACTGGTCGGTGATGGTCAACATCCTGGGCGGCCCGTCGGAGGGCACGCTGCAGGACCGTTACCCGGCCGCGCTCGCCGCGCATCCCGAGGTCAAGTTCCACGGCTACGGCAAGGCACCGCGACCCGGTCGGAAGGTCGGGCACGTCACCGCGGGAGGGGACGACCTCGACGACGTCGTGCACCGGGCCCGCGCGGCGGCGGCGTTCTTCGAAGGCTGAGCCGGCAGGGGATCGGCCACTCGGCCGTTACGAACCGGCGGGCTTCGCTGTGGCGGGGTGCACCGCTTTCCGCACCAACTGCTGGATCTGCGTGTAGTCGGGGTTCTGCGGGTCGATCGTGGGCGGCACGAGCTCCAGCTGCTGCACGGGCAGCTTGCGGGTCTTGAGACCGAGGTCGACGAAGTAGCCCAGCATCGACTGCGGGATGTCCGTCTTCATCACCTGCGCACCGGCCTTGGCGATCCCCTGAAACTTGGACACCACGTTCACCGGGTTCACCTGCTTCAGGATGGCGTCCTGCAGCTGCCGCTGACGCGCCATCCTGTCGTAGTCGCTCGAGCCGTGGCGCGCCCGGGCGTACCACTGCGCGTGGTAGCCGTCGAGGTGACGATTGCCCGGCTCGATCCACTCGGCGACCCCGTTGAGGTTCTCGTCGCCGCCGATCGGAACGCGATCCTTCACCGTGACATCCACCCCGCCGACCGCGTCGATCAGGTCGGCGAAGCCCTGCATGTCGATGAGGACGTAGTACTGGATGGTCAGGCCGGTGGCGCCCTCGAGCGCATCCCGCATGGCCTCGATGCCCGGCTGACTGTTGTCCTTGCCCGCGTTCGGGTAGAGCTTGGGCTTGTACAGCTCCACCTCGGTGTAGATGGAGTTCAGCTGGCAGACGTCGACGTCGCAGCGGTCCTGGTAGCCGTAGCCGTCGGGGTACAGCGCGTGCAGCGGCGACGAGGTCGGGAACGGCACCGGGTCGAGGTCGCGCGGCAGCCCGATCGTCACCGCCTGGCCGGTGTTCGCGTCGATGCTGACGATCGACATGCTGTCCGGGCGTAGACCGTCGCGGTCGGGGCCGGCGTCTCCGCCGAGCAGCATGATGTTGTAGCGGCCGTCGACGGGAGGTTGGGATGCCGCCGCCGAGAAGATGTCGCTGAGCGCGCCGCGCGCGGAGCCGGCAACGACGGACGCGTACCCCGCTGTGCCGGTCAGGCCGACGAGCACGAGAACGGAGAAGGCGGCGATCCAGCCGCGCGAATTGGGTGCGGTGCGGACCAGACGGACGAGGCGGAGGGTGTCGAGGGTCAGCAGCACCCAGAGTGCGGCGTATGCGATGAGCAGCAGCTGCACGAGCGTGAGGCTGCCGGCCTGGGTGAACATCGTGTAGATGGCGGAGGGGGCGACCAGGTAGACCACTAGGGTGACCACCGCGAGCAGCCACAGCAGCAGAGTCGCGAGCACGCCTACGCGGCCCAACGTGCGGTTGCCGGCGACCACCTGCGCCGAGCCGGGCAGGAGCACGTTCATCGTGACGAGCCACCAGCCGCGCTTCGTCATCGTGTGCGACGAGGAGGCGTCGGGGTGGCGGAGGGGCGTTGCGATCGTCATGGGGTGCGGCTCACAGCTGGGCTTTGAGGGCCTGGTTCTTCTGCTCCACGCTGGCCTCCAGGTCGGCGGCGAACTGCGCGAGCTTCCCCGCCAGCGCGTCATCCGAGGTGGCCAGGATCTTCACGGCGAGCAGTCCGGCGTTGCGCGCGCCGCCGATGGAGACGGTCGCTACCGGCACGCCGGCGGGCATCTGCACGATGGAGAGCAGGGAGTCGAGGCCGTCCAACCGGGCAAGCGGCACCGGCACGCCGACCACGGGAAGGGTGGTGACGGCGGCCAGCATGCCCGGCAGATGCGCGGCTCCGCCGGCCCCGGCGATGATCACGCGGATGCCTCGACCGGCGGCGGCCTTGCCGAACGAGATCATCTTCTCCGGCGTCCGGTGGGCGGAGACGACCTCGACCTCGTGCGCGATGTCGAACTCGGTCAGCACCCGGGATGCCTCCTCCATGACCGACCAGTCGGAGTCGGACCCCATCACGACGGAGACCAGCGGGGAAGTGAATGCGGGCATAGCGATCATGCTAAGTGGCACCCGGCGCGGGACCCGTTAGCCACGCGGGGCGTCCCCAGCTACCCCCTGAACAGGTCACAGGAACTGCCCAGGGCAAGCCCGTAGCGTCGCCCGCCTATGACGGGTACAGGTGGAATGGTGGCAGAAGACAGGAGACGAATGACGGGCGGCCGGCTGGCTGCGCTGGACGGCCTCCGGGGCATCGCCGCGGTCGTCGTCCTCTTGCACCACGCCATGTACACGAACCCCGATTTCCCCGGAACGCCCGGAAGCGGGACCGCCCCGGCCGGGTCGCCGATGTGGTGGATCAGCTACACCCCGCTGAAGCTGTTCACTGCGGGGGTCGAGTCCGTCATCGTGTTCTTCGTGCTCTCCGGTCTGGTCGTCACCCTTCCGGTCATCCGGAAGCGGGGGTTCGACTGGATCGCCTACTTCCCCCGGCGCGCGGTGCGCCTGCTGGTGCCGGTGGTGGCGTCCGTTCTCCTCGCCGCTGTGTGGGTCATGGCCATCCCGCAGACGTCCACCCAGCCGGACGGCACGTGGCTGAGCAACTCGTCGACGCCCCGCTTCGGCTGGGAGTACATCGTCAAGGGCTGGGATCTGCTGGGCGGCGACGGCCAGATCAACAACCCGTTGTGGTCGCTGCGCTGGGAGCTGGTGTTCTCGCTCGCACTGCCGATCTTCGCGGTCCTGGCACTGGCGGTCCGCAAGTGGTGGGTCGGTGGCTTGGCGGCGGCCTGCGCGCTGACCTACCTCGGCGTCCACGCCGGCTCGGGCGAGTTGCAGTACCTGCCCGCGTTCTTCGTCGGCGCGGTGATCGCCGTCCGCCTGGACGCCGTGCGGAACGTCGCCGACCGCATCAACGCCCGCTGGTACCGCCACCCGCTGTGGGCCGGCCTCACGATCGCCAGTCTGCTGCTGCTCATCGCTCCGTGGCTGGTCGGGCCGAACGTGGGCGAGATCACCGAACTCGAGCCGATCCTGAAGGGCATGGTGCCGTTGGCCGCCGCCGGGCTGGTGGTCGTCGCGCTGGGCTGGAAGCCGTTGCGCGCGACGCTCGAGACGCGCCCTGTGCAGTTCAGCGGGAAGATCTCGTTCAGTCTCTACCTCGTCCACGTGCCGATCCTCATCTTCAGCACCTACCTGTTCGCGGGATCGGCATGGTACGTGGGTCCGCTGTTCGGGATGCCGGTCGCCGCGGTCGTCGCCGTCGGCTTCACCTGGCTGATCGAGCAGCGCAGCCACGGCTGGTCGAAGGCGGTCGGGGCCTGGGCGTCCGACCGGTACCGCACCTGGTTCGGCCGCGACGACGAGGGTGCCGACGAGCGCGAAGCAGAGCGGAGCCCGTCCGAGCACCGCGAAGCCGGTCAGCGCTCGGCGTAACGCCGCGCCGGTTGGAAAGCGTCGGCGACCACCCGACCCGCCCACCGCGAGAGGCCGTTCGTCCTCTTCTCCACCAGCCAGTGGAACAGCATCGCCGCGACGATGGCCGTCGCGGCGGCGCAAGGGAGGACGACCGTGAGCGGGGAGCCATCGAACGCATAACGGAAGGCGAAGAGGATCGGCACATGGACGAGGTAGAGGCTGAACGAGATCTTCCCCGCCCAGCGGAACGGCTCGCCGCTCAATAGTCTCGCCGCCGGCCGCCACTCCAGGCAGCAGATCAGGATGCCCAGTGCAGCGATCGGCCACAGCGCGCTCATTCCGCTCGTAAGAACGCGTTCGCCGCCGGGCACGGGAACCAGCCAGCGCAGGATGAGCAGGGCGCAGCTGGCGCTCAGGATGCCGACCCAGGCGAGATGACCGAACCAGCGGCCGGAGAGCATGGCGCCGGCGGCTCTGATCCGGGGCAGCCCGACCGCAGCGACCGTGCCGACGAGGAAGGCCGGAAGATAGCGGAAACCATCCGCGCCGATGTGCGCACCGAAGAACCCGATGACCGTCGCAGCGGCCAGGAGCACCGGCCAGAACCGGCGGGCGACGAGCGCGATGCCGACGAACAGCGGGAGGGTCATCGAGAACACCATCTCCCAATAGATCGACCAGAGCGGGCCGTTGATCCTGTGGTCTCCGGCGAACGGGTCGAGTGCCTGTACCAGTACCTTCCAGTCCAGCGGGTCGATGCTGAAACCCGCCAGCCAGGCACTGATGCCGTCGTGGGGGATCTGCGGTACCAGCACGAGCAGCCCGAACGCCAGCACGACGGATGCTGCCGACGGCAGGCCGATCCTGACCACGCGACGCGGGTAGTAGGCGATCCAGTCGTAGTTTTCCGACCGGAGCACGGGCAGCGCGAGAACGAACCCGCTGAGCACGAAGAACAGGGTCACCGCTTCCGACCCTGCCGTCAGGAGCCGGAGAGGCGTGTAGCTGAACCACCAGGTCAGCGAACCGTTCGCGGGGACGGCGGCGCCCGTGTAGGCGGCCACCATTCCGGGCACGATCATCGCGGTGTGGTGGAGGAGGACGACGATGGCTGCGACGCCGCGAAGCCCGTCCAGCGAAGAGTACCGGTCGCGCCTGCGGGGGTAGAAGGACGTGACCACCGTGGGAGGCTATCAGACCGCGGGAACCGCCCTCGATTAGAGGTCAGCGTGCAGCTGCCACACCCGTTCCGCCGAGTCCCGCCAGCTGAAGGCGCGCGCGCGATCCGAGGCCAGCACGCCCAGCCGTGTGCGGAGCGCGGTGTCGGAGAGCACCCGGCCGATCGCTCCGGCGAGCCGTTCGGGGTATCCGTCGTCCTCGGGGGAGGAGGGCCGATCCACGACCAGACTGGCACCGGCGGCCACCTCCACGAGCGCCGGGTCGTCGGAGTGGATGACGGCTTTGCCGAACTTGAACGCCTCGACGATGGGGAGGCCGAAGCCCTCCGCGACGCTTGGGAAGACGAAGAGGGTGGCGCGGTCGAGCGCGACGGCCAGGTCTTCGTCGCTCAGCCGACCGAGTGCACGCACGCGATCCTCCGGCAATCCCGCCGCGGCGGCGACACCGGTGGCCGTGCCATCGCCGTACCGGTCGGGACCGGCGATCAGCAGCGGGATCCCCTCCGCTTCCGGGCGGGCGATCGCGCGGATCAGCGCCGAGATGCCCTTCCGCGGCTCGATCGATCCCAGCGTGAAGGCGTACTCAGCGGGGAGCTGGAGCCGTTCCGCGCGGGCGTCGGCGTCGGCAGGCAGGCGCAGTGCTGTCGCCGGCGCGCCGCCGATGACCCGGATGCGGTCGCCGAAGTCGAGCTCGGCCGCCAGCCGTTGCGCGACGGCGTGTGTGGGCACGATCACCGCGTCCGCATGCTTCCGCGCGCGTTTGGCCATCGCGCGCGTCCAGCGCGCTGTTCCGGATCCGAGCGTTCCCGGGTGCGTCCACGCGAGGGTGTCGTGGATGGTCACCGTGACCTGATTGACGTCCGCGGCCGGGTCCTGCTTGCGCAGCGGCGCCAGGAGGGTCGGCGAGTGGAGCATCCCCGGTTCGCCTCCCAGCCGGATGCCGGACTGCCAGGCAATGGCCAGCTCACGCGAACCGACCGGGAGCCTCACGATGTCCCGGATGCCGGGAAGACGCAACTGCAACTGGGCCAGTTCGGCGTCCGGCACGTTGGAGACGATGCCCACCACATCGCAGCCCGGAGGTGCCGTGGCGATGAGCTGCCGCGTGAGTTCCTCGGTGTGGCGACGCAGGCTTCGAGGCGAATCGCCGACCAGCTCGTCGAGCACCACCTTGAGGGTCGTCATGAAACTCCCGGAATCGTGATCGCGCGGGTGTCCCCGCTCCAGGCCCAGACCCTATCAGGGCGCTCTCAGTGCCCGCCGGGAACGCTTCGCGGGCGTTCGCCGCCTATGAGGTAGGCGCGCAGCGCCGACGGCATCGGGCCGCGCCGGCGGGCGGCTCCGTGCCAGAGGCCGACGGTGCCCGCGACGAAGTGACGCCAGCGCTGGGGTCCCGCGGACACCGTGGTGGCCAGCAGCAGGGCTTCCCGGCGCAGCAGGCGGAGGGTCCAGCGCGGATAGTGGCGCCCATAGCGGAACGCGAGGTCGACGCTGTTGCGCGCGACATAGTAGTGCCGGAAGGGCTGGTGGTACTGGTAGACCGCCGGGTGACCGTGCCGCGTCAGGGACAGACCGAAGGGGCGGAAAGGGACGACGGAGCCGAGTTCGTGCTCGAGGTCGGTGCCGTCGGCGACGGCGATGAGGTAGCCACGGGTGCGGATGCGCAGGCAGAACTCCGTGTCGACGGCATCGATGACGAGGCGTTCGTCGAAAAGGCCCGCCTCCCGGACGCAGGCTGCGGAGATGACGGCACCCGACTGGATCGCCTCCTCCACCACCCGGAGGCCGCCGAGCGTCCGAGTCCGTACGTCGCGGCGTCCGTCCACGAGGTCGGGGACCACCATGCCGACCCTGGCATCCGCCGGTGCCGTCCGATACACCTCCAGCGCACGCTCCAGGTATCCCGGCCGGATCAGGCTGTCCTGGTCGAGGGTGAGGATGTGACTCGCCCCGCGACGTAGCGCCTCGCGGACACCGCGGTTGAGGGCGGCCGCGATGCCTCTGTTCTGCTCGTCGCCCAGCACCACCAGCCCGTCCCGCTCGTCGAGTGCCGGACCGTGCCCGGCCGGACTGCCGTCGTCGACGACGATGACCGCTGCGCCCTGCGCGAGGATGGCGTCGACCCGCTCGGCCAGCCGATCGTCGGGTTGATAGGTCGGGATGACCGCGACGACGTCCTGCACGGATACCGGCCCTTCTCGCCGCAGTGCGAGGGGGACGCGGCGGTTAAAGTAGTCTACGACGGACGCACGAGGGGTCGGTGGAGCAGGTGACGGACGAAGAGCGGTTGCGGGAGCAGGAGCGCCAGTTGGCACTGATGGACCGCATCCTCGGTCTCGAGGCGGAGGTCGCGGAGTTGAGCGTGGCGCGGTCCCTCTCTCCCGGGCAGCAGCTCGCGGCCGAGCAGGAGCTTGCGCGGCTCCGGTCGAGCGCCGAACTCCGCCTGGGCCACGCCCTCACCGCCCCGGCGCGTATCGCCCGGCGCGCCGTCGCCCGCCGCCCGCGATGAGCGGCGAGCCAGGGGTCGAGCCCGTCTTCGCCGTCCTCTCCGGAGACCGAACCGAATCCCTTCGGACATCCACCGGAGAGTATGTGGTCGTGGTCCGCCACGGGGCCACTCTGTCGTCGGGCGCCGTCGGAGAACTGCGATCGGTGGTCGACCGCTTCGGAGACGTCGACCTGATCTACACGGATGGCCCCGGCGTCCTGCGCCCGGAGCTCTCGCCGCTGCGCCTGCGGGAGCAGGACTACCTGGGCGACGTCGTCGTGTTCCGCACCGCGGCAGCGCGTGCAGCGCTCGCGCAGCTGGGTGACGCGGAGCCGGCGGCGGATCGCCTGGTCTGGGCTCTCGTGCTCGAGGTGATCGCCGCAGGCGGCTCCGCGATCCGCATACCGCGGCCGCTGACGGCGTCGGAATCGCCGGGAACCCCGATGACGCCGAGAACCCCGATGACAGAGGCGGACGCGGAGCTGGTCCGCCTCCACCTCGGCCGGCTCGGCGTCGACGCGACGGTGACGCCCACGCCACGCGGGGTCCTCGATGTCCGGTACGCACTGTCCGGCCGACCCCTGGTCTCGATCGTCATCCCGACGCGCGGGGGTGCCGGCACGGTGCACGGCGAGCAGCGGGCCTTCGTCGTGGAGGCGGTGCGCAGCATCGTCGAACGGTCGACCTACCAGGAGATCGAGATCGTGGTCGTCGCCGACGAGGCGACGCCGAGGACCGTTCGCGATCAACTCGAGGCCATCGCCGGTGATCGCCTGACGATGGTGGAGTGGACGGCGCCGTTCAACTTCGCCGCGAAGATGAACCGCGGTGCCCTGCACGCGCGAGGCGAGTACCTGCTCCTCCTCAACGACGACGTGGAGGTCCTCAGCCCCGACTGGGTGGAGCGGATGCTCGGCCTCGCTCAGCAACCCGGCGTCGGGATGGTGGGCGCGCTCCTGCTCTTCGAGGACGGCAGCGTGCAGCATGCGGGCCACGCGTACCGTCGGGGCGAGCCCACACACCTCGCGATCGGCTGGGCGCAGGATGCGCGGGACACCCTGGACAGCCTCGGCGTCGTCCGCGAAACGTCCGGCGTGACGGCAGCGTGTGCGCTCATGGATGCCGATGTGTTCCGCACGGTGGGCGGGTTCTCGACGCTGCTGCCGAGCAGCTACAACGACGTCGACCTCTGCCTGAAGGTGCGGAGCTCCGGCAGGTCCGTGCTCTGGACGCCGCACGCGCGGCTCCACCACTACGAGTCACGGACCCGCGTCGCCCAGGTGGTGCCCTACGAGAGGGATCTGCTCCTGCGGCGGTGGGGCAGCAGGATCCAGGTGGATCCCTACTCCCGCGAGGTCTGAACGCCGATCAGTTGTCGAGGGCCGCGCGGGACTTCAGCGGCTCCCACCAGGCGCGGTTGTCGCGGTACCACTGCACCACGTCGGCCAGACCCTGCTGGAACGGCACCAGCGGCTCGTAACCGAGCTCCGACTGGATCTTGGAGATGTCGACCGAGTAGCGCAGGTCGTGCCCGAGACGGTCGGCGACCCGGTCGACGTACGACCAGTCCTTGCCGGTCGCGTCGAGCAGCAGCTGGGTGAGCTCCTTGTTGGTGAGCTCGGTGCCGCCGCCGATGTTGTAGATCTCGCCGGCGCGGCCGTTCACCAGCACCATGGCGATGCCGCGGGTGTGGTCGTCGACGTGCAGCCAGTCGCGGATGTTGTTGCCCTCGCCGTAGAGCGGGACGTGCTCGTCGTCGATCAGGTTCGTGACGAACAGCGGGATGACCTTCTCGGGGAAGTGGTACGGCCCGTAGTTGTTCGAGCAGCGGGTGATCGAGAGGTTCAGGCCGTGCGTGCGGAAGTAGCTGCGCGCCAGCAGGTCGCTGCCTGCCTTCGAGGCGGAGTACGGGGAGTTCGGCTCCAGCGGCCGGTCTTCGGCCCAGGAGCCCTCGGCGATGGAGCCGTAGACCTCGTCGGTGGAGACGTGCACGAAGCGCTCGAGGTTGTTGCGCAGGGCGGCGTCGAGCAGCTGCTGGGTGCCCAGGACGTTCGTCTCGACGAAGATCGACGCGTCGCGCACCGACCGGTCGACGTGGGACTCCGCCGCGAAGTGCACGACCGCATCCACGCCAGGGAACAGCTCGTCGAGCAGGCCGCCGTCGCGGATGTCACCCTTGACGAAGGTGTAGCGCGGCGAGTCGGCGACCGAGGCGAGATTCGCCAGGTTGCCGGAGTAGGTGAGGGCGTCGAGCACGACGACCTCTGCGCCTTCGAGGCCGGGGTAGGCATCCTGGAGCGTGCGGCGGACGAAGTTGGAGCCGATGAAACCGGCGCCACCTGTGACGAGAATCTTCATGTTGTGATGGGTGCTTTCTGTCGGCAAACGCCTTTGAGTCTAGCGGTTGGCTCGATTGGTAGACTCCTGAGGTGCAAATCCGAGAACTAGCTGTCCCCGACGCCTACGAGATCACGCCGAAGCAGCACGCGGACGACCGCGGGGTGTTCCTGGAGTGGTACCGCTTCGACCGCCTGGAAGAAGCGGTCGGCCACTCCCTCGACCTCCGCCAGGGCAACACCTCCGTCTCCCGTCGTGGTTCGGTGCGCGGAATCCACTTCGCCGACGTCCCGCCGAGCCAGGCCAAGTACGTGACCGCGCCCTACGGGGCCGTGCTCGACTTCATCGTCGACATCCGGGTCGGCTCGCCGACGTTCGGTACCTGGGACACGGTGCTCCTCGACGACAAGGACCGCCGCGCCGTCTACATCGGAGAGGGCCTCGGACACTGCTTCATCGCTCTCACCGACGACGCCACGGTCAGCTACCTGGTGACCGACGTCTACAACCCGACCGCCGAGCACGGCATCGACCCGCTCGACCCGGAGGTCGGCCTCGACTTCCCGATCGAGCGAGAGGCCCTCCTGGTCTCGCCCAAGGACACGGACGCGCCCACGCTGCTGGAAGCGCGCGACTCGGGCATCCTGCCCACGTGGGACGCGGCTCGCGCCTACTACGCCTCGCTGAACGGAAAGTAGGAACGTGCGCGGAATCATTCTCGCCGGCGGCTCCGGCACGCGACTCTGGCCCATCACCAAGGGCATCTCGAAGCAGCTCATGCCCATCTACGACAAGCCGATGGTCTACTACCCGCTGTCGACCCTGATGATGGCCGGCATCGACGAGGTCCTGATCATCACGACGCCCGAGTACAACGACCAGTTCCGGGCGCTTCTCGGAGACGGCAGCGACCTGGGCGTCCGGATCGAGTACGCCGTGCAGCCGTCGCCCGACGGACTGGCCCAGGCGTTCATCATCGGCGAGGAGTTCATCGGCGACGAATCGGTCGCGCTGGTCCTCGGCGACAACATCTTCCACGGAAGCGCGCTCGGGGCATCCCTCCGGCAGCACACCGACATCGACGGTGCCGTCATCTTCGCCTATCAGGTGAGCAACCCGACGGCGTACGGCGTCGTCGAGTTCGACGACAACTTCACCGCGCTGTCCATCGAGGAGAAGCCCACCGCGCCCAAGAGCAGCTATGCGGTGCCCGGCCTCTACTTCTACGACAACTCCGTCGTCGAGATCGCGAAGACGATCGAGCCGAGCGCCCGCGGCGAGCTGGAGATCTCCACCGTCAACGAGCGTTACCTGCAGGCGGGCAAGCTCCAGGTCGACGTGCTCGACCGCGGGACCGCGTGGCTCGACACGGGGACGTTCGAGTCGATGATGCAGGCGTCCGAGTACGTGCGCGTGATCGAAGACCGTCAGGGCTTCAAGATCGGCTGTGTCGAGGAGATCGCCTGGCGCGCCGGGTGGATCGACGACGACCGGCTCGCAGAGCTGGCACAGCCGCTGGTCAAGAGCGGCTACGGGAGCTATCTGCTGGAGCTTCTGGCCCGCGAGCGTTCCTGACCTTCCGCCGGTTCCGCGTGACGAGAACGGTCACGCGGAACCACAGGCCGAGCTTGAGCGCCCAGCGCAGCGGCGCCTGGTACCAGTGCGGGTAGCGCTTGGCCAGATAGCGGTAGGCGCTCTCGTGGTGGATGCGCAGCATCCGGTCCGAGATGTCGGTCGTCGAGTGCGCGCCGGTGTGGGTGACGACGGCCTTCGGGTCGTACACGTTCGACCATCCGGCCTGGCCGATGCGCAGGCCAAGGTCGACGTCTTCGAAGTACATGAAGTAGCCGTCGTCGAACCCGCCGAGCTGGTCGAACGCGGCGCGTCGCACCATCTGGCACGCCCCCGAGAGCCAGCCGGACGTGCGCACATCGATGGTGGCGTCGGCGTGGTAGGCGCGGGTCCACGGGTTGCCGGACCAGATCGGCTCCAGGATGCTGTGGCCGATCCCCGTCCGCAGCGACGGCAGACGCCGGGCCGAGGGGTACACGGTGCCGTCCTCGTTGAGGATCTTCGGGCCGACGGCCCCGGCGGACGGGTCCGCGTCGAGCAGGCGCGACAGTTCGGCCAGCGCGCCGGGCGCGAGGCGGACGTCCGGGTTCGAGATCAGGATGTGCTCGTGTTCCGCGGTGAGGGCGGCCACTGCCGCGTTCATCCCCGCTCCGTATCCGACGTTCTCCGGCAACTCGATCAGCGTGGCGGACCACATCGCCGCGATCTCCCGCAGCCGGACGATGTCCGTCGTCCCGTTGTCGGCGACCACCACCTCGACGTCGTTCCCGCCGTCGGCGCGTACCGAACGCAGGAAGTCGTCGATGACGGCGTTCGAGTTGTACGTGACGGTCACGACGGCGGCGGCACGCGGGGTGGGGGAGGACATATGCCGTCCAGTCTAACCAGCCCGTGCTGCGGCCGAAGCGGCACAGGGACGACCCCGTAGACTGTTTGACCGTGTGGAAGGAGACTCGATGAGCACGCAGACGGTGATGGTGACGGGCGCCGGCGGATACGTGGGTCGGCACGTGGTGGCGGCCCTGCTGGACCGCGGCCACCGCGTCCTCGCAGTCGTGCGCTCGATCGAACGGGCCGAGGTCGATGACCGGGCCGAGCTCGTGGAAGCCGACATCCTCGCCCCCGGCTTCAGCATCCGGTCCGCCTCCGCCGAGCGGCCCGACGTCCTCGTGCACCTCGCCTGGACCGACGGTTTCGTGCACAACGCGCCGTCCCACATGCTCAACCTCTCGGCGCACTACGCGCTGCTCGCCGACGCCGTCGAGTGGGGCGTTCCGCGCATCGCCGGTCTCGGCACGATGCACGAAATCGGCTACTGGGAGGGCGCCATCGACGCCGACACCCCGACCAATCCCAGCACGCTCTACGGCATCGCCAAGGACGCCCTCCGTCGTGCGGCCTTCGCGACGCTCGCGGCGAAGACGGAGCTCGCCTGGCTCCGTTGCTACTACATCTACGGTGACGACCGGCGGAACCACTCCATCTTCACCCGCCTGTTGCAGGCGGTGGACGAGGGCAAGACGACGTTCCCCTTCACGACCGGCAAGAACAAGTACGACTTCATCGACGTCGCCGAGCTCGGGCGCCAGATCGCGGTCGCGGCCACCACCGGCGGTCTCGTCGGCACGGTCAACTGCGGAAGCGGCACGCCGGTGTCCCTCGGCGACCAGGTCGAGGAGTTCATCCGCGAGAACGGGCTCCCGATCACGCTGGAGTACGGTGCCTTCCCCGACCGTCAGTACGACTCGCCCGCGGTCTGGGGTGAGGCGACGGTCATCCGGGAGCTGATGGCGTCCGAGGCGTGACCGTGGAACGGATTCTGCACGCGGCGATCGACCTTCTCCGGAACTACGCGCTCAAGTTCGGAGTCGTCGGGATCGTCGCGTACATCGTCGACGTCGCGGTCTTCAACGCTCTCAGCCTGGGGCTGTTGGGCAGCGGTACTCCCTGGGCGTCACCGATCGTCGCTCGGACGATCGCCTTCATCGTTTCCACGCTGGTCGCTTGGATCGGCAACCGGTACTGGACCTTCAGCAGCAGCCGGCGTTCGGACACGGCGCGGGAACTGTTCGAGTTCATCCTGGTCGCCGTCGCCGGTATGGGGATCGTGCTCGCCTGCCTCTACGTGTCCCACTACCTGCTCGGTTACACGTCACTGCTCGCCGACAACATCTCGTCGAACGTCATCGGCTTCGTGCTCGCCACGGCCTTCCGATTCCTCGCCTACCGCTACTGGGTGTACGGGGAGAACAGGAGCGGACGCATCCGCACGGCGCCGGAGCCTCGCGACACGAACGTCTCCTGAGAGATCGGAGTTCGGCCTAAGACGGCTGGTTCCAGTCGACGTTCACTGGAGCGGGTAGCCGCAGGTAGTGCAGACGGATGGCCTCGCGTCGCCCGCGCAGCACCCCATCCATGATCAGGCCGGCCAGGAACGCCAAGAACGCCAGGATCACCAACGACGACGACAGCACAGCGGTCGGCAGCCGCGGGACGAGACCCGTCTGCACGAACTCGATCAGGACCGGGATACCGAGGATCAGGCCGATCAAGAAGAAGAGCCCTGCGAAGACCGAGTAGAAGAACAGCGGACGCTCGTGGCGGAACAGCTCCACGATCAGACGGAGGATCCGGAAGCCGTCGTGGTACGTGCGGAGCTTCGACTCGCTGCCCTCTGGCCGGTCGCGGAAGCCGACCTCGACCTCGGCCTGGGGCACCCGCATGCTCATCGAGTGGACGGTCAGCTCCGTCTCGATCTCGAACTCCCGCGAGAGCGCCGGGAACGACTTCACGAATCGGCGCGAGAAGACGCGGTAACCGCTGAGCATGTCGCTGACGGGCAGCCCGAAGAGCGACCCGACCAGCCGGTTGAACAGACGATTGCCGGTCTCGTGGCCCGGACGGTACGCCGTCGCATCGCCGTCCGGCTTCCGCACACCCAGGACGTGGTCCAGGTGCCCATCGATCAGAGTGTCGATGAGGGTGCCGGCAGCGAGGGCGTCGTACGTGTCATCCCCATCGATGATGAGGTACACGTCGGCGTCGATGTCCGAGAACGCGCGGCGGACGACGTTCCCCTTGCCCTTCTGGGTCTCCTGCCGAACGGTGGCGCCGGCCGCACGGGCGAACTCGACCGTTCGATCGGTGCTGTTGTTGTCGTAGACGAAGACCTTCATCTCCGGCACCGCCGTGAGCAGATCGGTGACGACTTTCGCGACGGCGGCCTCTTCGTTGTGGCACGGGACGATCGCAGCGATCCGGAGGTTCTCAGGCATGACGTTCGATTCGGTCGGGGAGCGCTCGATCCTGCGCCCGGAGATGGAACGCGTACACGGCGTAGCAGGCCAGGGCCAGCCAGCCGACGAGTTCGATGACGGTCGCCACCCACACGTCCGTTCCGGGATGCCAGGCACCGCGCACGAGGTGGGTCCACGGACCGTTTGCGCCGTTGATGTAGCGATGGAGGTTGATGACGAAAGCGACGATCTGGGCGAGGGCCAGAAGTGGGACGACCACCGGAACCACCCTCCGGCCGAGAAAAGCCGGCATCGGATACCGCTCCGCCAGGAAGCCGGCGATCAGCGGGACCATGACAGCGAGCGGCAGGATGTACTTGCCCTGCCAGATGAGACCGGATTCCTTGAAGCTCGCGAGCTGGACGCCGATCGGGAGCGCCACGATCAGGAGGACGAGGCCCAGCAGAACCAGGCGCCCGCGCAGGCGAGCGATGGCGAAGCCGATGACAGCGACGACCATCACCGCTCCGCCGATGACCAGCTGGGCGACCAGGGGGAGGTGCACCTCTCCCCAGCCGAAGACGCCGAGGAGCTGCTCGACGTAGTAGTCTGTCTTGCTGAGCATGGCTTGGACGACCGTCGGGGCGGTGAGGTTCGGGTCCGGGTAGACGACCCCCAGCGCCAGACTTCCGGCGGTCAGGATGTAGATGACGGCGGCAAGCGAGACCGCGACGCACACCGCGAGGGGCAGCCACGCGCGGCGATTCATGATGAGGTCCTTCACCACACCGAATTTCGGCGCCACCAGCAGGACGAGAAGCACGATGAGCACCAGGTACACGGGACTCAGCCCTCGTGCCAGGACGAAGAAGCCGGAGACCACCACAAGCCGCCACAGCCGGCGCCGCAGGAGATCGGGATCAGGCTCGAAGACGAGCGCCAGCAGGATGATCGCGGTCGCCATCGCTCCGAAGATCTCCGGCCCCTGGGGTGTCATCGCACTCGCGATGAAGATCGTCATGGGGGTCACAGCGGCTGCGAATCCCACCATCGGCCACCCCGGACGTCGGAGCTCGGCGATCGTCCGGCAGGCGAACGCGGCGAGCAGGGCCACGAGAAGGGCGCCGACGAGCCGCATCGCGACGAGGGTGAAGGTCGAGATCGGGAACAGGCTCGGGATGCCGATGATCGCGTAGTAGAGCGGGTTGTACCGCGCGACGTGCGAGACACTCTCCGACGGCGCTCCCAGGTCGCCCGTCAGCGTCGGCGAGCAATTGGCGAGCTCCTTGGCCTTGAAGGCGAAGCAGGGGAGTGCCCAGACATCCGTGAACAGCTGCGGGACGGCGAAGACGCCGCGGCCTGGGTTGTAGGCGGACTCGTCGGCGGCGAACTCGCCGCGGACGGTCGCCGCGGCCTTCACGGCGTGGGCCGGCTCGTCGGGGGACGCCATCATCGGGTTCGCAACGGACCAGCTGCCGATGACCAGGAAGAAGAGGACGAACGAGATCCAGAAGGATGAACGAGGTGACGTGAGTCTCTTCAGGGGACGACGGGTGGACGCTGGGTAATCGTTCACCGTTGTGGTCATAGGGCCGGATTCCTCCCGGTGCGGCTAAGTGCTCGGTGTGGCGCGATACGTGAAGTCGTCGGCCGAGGCGCGATGCAATCGTAACGGACGAATCGCTGCCGACCCGGCAACCGCATCCACCGGGATGTCAGCCGATCAACCCGGCCAGCACCCCATCCGAGCCGATCCAGACCCTGGAGCTCAGCCCGTAATAGGACGCCACCCAGGCGACCGAGGACTGGTCGGCGATCGGCTGTTTGTAGCCGCCGGAGACGAGGTAGATCTGCGAGGAGGACCTCTCCCGGACGAACACCGGCGTCGAGGTCGTCGCTGCCAGCGGGACACCGGTCCACGACTTGGTTCCGAGGGCGGTGAACGCACTGGCGCCGCCGAACGTGCCGGCCGCCACCTCCAGCCACCCTTCGTCCACGGAGACGAAGTACCGTCCGTCGCTGGTCAGGCGGAGCGGCAGCGTGGTGCTGGCGGACATGTTCTGCAGCGACGCCGCCTGCAGGCGCACAGCGGAACCGCCAACCTTGCCGGCCGCCGCGGCAGCAGAGACGAGGAAGTTGCCTCCCTGAGTCGCGGCCACGAAGCTGGAGCCGTCGGTGTAGACGCCCGCGCGGGTCACCGGGACACCGACGGGAATGGCGGCCACCGCGCCGTTGGTGAGGCTCGTGGTGGTGCTGGGGATGAAGTACTGCGCGAGCACGGACGGGTCCGGCGTCTCCCGACGCTTGCCGCCCTGCATCAGCCAGATGGTGCCGTCCGGCAGCTTGACGAGATCCGTGAGGGTCCCGGCGGACGGGTACTCGGACACCGCATCCGCGGTCGTCGTCGGGAGCTGCCCACAGGTCTTCCCCCACGCGGCCACCTGCGTGCAGTCGCGGAACTGGTATCGCTTGCCCCCGTCGATGAGGTAGACGGTCTGCGTGCCGGTGACGGAGACGATCGTTCCCGCGGGCGGGTTGAGCCCCCGCAGGGCTCCGTCGGTCGTCGTCCAAACGGTCGAGGGGACGCCGTACGTCTGCGAGATCCAGTTCAGCGTCGCCTGATCCGCGACGGGCTGTTTGGCGCCTCCGCTGATCAGGTAGATCTGGGTGCTGGACCGCTCCTTCATGAAGAGGGACGACGTGACGGTGGCGACCAGCGGGACGCCGGTCCAAGAGTTGGCACCCAGCGAAGTGAAGTACGACGAGCCCCCGAACGTCGGGCCGTCCACCTCGAGCCAGCCGCCGTCGACGGACACGAAGTAGCGCCCGCTCGACGCGAGCCGGAGCGGCAACTGCCCGGTCGGGTACAGCCGCTGGAAGGAGTAGTTCTGCAGCGGCGTCGCCTTGCCGGCCAGAGTGCCGGCCGCGGCCGCGGGAGACAGCGAGTACATGCCGCCGTAGGTGGACGCGGCGAAGTTGCCCTGGCCGTCGGTGAAGACGCCGGCGCCGACCACGGGCGACCCGATCTGGGCGCCGCCGATCGAGAAGTTCGACAGGCTGGTGGTGTTGGTGGAGACGCCGTACGGCGCGAGCACGGACGGGTCGGGGGTCTGGCGCCGCGCACCGCTCTGCATGAACCAGATCGAACCGTCCGGCAGCTTGATCAGGTCGTTGAGCCAGCCGCCGTCGGTGAACAGATTCGCCTGGGCCGTCGAAATCGTCGGGAACTGGGGGCAGACGTAACCGAAGTTGTAGACCTGGTTGCAATCGCGGAAGCGGTACCGCTTGCCCTGATCGATGAAGTAGACGGCGCCATCGGTCGCCCGCAGGACCCGCTGGACATAGACGCCGCCGTCCATGTAGCCGTTGAACTGCGCCTGGGTGAGATCCGCGACGGCCCCGAGGGCGCTGTACTGCGCCAGCATGTCGGTGGACGGGAAGGCATAGCGGACGTTTCCGCTCGCGAGGTAGACGTTGGGTGTGCCACTCAACCGGATCAGGTTGGCCGTCTGCGTGGGCGAGCCGAACCAGTCCGTCCAGAGGCGCCAGAAGTTGCGGTTGCCGTACGCCGAGCAGGAGTCGCCGGTGCCGTACAGGTTGGCCATGGCCGCAGCGTTCGGCTGGTAGGGCGTGTAGTTGTACAGTCCGGCGGTGGCGTAACCCTGGATGTAGACCGAACCGCTCCCGCAGGCGCTGTTCGGGTTGTAGAGGATGTTGTTCCAGGCGTTCGGCTGGTAGTTGTACCACGTCGGGTGCGCCTTGTAGATCTTGAACTGCCGGGCGCCGTAGTACATCTGGTAGAAGAAACCCGCATAGTTCGGGTCGCACGGCGCGGTGTCCGGGCAGGAGAACCCGGTGGCGTGCAGGAACATGCCCTGGGTGGGGCTGGAGGAGGTCACCAGGCCCTGCTCCTTCTGGAGGAGCACGATCAGGGCCTTCTGGCTGATGCCGCATGCTGCGCCGACGCGGGCGATGATGCTGGAAGCGAGCTCGGAGCCCATTCCGCCCATCGGGGAGCAATAGGCGTCGCCGGCCATGTTCGGAGTGGACTGACCGTAGCCGTAGAGGCACGCGTAGCTCGAGTGGCAGGTCGAGTTCTGGCTCAGCAGGAAGCTCTGCACATCGGAGGCGGACATCGCCCCACCGTCGTAGAAGTTCTGGTCGCTGACCAGGAAGCCGGCCTGGAAGTCCGCCGCGTTCGCGGCGTAAGCGGACGGCGCCTTCTCCGTGCCGACAGCGACGATGACGCCGACGGCCATGACAGCGGCCATGACAATGCCGGCGATGCGCATCCGTGCTTTCACCGCGGACGACCTTCTCTCGATCCCGTACCCGCGCGAGACCGCGGGTATTCGGGATGACCTTACCGCACCGTTTCGTCTACCCGCGGTTCCAGCAGGGGGCGAGCCGGGCTGAGGTTCGCAAAACGGCTGTTGAAGGTCGTGACACCTCCGGACTCGAACGGCTGACCGGCGAGGACGTCCACACGGACCGCCTTCTGCAGGGCGTCGTACACGTGGGAGGCGTTGCCGTCCTGGAGGGACGCGCTCACGTCGAACGTGCCGGGGCGGACCGGGAGGGAGGGGATGACCACGTCCACCGTGCCGTCGCCCGGCCCGATGCTCTCCGCGATGTAGCCGGCGTCGAGCGAGTGGTGACCCCAGACGAAGATCCCGTCACGGGTGTCGACGGAGACTCCGAAGGTCGGGCGGTGGATCTCGACCTCCGAGTGGTAGTGCAGCCGGATGGTCACCTGGTCGCCGGTCTTGCTCGTGCGGACGTCCTTGCCGTCGACCAGCCACTCGATCTTCGAGATCATGGCCTCGCCGCTGCCGAACCGGACGCCGCCCGACTCGACGCGGCGGACGCTGTGCTCGGCGTCCGCGTAGGCGTCGACGATGTTCATGGCGTTTCCGATGTCGACCACCGACCCGTTGCGCAGCCAGGCCGCCGTGTCGCAGAACGTGCGCATCTGGTCGATGGCGTGACTGACCACGATCACGGTGCGGCCCGAGGACTTCAGCTCGGAGAACTTCTCCATGCACTTCTCCTGGAACTGCAGGTCGCCGACGGCGAGCACCTCGTCCACGAGCAGGATCTCGGGTTCCACGTGGATCGACACGGCGAAGCCGAGCCGGACGTACATGCCGCTCGAGTAGTTCTTCACGGGCTGGTCGATGAACCGCTCCACACCGGCGAAGTCGACGATGGAGTCGAACTTCGCGTCGATCTCCTTCTTGCTCATCCCCAGGATGGCGCCGTTGAGGTAGACGTTCTCACGCCCGGTCAGGTTGGGGTGGAAGCCGGAGCCCACCTCCAACATGGCCGCGATGCGCCCGTCGACCGCGATCCTGCCGGCGTCCGGCGTCAGGATGCGTGCGATGCACTTGAGCAGCGTCGACTTCCCGGAGCCGTTGTGCCCCAGCAGTCCGAAGGTCGTGCCGCGCGGGATCTCCAGCGAGACGTCGTCGAGGGCCTTGAACTCGGTGTGACCCCCGCGGCCGCCGGAGAGCACGGCGGACTTCAGCGAGCGGTTGCGGCCTTGATAGATGCGGAAGGTCTTCGAGACGTTCTGCACCGAAACGGCGATGTCGTTCATCAGAGTTCCTCGACGATTCTGGCCTGCTTGGCCCGGAAGATGAGTCCACCGACGATCAATGCGCCGATTCCCCAGAGAGCGCAACTGATCCAGACCTCCAACGGCGGCACCGCGTAGCCGTAGACGATCGAACGGAACGCCTCCAGGAACTGCTCGGCAGGGTTCAGCCGGAAGAGGAAGACCAGGGGGAGCGGATCGCCGTTGATCGTCACACCGCTGCGCTGCAGCGACGCCGCGGCGTTCTGGACGAGCGTGAGGGGGAAGACCACGCCGGACGCGTACATCCACACCTGGCTGACGAGTCCCCAGAGGTGCTCGATGTCCCGGAACCAGACCACGGCGATGGCGAGCATCATGCCGACACCCGCCCCGAACATCGCCGCGAACAGGATGAAGGGAATCAGCAGGGGGATTCCGAGCAGGACCTCGGGCCCCCCCACGAAGGCCATGACGACGATCACCACGGCGATGTCCGTCGCGAACGTGACCGTCGTGGCGATCACGGCAGCGAGAATCAGGACCACGCGCGGAAAGTAGACCTTCTCGAGCAGTCCCGCGTTGCTCACCAGTGCAGACATCGCCGTTCCGATGGAGCCGGAGATGAAGGTCCAGGCGACGACGCCGACGGCCACCCACATGGCGAACGACGTCACGCCGGAGTTCTGCCCCACCGGGGCGGGGCTCGCGAAGACGATGCCGAAGATGACGCTGTAGACGGCGATCGTCACAAGGGGGCTGATCAGGGACCAGGTGCGCCCGAGCACGGTGCCGTTGTACTGGGCCTTGATCGCACGCAGTGCGAGGTTCCACGTGAGCGCGGACGCTCGACGGAACTCGGCGGAGGGGAGGCGTTCTGCGATGGTCATGGTCACTTCTTCGTCGTGGGCGGGAAGTTCAGATGGCGCTCGGCGACCTGCAGGATGACGATGTCGGACTTGTGCTGGGAGATCAGCTGGGCGACGTCCGGCAATCCGCCGGGCTCGGCTGCGTCGAAGTTGTGCCGCAGCTGCCAGGTCTGCGCGAACTCCTGCTGGACCGTCACCGAGAGGCCGTTGCCCATCGAGTCGCGCAGGAACAGCAGCGACTTCGAGGTCGCGGCCCCCGTGGTCTTGGTCGAGACCGGAAGGAGGCTGAGGTCGGTGGCCGTCGCGCCGTCGACCGTCGTGGTGGTGCCGTCCTTCTTCGTCAGGTCGACGCTCTTGAGCTGCGGGTCGTACGTCGGGGTGGTCCAGTCGGGAACCGGGCTCGAGATGCCGTACGGCGCGAACTCGTTGTTCTCGTCGGTGGTGGTGACGCCGGTCGAGGCGGGAACGGTGAGCGGCCCGAGGGTCGGGTCGGTCGTGTTGATGCAGTCGGCGACCGTCTTCCAGCCGACGTACGCGCCGTAGTCCGTCCAGTGACTGTTGACGCGGCTGTAGGTGGGAGTGGTCTTGCTCGCGTCGCGCAGCGGAGCGCGGAGGTCGATGATCGGCAGGTCCGGGTACTGGTGCATCAGCTGGTCGAGCGGTCCGGAACCGCGGATGGACTGCGCCCAGTCGGGCAGCTCCTGCGGGTAGACGTCCCACTTGGCGGGCGTGACGACGACGTAGAACGGGATGCCCTTCGCCTTGAGTTCGTCGCGCAGCGACGCCAGGTAGGTGTGCCAGTCGGCGGCCTCGTCGACCGAGAGGGCACGGCGCCCGACGGCCTGGGAGAAGTTCATCGCCTGGATGTCGTTCCAGAACACGTAGCCGTCCTTGCCGGTCACGTAGTCCTTGCTGAGGTCGCCCTTGTGCGCGTCCCAGACCTTCTCGGCCTGATCCGCTTTCCCGGTCAGCCACAGTTGCTGCTTCGGCTTCTCCACGGCGGGGTGGCAGACCTCGGGCAGGGCGGTCGTCGAGGTCTTCGCCGGACCGCTGACGGCGGCCGGCTTGTCGAGGGCCGGGGGCGCGGTCTCGATGTGCTTCTTGACCGCGTAGCCGGTGCCCGCCGCGACCGCGGAGAGCGTGAAGAGGACGACCAGGGGCACGTAGTAGAGCCGGCCCCAGCGGCGCCGGCCGCCCCTCACCTGCTGGTCGGGCGGGAGTTCGCGGAGGCTCACTGTGCAGCCTCCCCACTCGGGGTCTTGGCTTCTCGCAGTTTCGCCGCGTAGTGCGTCGACGAGAACACCGGGTCGACGAAGCGGTTCTTCAGCCGCAGGCTGATCGGGGCCCACCGCTCCAGAACCCAGAGCAGCCACTTCGGCGTCCAGTTCTTGAGGCTCATGGCCGGCTTCTCGATCAGGTGCCAGCTCGCGAAGGCGAGCACGTGACAGACGACGATGACGACGACGTGGTACGCCAGCCAGCCCGCATGCTGCAGGCCGAAGAACGCGGCCAGCGTCATCACCGGCCAGCCGAAGATGTAGATGCCGTAGGACAGGTCGCCGTACTTCTCCCAGTGCCGGAGCTTGGTGGCGCGGATGGCCACCCACATCAGGAAGTAGCAGAACGCGTACTGGCCGTAGGCGAGCCAGCCGCCGACGGCGTAGGTACCGATCGCCACCGCCAGTGCGCCGATGGCCAATCGGTCGTCGATGGGGATCTTCTTCGGGAAGAGCGCGAACAGCATGCCGAACGCGAACGGGCCGAGGAAGAGCAGGTTGTAGATATTCTGGAACGAGGGCACCACGTGCGCGAGCTGGCCCGCATACGCCCACTGCAGTGTGGACAGGATGATGATGGCCACCGCGACGCTCCCGGCGAGCCAGCGGTGGGCGAGGACGCCGAAGAGACCGAGGACGCCGACGAGGATGTACGCGCGGAACTCGTACATCAGCGTCCAGGCCGAACCGTTCCAGTCGTAGCCGCCGTGCAACTGGGCGAAGGGCAGACTGGACCCCATGCCGCCGATGTTGTGCTGGGTGATGACGAGTGTGAAGTTGTTCCAGAAGTAGGTGAGCGGCGAGTCCTTGGTCGTCGTGAAGTAGCCGGCCAGGCTGCCCTTCTCCTGCACCCAGGCGATCGGTCCGAACACGAACGCGATCGTCAGCAGGGACAGCCACCATGCCGGGAAGATGCGCAGGAACCGGCGCCAGAAGTAGCGGAGCGTGCTCGACTTGCCCATCCGGCTCTGCGTGATCAGGAAGCCCGAGAAGAAGAAGAACCCGCAGACCGCGACGCCGCCGAGCGACTGCTCGTGGCTGATCTGGGTTCCCAGGTCTTCGCCGCCGTAGAACCCTCCGATGGGTCCGGCGTGCGAGAAGATGACCATGAAGGCCATCAGCCATCGGAGAAATCCGATGCTGTTAGCGCGGGGGTTGAAGACCTCCGACAGATTCTTGGGCACTGGGTGGTTCCTTACTGACTGTTCTTGTCTCGTCTGACGCGGCGGAGGACTCCGCGACTCCGGCGATAGACCGACCGTGCCGGGGTGTACAGCTTGCGCAGCTGGGTGGCCAGCCGGGGGTGACGATCGGTGACGAAGCGTTTGAGCTCCCGAAGTGGATCGGCGGCGTCTCCGACGTGGTTCCAGAGCCAGAAGACCTGGTCGATCGGGTAGCCGGGGACGGGCGCGCTCATCATGTCGAGTTTGAACTCCAGGAACGTGTGGCTGATCGCCGCATAGCGGGCGTTGGCCACCGTCCGGACGTGGTATCCGAGCTGGCCGGCCGCGTACGCCACGATCCGTTCCTGGACGTGCGCCAGACTGCCGTCCCTGTGTTCGGTCTCCGACGCGTACTCGTCATACTGCCAGTCGACATCGGTGAGGATCCTGAGTGCCTCCGGCCGAGCGACGAACATGGCGCCGAAGGGTGCGAGCGGGGAGACATCGTCGAGGGGCACCTTGATGCCGAGGCGATCGCAGAGTTCCTTCGTGGGCTCCTTGTTCGAGAACCAGGCGTGACCGAGGGTCGGGTAGCCGATGTGGATCGTCGGCGGGAAGACCATCCCCAGCCCCGGCTCCTTCTGGAACAACCCGATCAGGTTGGCCGTGTAGCCGGGGGAGTTGAGGAGGTTGTCGAACTGCTGGCGCTTGAAGAAGTCGCCGGCGTTCGGCGTCTGCTGCACCGTCTTCTTCGAGTGGATCTTGACGATGAGGTCGTAGTCGTCGCGACGCAGCACATCCACGGCGCCGATGAAGAAACCGCTGAGGTCGCGCCCGCGATTGGACGGCAGGACGCGGACGTCGTACTTTCCGATGAGCTCCAGCCCGCGCGCCGCGATGGCCTCGCGGATCACCGCCGCCTTCTCCTCCGTCGTCGTCGTGACGTAGAGGTCGAACGAAGAGGGCAGGGTGGCGAGACGGTCCAGAAGCTCGTCCGTCATGTCCTCGTAGAAGATGTGCACGATGGCAGCGATTCGCTGGACGTCAGCCGGGTCGTACGACTCCACCGTCTCCGGCAGGATCTCCAGCATCGACGCGTTCGTGTTGAGGACCTTCGGCTGCGCGTGCTGGGCGAGGTCGCGCCAGATCAGCTCCATCGGGTAGCCGTACTCGGCGGTCTCCTCCAGCAGCCACCGGCCGATGATCGCCTCGCGGTCGAGATACAGCGGGCTGTGGAAGAACGGGCGGCGCTTGAGCGCAGGACACCCGTCCTCGAGGAGCGCGCGGGCGCTGACGAACGCCGGGTGGTCGGACGGGTAGTCCTCCTTCGGGAAGGCCAGGGCCTTGGCGAACCCGCGCGACTCGAAGTGGTGCGTGAACCGGGACTCGTGGTTCACGATCGAGTCGGTGTACGACTCGATCATCGGCATCTCGTCCCAGTACTTCTTCCACACGTCGGAGACGAACATCGAGCGGCGGACCGAGATCCAGTGCGACTGGATGTGATCGTGCATGGAGCCGATGAGCGTGTACGGGTTGGGCGTCATCCCGGCATGGTCGGTGAGACCCCAGAAGTCGACCTCGAGCCCGTTCATCTTCTCGAACACCGGCTCGAACGGGCGGACCGGCCCGAACCATGTGTAGTTCATCAGAATCAGTTCGTCGAACTGGGCCAGACGTTCACGCCCGAACTCCTCGAGCGCGGACTTGTACGCCCACACGTCGAACCCGACGTTGTCGCGCTGGAAGACCGTGTCCGCGACGCTCTCGAGCTTTCTCCTGCCGCCGTCGGTCAGCGCTCCGTTGACCACCACGAAGATGTGGTCGGCGAAGGGGCGCAGCTTCTCGAGCTTGTACGGGATGTAGTCGCCCACCTCGCCCGTCGGGTCGTAGACGAAGTAGAAGATGACACGGTGGTCGCCGTCCTGAAAAGTCTTCCTGTCAGTCATGCGCGGTGATTCACTCCCGTTTCTCGGCCTGGCTGTCGGGTCCCGTAGCGGGATCACGATGCGTCTGTCGGAGGACACCCGTGACACCGGACTTCGTCTTCGAAGCAGCGCGGCGCAAAACGTTGGGGAATGAGCGGGAGTTGAGGAGGTCCAGCTGGTCCTTCAGGCCGTCCAGTTGACGAGACAGCCCGTCGAGCCGGTCGACCAGCGAGGCGATCTGCTGGGAGAGGGTGAAGGCGTTGCCTGCCCCGTGGTTGATCAGGTCCTGACGCGCCAGGTCGATCTGGCGGGAGAGCTTGTTGTGGGAGTCGGCGATCACCAGGGCGTCGCCGAGAGCGCCGCCTTTTGCGGAATCGGACCGGAGGAAGCCGTCGCGGACGACCGCCGTGTACTCCACGTGGTGCGCGCTGTGGGCGTGCACGCTGTTGCCGAGAGGTCCCGTCTCCTCCTCGCGGCGGTGCCAGAACGCCAGCGGTTCGCCGTCGATGAAGGCGATGGAGGAGTTGGCCAGTACCTTGAGCGTGAACTCCCAGTCGGCGAGCACCGGAAGCGAGCCGTCCCAGCCGCCCTGTTCGTCGAAGACGGTCCGGCGGACGACCATCGAGCTCGGCGGCACGTAGTTGCCGTACAGGGTCTCGACCAGGCTCACCCGTCGGAGGTCCGAGCGGAGGATCTCCCGATTGATCTCCACCGCTGCGTCGCCTTCGATGCGCTCGTAGACGACCTCGGTGCGCACGGCGACGGCGCCGTCCGACCCGGACTCCAGGCGGGCGACCGTCGCCTCCAGGTAGCCGGGTGCCCAGGAGTCGTCGTCGTCGAGGACGGCCACGAGAGGCGCACTCGACGCCGCCACGCCGACGTTGACCGCTTCTTCGCGGCCGACGGAGTCGGTGTTGTGGACGACCACCGGCTCGCCGAGCCCTGAGGTGGCGGCCAGGAGCTCATCGACGGTTGCCGGGTCGCCACCGTCATTGACGACGACCAGTTCGAACTCCCGAAGGGTCTGGGACGCGACGCTCGCCAGGGCGCGACGGAGGAGGGTGGGACGGTCACGGGTGCGCATGACGATCGATACGCGGTTGGCCATATGGTCCTCTCCGTGCCCCGGCAGCCGTGGGCGCCGCGCGCGAGGGCGCGCGCCAGTACCGGGGGACGGCATCATTGTAACGGCGAATCCCGAAGACTTCCGGGAGTCGCCCCCCCGGGGCGCAGAGGGCGCCCGTTCGGTGGGCACCGCTAGAATTGCCAGGATCTGGCCGCTCAGCTGCCCCTCGCCCTCAGCCCGAAGGAACCCGACAATGAACCAGCTCGGTGACGTCCTCGTTACCGGTGGTGCCGGCTTCATCGGCTGCGCTCTCGCGCAGTCGCTCGCCGCTTCCGCGCGCCGGTGGGTCGCGCTCGACTCGCTCCACCCTCAAGTCCACGCCGTCGCCCGGCGGCCCGACGCCCTCCCGGCGGAGGCCGAGCTGGTGGTGGGGGATGTCACCTCGGCGTCCGACTGGGACGCCCTGCTCGCGGACTTCCGGCCAGAAACGGTCATCCACCTTGCCGCCGAGACCGGCACCGCGCAGTCGTTCAGCGAGGCGACGCGTCACACGGCGGTGAACGTGGTGGGCACCGCGGCGATGCTGGATGCGTTCACGCGCAGCGGGCACGTCCCCGACCGTTTCGTGCTGAGCAGCAGCCGGGCCGTCTACGGCGAGGGCGACTGGCGGACCGCCTCCGGCGAGATCGTGAAGGCGGGCGTGCGGTCGCGGCGCCAGCTGGAGAACGGCGAGTGGGATCTGCCCGGAGCCACCGCCGTGCCCAGCTCCGTGGCGACGACGGTGCCGGCTCCCACGAACGTCTACGGGGCCACCAAGCTGGCGCAGGAGCACCTGCTCGACGTCTGGTGCGGTGCCCGCGACCTCTCGCTCGACATCCTCCGCCTCCAGAACGTCTACGGTCCGGGGCAATCGCTGACGAACCCCTACACGGGCATCGTCTCCCTCTTCTCCCGTCTCGCCAGGGCCGGGAAGGCGATCTCGGTCTACGAGGACGGGCAGATCGTCCGCGACTTCGTCTACATCGACGATGTGGTGTCCGCCTTCGCCGCCGATCTCCGCGGCGAGCCTGCCGTCGGCGTTCGTCGCTACGACGTCGGCTCCGGCGTCGCGACCACGATCCTGGAGCTGGCGACCGAGATCGCCCGGTACCACGACGCTCCCGCCCCGGTCGTCTCCGGCGAGTTCCGTGACGGCGACGTCCGGTTCGCGGCCTGCGACATCCTGCCGACCGAGATCGCGCTCGACTGGGCCCCCGAGTGGAGCCTGCGCGACGGTATCGGCTCACTGCAGGCGTGGATCGCGGGCCAGGCCGTCGCCGAGACGGCATGACTCTCGGACCGGTCTCCGTCGTCCTCTGCACGCACAACGGCGAGAGCGTCGTCGGGGAACAGATCCGGAGCATCCTCGGGCAGACCACGCCGGTATCCCAGATCGTCCTCTCCGACGATGCGTCGAGTGACGGCACCGTCGATCGTGCGCGGCGCGAGGTGTCCGCGGCCGGATCCGGCGTCGAACTCACGGTGATCCAGAACCCGGTGGCACTCGGAGTGACCGGGAACTTCGCGGCGGCCCTCGGCCGGGCGACCGAAGCGGCCATCGCACTGTGCGATCAGGACGATGTGTGGCACCCCGACAAGGTCGACCGGGTGACCACGGCCCTGGAGCAGACGGATGCGCTCCTCGTCTGGACGGACGCGCGCCTGGTCGACGGCGACGGGGCGCCGCTCGGGCGCACGCTGTTCGGCGATCTCGAACTCTCGACGACCGAGCGCTCGCTGGTCGAGACCGGCCGCGGCTTCGAAGCACTGCTGCGCCGGAACCTGGCCACGGGCGCGACGGTGATGCTCCGCTCCGCGCTGCTGGAGTATGCGCAGCCGATCCCCGCGGAGTGGGTTCACGACGAGTGGCTGGCGATCATCGCATCCGCGGTCGGCGGTGTCTCCGTGCTCGACGAGGCGACGATCGACTATCGGCAGCACGGCGGCAACCAGATCGGGGTGACGGCCCCGACCCTGCGCTACAAGGTCCGCCGGGTGCTCGAGCCGCGCGGGGAGCGCAACGAGCTGCTCGCGCGCAAGTTCGCCGTGCTCGCCGACCGGCTGGCGGGGCTCGGCGATGCCGTGCCCCGGGCGTACGTCACCGCCGCCGTGGGGAAGGCGGCGTTCGAGCGCACCCGGGCCGACCTCCCGACCTCCCGGCTCCGGCGTCTCCCGGCCGTCGCGGCGCTGCTCCGTTCGGGCGGCTACGACCGCTTCGCGAGCCAGGGCCGACGCGACGCGGTGCGGGATCTGCTGCAGTCGCATCGGGCCGCGTTGTGACGTCCGAGCGTCCGACCGCCGAGCGCCCAGCCGCCGAGCGCCCAGCCGCCGAGCGCCCGACCGCAGAGCGCCGGCCGCGCTGGTGGTGGCTCGCTGCTGCCGTGGCGACGGTCCTCGTCATCGCCGCTGCGACGGTGGTCATCGCCACTCGGTCGCACAGCCCCGCCCCGGTCGAAACGGGTCTCTGGGCGGACAACGCGGCACTGTCCCGCTCCGCCGCGTCCGAGGGGATGGTGCTGCTCGAGAACCACGGCGCTTCGTTGCCGCTGGAGGCCAAGAGTCCCATCGCCGTGTTCGGAGTGGGTGCATACGCGACCGTGAAGGGCGGCACCGGGTCGGGTGACGTCAACAGTCGCCCGACGGTCTCCGTGCGGGAGGGCCTGGAGCGGACGGGCCATTCCATCACAACGCCCCCCGCCTACTGGGAGGCCATGACCACGGCGTACGACGCGAAGTACCCCGACGGCCCCCAACCCGCACCGGCGCCTCCCGTCGACTTCGCGGGCGTCGAGCAGCCCCTGACCGCCCAGACGGCGAAGCCGACGCGCGCCACCAGAACGGCCATCTACGTCCTGTCGCGTGACTCCGGCGAGAGCGCGGACCGGTCCTCAGGTCCCGGCGACTACCTGCTCGGCCCCGTCGAGGAGGCGGACCTCCGGGTGCTGGCGGCTGTCTATTCCAATGTGGTCGTCGTCCTGAACGTCGGCGGGATCGTCGACACGTCCTTCTTCCCGACGATCGCTGCGACAGTCAGGGACCCGGAGGGCGGCAGAGGCCTGGATTCGCTGCTGCTGATGGGCCAGGGCGGCCAGGAGTCCGGTGCGGCACTCGCCGACGTCCTGGACGGCGTGGTGGACCCGTCCGGTCGGCTGACCGACACCTGGGCCTCGAAGTACTCCTACTATCCGGCCGCCGCCAGCTTCGCCGGTGCGGACGGGAACAGCGAACAGGAGCGCTACCGCGAGGGGGTCTACGTCGGATACCGCTACTTCGACTCGTTCTTCTCGACGATCGACGCCGCCAGACCGGCCAGCGTCGTCGCCTATCCGTTCGGCTACGGCCTGAGATACACGCGCTTCTCGATGACCACCCGGAAAGCGACCGCCGACGCCCGGTCGGTGACGGTCCAGGTGGACGTGACCAACACCGGCAAGCGGTCCGGCCGCCAGGTCGTGCAGGTCTACGCCTCGACCCCCGCCACCGTCGAGGACGAGCCGTTCCAGCAGCTGGTGGGCTACGCGAAGACAGCGGAGCTCGCCCCCGGCGCATCGCAGACCGTGACGGTCTCGTTCCGCACCTCAGCGCTCGCGTCGTACGACACGGCGCACTCGCGCTGGGTGCTTCCCGCGGGCGACTACGTCATCCGGGCCGGCGACTCGAGCCGATCGACGTCGGTGGCGGCGGTCGTCCGCCTCGACCAGGACGCGACCACCCAGCTCGTGTCCGATGCGCTCGACGGCTCGGATGTCGCGGGTGACCTGCGCAGCGATCCCGCCGCCTTCTACCGCCCGCAGAACGAGGCGAAGCAGGTGGCCGCCGCGCCGGTCCTCCCCGTGTCCGCGACGGACGTGACGACCGTCGATGCCCGCTCGCCCTACGCGCAGAACACTCCCACCCCGCCCGATTCGCCGGCGGCGACCCTCGACGGCAGCCTGCTGTCCAGCACCGTCGCCAGCCTCCCTGCCGGGCAGACCGACTGGGAGGGCACCGGATCCCCCTACGCCGCGAAGCCAGGCGAAACGGTGCGCTCCGTGGCGGTGGATGACAAGAAGACCCTGTTCGATGTCGCGAACGGCGGCTACCGCCTGAGCGACTTCGTTGCGAGCCTCTCCGCACGACAGCTCGCCCAGATCGTCGAGGGCGCATCCGCGCGCGGCTCCACGCGGTCGGCGACCGGCGTCGCCGGCTACACGACGGCGCAACTCGAAGACCGGGGCGTGGCGAGCATGACGCTCTCCGACGGCCCCGCCGGGCTGCGCCTCACTCCGCAGGCAACTCCGGGCTCCTCAGCGGATCGGCGGGCGACCGCCTGGCCGGTCGGTACGGTGCTGGCGCAGACCTGGGACACCGCTCTGGTGCGCACAGTCGGCGTGGCCATCGGTCACGAGATGCGCGCCTTCGGCGTGACCCTCTGGCTCGCGCCGGGCATGAACATCCACCGCGATCCCCTGAACGGCAGGAACTTCGAGTACTACTCGGAGGATCCGCTCGTCTCCGGACTCACGGCCGCGGCGATGACGGAGGGCGTCCAGAGCATCCCGGGCATCGGCGTCACCGTCAAGCACCTCTTCGCCAACAACCAGGAGACGTCGCGCGAGACGAGCGACTCGATCCTAAGCGAGCGTGCGATGCGTGAGATCTACCTCCGCGGGTTCCAGATCGTCGTGCAGACCGCGCGCCCGATGGCCGTCATGACGTCGTACAACCGGGTGAACGGTGACTACACGTCGGGCTCGTACGACCTGGACACCAACGTCCTGCGCGGCGAGTGGGGGTTCACCGGGCTGGTGATGACCGACTGGGGGGCCGGTCCCCGCACCGGACCGGCCCGCGTCCTTTACGCGGGCAACGACCTCATCATGCCGGGGTGGAACCCGGACGAGGTCCTGAACGCACTGAAGAAGAACCCGCCTGCCGTCGACACGGACGGTCTGCCGGTGTCCGACACGGTCACACCGGCCGTGGGAGCCCCGTACACGTTGTGGTCGTTCAACGGGCTGGCGCCGTCCGCGACCGGAGCGGAATCCGTCAGCACCGTGGTCGACGCCGCCTCGATGACGGCCGCGCGCGCCTCCACCGCCACGACGCGCGACGCGCTCAACAACGAGAAGCATGCGGCGGAGCCGGCGTTCGCCGACGTCGCGGCCGCCTACCAGCACGTCACGGCGGTGCTGGCCGGTGACACCATGGCGGCCGCGCAGAAGTCCGGCGTCAGCGTCTCCGACGTCGTTCACGCGAGCCCAGGGGATGCGGCCTCACCGGTCGTGTCGTACCGGGTCGCCCTCCGTGGGGACTACCCCTCGGCCGGCTACCCGCTGCGCCTCGGCGACCTTCAGCGCAGCGCCGAACGGGTGCTGTCCGTGGTCATGCGATCCGCTCCGTTCGCCGAACTTGCACAGCAGCACGGTGCGAGCGTCCGATCCGTCGTTCCCTACTCCACGGCGTGGGGCACCCGTCCCACGGTGGTGGACGCCACCGTCGGCCCGGTGAGGCGCGGTTCGCGCTGAGTCAGGCCTGCTGTCGTTCGCTCAGCTCGCGTCGCGGTGCGGCAGCCGGAGTCGCCAGCTCATGCCCTGAGACGCCTTGACCGTGCAGATCACCAGCAGCATCCAGCCCGACTCGAACAGGATCGAGCTCTCGAACACGCTCGTCACCAGGAGTGCGACGAGCACCAGCGGCGCCCACGCGTAGACCACGCTTCGGCGGTTGGAGGCCAGCAGCCAGGAGCGGCCGAAGGCGAGCCCGATCAGCGCGATGAAGAGCAGCAGGCCGATGATCCCCACCTGGAGATAGACGTCCAGATAGGCGTTGAGGCCGTTCGAGTGGTACACCCCGGTCGCCGCCTGGACGGCCGTGAACGGGTACAGGTCGGTCGGCCAGGAGCCCACCCACCCCCAGCCCACTGTCTGCTGGACCGGGATGAGCTGCCAGATCTGGATCCACAACTGATAGCGCACCTGGAAGTCGGCGCGGGCGTTGAGCAGGTCGATGACGCGGGTGCGGTAGATGTAGGCGGTGACCAGCACGGCGACCGTCAGGATGCCGAGCCCCCACTGGAAGTACGGCCGCTGGTTCGCCGGTGCCTTCCGCATCAGGTAGAGCGCCAGCGTGGCCAGCCCGACGACCACGGACACCGCCGCGATGACGGGGGAGTGCGCCAGCAGGACGCAGAGACCGGCGAGTGAGATCGAGTACGCCGCAACCGGTGGCCGGACCGACCGGGTGCGCAGTTCGACCAGGAACGTGACGAAGGCGATCAGGGCGACGATGCTCAACTGGTTGCGCGTGCCGAAGAGGCCCTGGATCGGCCCGCCGAGCGCGATGTTGCCCTGGATGCCGAGGAAGCGCATCGGGGTGTCGAGCAGCAGGCCGCTCAGCACCTCCAGCGACAGCGACAGCGTGAGCAGGAACCGCAGCGCATCCCCGACCACCCGGACGATCTGGATGGCGTCCCGCACGAGCGCGATGTAGACCGCCAGGAAGGCGAAGATCAGCTGATAGATCACCGCGCCGAATGTCGCCCACTGGTACTGGCTCCAGAGCAGCGAGAGGGCGCACCAGCCGACGAAGACCAGGGCCGAGATGGGCAGGAGACCGTGCCATTCGATCAGTCGCCACTGTGCCGCGAACGAGAGGGCGGCCAGGGTGACCAGCACTGCGAGGGCTCCGATGAGGCCCGGCCAGCCGATCAGCGCACGGATGGCGTTCGTCGAGAATCCGGTGACCACCGCCAGCAGGGCGAGAGTGGAGGTGAAGCGGGCGGAGCCCAGGAACTCGGTCACCGCGGGCGGCACCAGAGTCCGACGGGGCGTTGCCATACGCACAGGATACGGGCCGTCAGCGCCAGGTCCGCTTTGTGGACACCGCCAGCGCCACGAGCAGCGCCCAGCCGCCCTCGATCAGCAGGCGGCTCTCGGCGAAGCTCTGCGCGATCAGCGCCGCCAGCAGCAGCAGCGGGAGGAGGTCGGTCGCGCGGTAGGGGCGGTCGTCGGCGACGGTTCTGCGCGGGCGGTCGACCGCGAGGAACCAGGCGCGGCCGAACGTGGTGAGGACGAGGAGGATGAACACCACCAGACCGACGATGCCGAGCTGGAGCCAGACGTCCAGCCAGGCGTTGTGGGCCTGCAGGTACTCGACCCCGTTGCGCGTGGCGAGTCCCTTGAAGGGCTTCACCCAGGGCGCCCAGTAGCTTACCCACCCCCACCCGAAGACCGGTCGCTGCTGCGCGAGGCCGATCACCTTGTCCCAGATGTCCAACCGTCCGGTGAGATCTTCGCTTTTCCCGAAGAGAGCGGGGATGCGGGAGGCGAACACCGACACGATGACGATGACCGCGGCCACAGCGACCGCAGCGACGACGTACACGGGGGTCCGGCGCTCAGGCCCGGCACGGCGCGTCCACAGGGCGAAGCCGAGCACCACCGCGGTCGCGAGGGAGGCCGCGATCACCGTGGCGGAGCGGGTGAGCACGAACGTGAGCACGGCGATGACGAGCCACGTCGCCGCGGACCCGCGACGAATCGTACGGTCGGCGAACTGGATGCCGAAGACGACGATCGCGAGCAGCGCGATCATGGCCAGCAGGTTGCTGTTGCCGACGATGCCCTGGATGGGGCCCCCGTGGAACAGGACGCCGCGACTCCAGTAGAAGGCCTGGGGGAGCGGGCCGGCCGGCACCGCCTCCGCCGGCGTGAGCGGCAGCACCGGGTGGCGGACGAAGACCGCGACCACGAATTCGAAGAGCAGGGAGAGCCCGAGGATCCAGCGGAAGGCCGTGCTGAGAGCACTCAGCAGCCCCTCGCGGCCGAGTCGCAGGCCCAGGAACAGGCCGCCCACGGTGGTCAGCAGCTGGGCCAGGACACCCAGCGCGCTCGCCCCCGGGTAGGCCGACCAGGCGATGGACACGATGGCGAGCGCCAGGAAGACGACGAGCGCCTTCGGCGTCGTCCGCCAGCGGAAGGTGGGCCGGGACCGCACGAGGAGCACAGCGCTGCCGATGCCCAGAACCGCGGCGAGCACGAAGTAGCCGGGCCAGCTGATCAGGTCGCGCCAGAACTCCCCGGCGAACAGCGTGAACAGCACGACCGAGGCGAAGACGGCCTCACCGGTGCCGGTGGAGGAACGGGCTGCACGGACTCGTTCTTTCAGCGCGGGGAGGGGGCTCGTCACTCCCGCAGAATAGCTCACCGGTTGGGGGTGGCGACGAAGAGCGTCCCCGGTCCCGACGCGATCGACAGCTCGCCCTCGTCCGCCGTCACCAGCGCCGCCTCACCGCGGGCCAGGACCAGCGTTCCGCCGGCGCCGGTCAGCTCCAGCGATCCGGCCGTGCACAGGGCGATGGCCGTGCCGGGGAGCGGGAGCCGGGCGGTGCGGTCGTCGTCGCCGAGCTCGACCCGGGACAGCTGGAAATCGGGCACATCCGGGCGGAACACCTCCACTCCTGCGGACGGATGCTCGGCCGCGAGGGGCGTCGCGCGGATGGGCGCGAAGTCGAGTACGGAGACCAGCTCGGGCACGTCGATGCGCTTCCGGGTGAGGCCGCCGCGCAACACGTTGTCGGACGCGGCCATCAGCTCGATGCCCAGGCCGCGCAGGTAGGCGTGGATGTTGCCGGCGGGCAGGTAGAGCACCTCGCCGGGCCGCAGGGTGGCGCGGTTGAGGAGCAGTGCGAGGACGATGCCCGGATCGCCGGGGAAGGCATCGTCGAGCATCCGCACGGTGTCCGCATCCCGATCATCGGGCAGGGCGCGCGCCGCCGCCACGACCTCGGCCACCAGCAGGTCGACGTCGGTGTCGCCGCCGAGCAGCCATTCGGTCGCGCGGCGCAGGACAGCGCCGGGTTCGCCGTCGAGCGTGCGGGCGAAGCCGGTCAGCACCGCTCCTCCGCGGCCGGCGGCCGCGAGCCGCTCCAGCGCGGCGCGGCTCTCGGCCGGATCGCGGAAGCCGCAGAGCGCCTCGAACGGGTCGCTCAGCGCGAAGATCAGCTCCGGCTTGTGGAAGGGGTCCTTGTAGTTGCGGTCCGGTGAGTCGCCGGCGAGCCCGGCGGCGTTCTCGCGCTCGAAGCCGGCCCGCGCCTGCTCGGGGGAGGGATGCGCCTGCAGCGACAGCGGGCCGTCGGCCGCGAGCACCTTCAGCAGGTACGGCAGGTCGCTGGTCCGCTCCCACTCGGCGAGGTTCTCGGCGCCGTCTGCGAGCTGCGGGTCGAGCACCCGGGACGGGGAGCCGGGATGCGCGCCCAGCCACAGCTCCGCCTCCGGGCCTCCGCTCGGCTCGGTGCCGAGAAGGCCGGCGATCGCCGTCGTCGAGCCCCAGGCGTAGTCGCGCGGAGTGTTGCCGATGCGCACAAACATGCGTCCCCATCCCTTTTGTCGCTTGGACCAAACTACCAATCCTTTTGTCCGGTCCGGCATCCGTTGCCTAGGCTGGCGACGGCCCGACCATCCCTGTGGACGCACTGGAGCACACATGCCCTTCGAGACCATCGCCGGCGACTTCTACGGCTTCGAGAACCTGCTGACCGACCGCGAGAAGGAGTTCATCACGACGCTCCGGGCGGACCTGGAGTCGGAGGTCAAGCCGATCGTCAACGAGTACTGGGAGAAGGCGGAGTTCCCGCACCAGATCGTCGACGTGCTGCACCGCAACGGAGCCATCGGCATGGGCTTCGCCGAGACCGCCCCCTTCGAGAACTCCGCCGTGTTCCGCGGCTGGGTCGCCCTGGAACTGGGGCGCGTCGACGCATCGGTCAGCACCTACGTCGGCGTGCAGAATGGGCTGGCACTCGGCGCGATCGGCGTCTGCGGCTCGGAGGAGCAGCGCGCCGAGTGGCTGCCGAAGCTTGCCAGCGGCGAGGTGCTCGGCGCGTTCGGGCTCACCGAGCCGACCTCCGGGTCCGACTCCGCACAGGGGCTGAAGACGGTGGCGACGCGGGACGGCGACAACTGGGTGCTGAACGGCTCGAAACGCTGGATCGGGAACGCCACCTTCAGCGACATCACGGTCATCTGGGCGAAGAGCGCGGAGGACGGGCAGGTGAAGGGCTTCATCGTCCCGAACTCCACACCCGGCTTCACCGCGACGAAGATCGAGGGGAAGCAGTCGCTGCGGATGGTGCAGAACGCCGACATCACCCTCGAGAACGTCGTCGTCCCGGAGTCGCTTCGGTTGCAGAACGCGAACAGCTTCAAGGACACGGCACGCGTGCTGCGGCTCACCCGCGCAGAGGTGGCATGGTCGGCGATCGGCGTCGCGGTCGGCGCCTACGAGGCCGCGCTGCGCTACACCACCGAGCGGGTCCAATTCGGAAAGCCGATCGCCGGACACCAGCTGATCCAGGACCTCCTGGTGAAGTCGATCGGCAACATCACCGCCTCCATCGGGCTGTGCACGCGCGTCTCGGAGATGCTCGACGCCGGCGAGCAGCGCGACGAGCACTCCGCGCTTGCCAAGGCGTTCGCGACGGCACGGATGCGCGAGACGGTCGCCTGGTGCCGCGAGGCCCTCGGCGGCAACGGCATCGTGCTCGAGTACGACGTCGCGCGGTTCTTCGCGGACGCCGAGGCGCTCTACTCGTACGAGGGCACGCGCGAGATGAACACCCTCATCGTGGGCCGGGCGATCACCGGGCAGGCCGCGTTCGTCTGAGTCCCGCCCCCGAGACCCGAGCCGACCGACCGGAGGAGTTCCGCCGTCACCCGGCTGAGCCGCCCTCCGTTTCCCGCCGATTCCGCTATTTGTTCGCGGGAATCCTCCGTTTCCCGCCGCGTCGGGAAGGGAGGAGGAAACGTAGGACACGCCGTGCGGCGGGTGGAATCGGAGGCCGGGGAGTCGATTCGGCCGCAGGTCTCCTCCGTTCCCCGCCGCTAGGGTGGGAAGCTCCATCGAGCAGGAGGTACCCCCGTGGCGTGGTTGGTGACCGGAGGAGCAGGCTACATCGGAGCGCACGTCGTGCGGGCGTTCCGTGAGCAGGGGATCGACGTGGTCGTCGTGGACGACCTGTCGAGCGGGCATGCGGAGTTCGTGCCGGCCGGCGTCCCCTTCTACCGCGGCACCATCCTGGACGGCGACCTGCTGTCGTCGATCTTCGCCGAGAACCCGATCAGCGGCGTCGTGCACGTCGCCGGGTTCAAGTACGCGGGCGTCTCGGTTCAGCGTCCGCTGCACACGTACGAGCAGAACGTGACAGCGACCGCCGTGCTGCTGGCCGCAATGCAGGACGCCGGCGTCGACGCGATCGTCTTCTCGTCGTCCGCTGCGGTCTACGGGACACCGGACGTGGACATCGTCACGGAGTCGACTCCGAAGAGCCCGGAGTCGCCCTACGGCGAGTCCAAGCTGATCGGCGAGTGGCTCCTCCGCGATCAGGGCGTTGCCGCCGGGTTGCGCCGCACCTCGCTGCGATACTTCAACGTCGTCGGCTCCGGAGACGTGAGCCTGCGCGACACCAGCCCGCACAACCTCTTCCCCCTGGTGTTCGACGCGTTGGCCGAGGGTCGCACCCCGCGCATCAACGGCACCGACTACCCCACGCCGGACGGCACCTGCGTTCGCGACTACATCCACGTCGCGGATCTGGCGGTCTCGCACGTCGCCGCGGCGAAGCGGCTGGATGCGGGCGAGCCGATCGAGGCGGTCTACAACCTGGGCAGCGGTGACGGCGTCTCGGTCGGGGAGATCATGTCGACGGTGGCCGAGGTGACGGGCATCGCCTTCACCCCAGAAGTGGGGCCTCGACGCGCGGGCGACCCGGCGAGGATCGTGGCCTCAGGAGAGCTCGCCGCGCGTGATCTCGACTGGAAGATGCGACACACCCTCGACGAGATGGTGCGCAGCGCCTGGGAAGCACGCCAGGCGGCGTCCTGACACCGTCTCCGGCGGGGGCTGCCCCGACCGGGCGTGTCGCGATTGTTGTCGTTCCCCGGCGCGTCGCGAACTCTCGACCAGCGGTGCAGGCTTTACGATTCGCGACTTGACGTGAGCGAATGACAACGGTGTAATTAGTGGCACACGGGAATCTCGTGTTTCAGCAGTGCATGGGTGGGGAGACCGATATGCCAGTTCCAGAATATCGTGCGGGGGTACCCGACGACTGGTTCGTCGACCCGGTCAAACTCGGGGTCCCCGGAGTCCGCCAGGCGGAGGTCGAGGACGACAATCCGCTGTCCTGGCAGACCGACGCTCTGTGCGCTCAGACCGACCCTGAGGCGTTCTTCCCGGAGAAGGGCGGCTCGACCCGCGACGCCAAGCGCATCTGCACCTCCTGCGAAGTCCGATCCCAGTGCCTCGAGTATGCGCTCGCCAACGACGAGCGGTTCGGGATCTGGGGCGGGCTGTCGGAGCGCGAGCGTCGCAAGCTCCGCAAGCGCGCAGGCTGAACCGGCCTTCGACCCGCCGGGCTGATCCGCGCCGCGCCCACGTCAAAGCCGAGATCGGCGCGCACCCAACCTAGGCTGACTCCCGATGTATCCGAGAGTCACCGCCATTGTCGTCGCCCAGAGCGGCGGGCCACACCTGCAGCGCACTCTCGACGCCCTCGCGGAGCAGACCCGCCGACCGGACGCCGTGATCGCCGTCGACTGCGGCGCCGTCGACGACGCCAGGCAACTGCTGTCCGAATCGCAGCCCAGCCAGCTGATCTCGCTCCCCGAGAAGCGCCCGTTCGGCGCAGCTGTCTCCGCAGCGGTCGGCGTGCTGCCCCCCAGCTCAGGGTCGGAACAACTGCTCTGGCTGCTCGCGCAGGACACCGCCCCGGAGCCCCAGGCGCTGGAAGCCCTGCTGGCCGCACTCGAGGTCTCGCCGTCCGTCGCCGTCGTCGGTCCGAAGCTGGTCGACTGGGAAGACCCCGCCTTCATCCGCGAGTTCGGCGAGGCGATGACGCCGTTCGGCGCTTCCGTACCCCTCGTCGAGAACGAACTCGACCAGGCCCAGCACGACGGCCTGAGCGATGTCCTCGCTGTCTCCGGCGCCGGGATGCTGGTCAGGCAGGCCCTGTGGGAGCGGCTGGACGGCTTCGACCCTGCCCTCCCGGTCGACGACGGTCTGGACTTCTGCACGCGTGCCCGGCTCGCCGGTTTCCGCGTCACCCTGGTCGCCCAGGCGCGCGTCGCCATCGCCGGTGACGGTCTGGCCGGGCCGAACCTCTCACGCAAGTGGACGGTCCGCCGCCGGCTCGCCGGCGAGCATCGCCGGGCGCAGTTGCACCGCCGGATGGCCTACGCGCCCGGCTGGGCTGTCCCACTGCACTGGCTGACTCTCGTCCCGCTCGCCATCGTGCGCGGCCTGGTCCGCCTGCTCCGGAAGGAGCCGGGCTCGATCGGCGGTGAGCTCGGTGCGGCTTTCCGCGTCGCGTTCTCCGGGCTCGCCGTCCGCAACGCGCGACGTCGCCTGGCCGGTGCCCGCGAGGTGGGCTGGGCGGCCGTCGCGCCGCTGCGCATCCCGTTCGCGGAAGTGCGCAGGGCGCGCGCCCTCAAGCGCGAGGCGGCCCTGGTGGAGCAGCAGGGCGAACGGCAGGACCTCGACTTCTTCGGCACAGGCGGCGGATGGACGGTGCTCGTGGCGCTCCTCGTCGGCGTCGCGCTGTTCTTCCCCCTGATCGGTTCCGGCGCGCTGAGCGGCGGCGGTCTGCTCCCGCTCGACGCGTCGGTCGGCCAGCTGTGGGCGAACCTCGGCTACGGGTGGCGGGATGTGAGCCTCGGCTTCACCGGCGCCGCCGACCCGTTCTCCGCGGTGCTGGCGGTGCTCGGCACGATCACGTTCTGGCAGCCGTCCCAGTCGCTGGTGCTGCTCTGGCTGCTCGCCCTGCCCCTGGCAGCCCTTGGCGCGTGGCTCGCCGCGGCCCGGCTGACCAACCGGGGCGTCCTCCGGACGGTGGGCGCCCTCGCCTACGCTCTCGCTCCGACCCTGCTGGTGGCGTTGCTGGGCGGACGTCCGGCCGCGGTCCTCGCGCACATCCTGCTGCCGTGGCTGTTCTTCGTCGGTCTGGCCGCCCGGCGGTCCTGGGCGGCCAGCGCCACCACGGCTCTCCTGACAGCGGCCACGGTCGCCTGCGCGCCCATCCTGATCCCCGCCCTGGCCATCGCGTGGATCGCCGCCATCGCCTTCGCCGGGCGTCGCGCGGCCCGCATCGTCTTCATCCCGCTGCCGGCCGTCGTGCTGTTCGCGCCGCTCGCCTGGCAGCAGATCGGGCGCGGCGCCTGGCTCTCGGTCTTCGCCGACCCCGGCGTGCCGCTGGACGCCCGGCAGACGCCGGCATGGCAGCTGGCACTGGGTTTCCCGGACGGCACGCTCGGCGGCTGGCACACCCTCGCCGCGAGCCTCGGCTTGCCCGCCACCTCGGCCACCCTCATCGTCGCCATCCTGCTCGCGCCGCTCGGCATCCTGGCGCTCCTGGCGCTCTTCCTGCGCGGAACGGTCCGCGCGATCGTCGCGCTGCTCGTCGCGCTGGCCGGCTTCGTGACGGCCGTCGTCGCCCTGCACCTGCAGCTCGCGGTCACGGGTGGCACGGTGGTGCCCATCTGGCCCGGAAGCGCCGTGAGCCTCTACTGGCTCGGCCTGGTCGGCGCGGCGGTGCTCGCACTGTCGGCCATCGGGCGTGCGGCGGTTTATCCGGCGTGGGTGGTCGTCGTCACGCTCGCGGTCGCCCTGGTGCCGATCGGAGTTGCCGGCCTGCACGGCCAGACCGCCGTCGCCGAGAGCGACGGACGCACGCTGCCCGCCGTGGTGACCGCCAAGGCGGCGACGCAGCCACGCACCGGGACCCTGCGGATCGTGCCGCAGGCAGGAGGCGGCATCCGCGCCGACATCCTGCGCGGCAGCGGCCAGACGCTCGACGATCAGTCCACCCTCGCGTCCACCCAGCGAGCGATGACCGCCGGGCAGCGGGACCTTGCCGTGCTCGCCGGCAATCTGTCCTCCCGCAGCGGGTACGACGCGTCCTCCGAGCTGAAGCGCCTCGGTGTGGATTTCGTCCTCCTGACGCCGCCCGCCGGCGCGCTGCGGGCGCCGGACGGGACGGTCGCCGATGCGACCCGCGTGCGTGCCGAGGTCGCCATGGATGCGAACCCGCTGCTGGCGCCGGTCGGTTCCACCAGCACGGGGCGGCTCTGGGCCTTCGATCGCGCCACGGCCGTTGTGCCGCCCGCAGCGCGGATCCCGGCCGACGCCGGCGGCCTCTGGCGCGTGATCGTGCTGGTGGTCCAGGGGCTGATCGTCGGTGCCACTCTGCTGCTCGCCATCCCCACCACGCGCTCCGCCGACCGCGTCTCGGAACTGTCCGCGCGCCGTCCGCACCGGAAGAACGACGAACGGGCGGTCGAGCCCGACGACGAACCGGACCCGCCGGCACCCGCCGACGGTGTTGCCGACGAGACCCTCGACGAATACGAGGCCGAGCCGGACGACGAGGCCGTCGTCGAGTCGGCCGAGGAGGACGAGGTCCCGTCGCCGAGCCCGGAGACGACGGCGGATGACGCCGACGTCGCACCCCAGGACTCCGAACCCGAGTTCGGGCCCGATGTCGAGTCCGACGTCGATCGCGACATCCATCACGACGTCGATCGCGAGATGGAGCGGGTGACAACGCCGCCGGCCCCGACCACGCTCGAGGACGGCCTGGAGGAGACCATCATCCGACCCCGAGCCCGCTTCGAGGGAGGCGACCGTGGCTGACCGCAAGGGCCTCGCCCGCATCGGCATGCGCGCCGTCGGCGGAATCGTCGGCATCGGTGTCGCGATCGTCGCCGTCGTCGGCGCAACCTTCCTCCCGCTTCCCGACTTCGCCATCGCGGCACCGTCGAAAACGGTCACCCCTGTGCCCGCCGACCAGCAGCGCGTCTGCCCTGGGCCGCTGCTGGCGCTCGCCGCCGACGCGGGCGCCGCGACCCGGCCGAGTGCTGTCGGCACCCCGACCTTCGCGTCCAACGCGGACGGCGTCGAGGTGCAGAAGCACGCGCTGAAGCCTGACGCGGACGGCACCTCGCGCGACGAGGCGCCGCTCGTGGCGTCCGTCTCCACCCCGCAGGGCGCGACCGCACCTCCGCTCTTCGCGGTCGCACAGACCCAGACGGCGTTCACCGACGACCTGGCCGGCCTTGCTGTCGCCGCCTGCGACGAGCCCAGCTCCGACGCCTGGCTGGTGGCCGGTGCGACCTCACTCGGCCAGACGAGCCTGGTACTGCTGTCGAACGCCGGCAAGGTGGATGCGACCGTCGAGCTGTCGATCTACACGGAGTCGGGTGCGGTCAGCGCACCCGGCGCCACGGGCATCCTCGTCCCGGCCGGCGCCCAGAAGGTCGTGCCGCTCGCCGGGCTGGCACCCTCCGCCTCCGCCCCGGTGGTCCGCGTGCGCACCACCGGAGGCGAAGTCGTCGCCTCGATGCAGCAGAGCTACGAGCAGGGCATCCAGCCGCGAGGCGCCGAGCTCGCCGGAGCGAGCGCTGCGCCGGGCCGCCAGCAGATCATCCCTGGTGTGACCATCGCGTCGATGGACGCCATCGCCGGCGCGCAGTCGGCTGAGGGCGTCGGCGTCGACTATCCCGTCGTCCGGGTGCTCGCCCCCGGCGACAAGGACGCGCAGATCACCGTCGGCGCTGTCGGCGAGACCGGCACGGCCGCCGGCAACTCGTCGGCCACGACGGTCAAGGCCGGGACGGTCGCCGAAGTGCCGCTCGACCACCTGAAGGACGGCAACTACACCGTCACGGTCAACTCCAGCGTTCCGGTGGTCGCCGCGGTCCGGACGTCGGTGATCGGCACGGCGACACGCGACTTCACCTGGTTCTCGTCGGCGCAGCCGCTGCAGAAGAAGCTGCTTGCGACGATCCCCACCGGCGGGTCGGCGATCCTGCACCTCTCGAACGCGGGCGAATCCGATCGTGCGGTCACCGTCACGGCTCTCTCCGGGAACGGTTCGCCGGCCAAGCTGACGGTCCCCGCCGAGGGCGGCGCTGTGCTCTCGCTGTGGCCCGGCGCCTACCGGGTCACCGGGGCCGACGGGCTGCGCGGCAGCGTCAGTGTGGGGGCCGATGGACGCGCGAGCAGCTTCGCGCTGTCGCCCCCCGGAGCGCTCGCCGCACCGATCACGGTGTACCCGAACTAGCCGTCAGAAGTGCCGGTAGCGGTCCGGTGCGAGGTCCCACGGGTCTTTGCCGAGCAGCTCGGCGACGGCGCGGAAGACGCATCCCTCGATGTACATGCGCCGGTGCAGCTCGTCGTCGCGGTGCAGCTTGGTGAGGCGCTGGATGGGCACCCGGTACAGCACGATGCGCTGACGGACCGGGTCCACCCGCCAGCGGTCGACGCCGTCGCCCCCGGAGTTGCCGATCGGTGTCGCGGCGACCTCGAAGTGGACGCTCGCGAGCTCCTCGGGCCAGACGCCCTTCAGGTAGTCGGCGGTGGAGGCGACCGTCATGTCGAAGAAGTCGATCCGGTTCTGCAGCATGGGCAGGTGGGGTCCCGTCACGGGTCCCCGCGCCCCGCGGCCGTGGCGGCTGCGCCAGCGGCTGGTTGCCGGGGGCTGGCTGCTGGTGCGGCGGTTGCGGGGCATGTCGCCATCCTACGTCCGCTCCGCTCCGCTATTCTGAGCCCGATGTTGAGCCGCCCTTGTTCCCGTGTCGCGTGTCCCCGCGACGCCATCCAGACGCTGACGTACGTCTACGCGGACTCGATGGCGGTCATCGGCCCGCTCAGCCTCTCTCACGAACCGCACTCGTACGACCTGTGCGCGATCCACGCCGAGCGGCTCTCCGCGCCGCAGGGCTGGCAGATCGTCCGGCACGTCGGCATCGCCGAGTGACGACCGGCCCGCTGGGGCGTCGCGATAGGTTAGGGCAATGAGCACCGCCAGGGACCCCCGACTGCAGGCCGTCGTCAAGACCTACGACGTCCGGGGGCTGGTGGGGAAGGACCTCACCGACGACGTGGTCGAAGCGATCGGTGCCGCCTTCGTCGACGAGGTGGATGCCGCGGGCGGCGATGTGATCGTCGGTCACGACATGCGCGACTCGTCGCCGTCGTTCGCGTCGGCCTTCGCCCGCGGCGCCCAGGCCCGCGGCGCGGACGTGGTGTCGATCGGCCTGTGCTCGACCGACGAGTCCTACTTCGCCTCCGGATCGCTGCAGGCGCCGGCGGCGATGTTCACCGCGAGCCACAACCCGCCCACCTACAACGGGATCAAGCTGTCCCGGGCGGGCGCTCAGGGTCTGAGCATGGACACCGGTCTCGGAGCCGTCCGCGACCGCGCCGACGCGTACCTGCGGGACGGCATCCCGGCGCTCGAGCGGCCAGGGTCCTTCCGCGAGGAGGACGTCCTGGAACGCTATGCGGCCTACCTGCGGTCGCTCGTCGACCTGAGCACGATTCGCGCGATCACCATCGTGGTGGACGCCGGAAACGGGATGGGCGGGCTCACCGTTCCGGCCGTGCTGGAGGAGGCCGCGGGCCTCCCGGCGCTGCCGATCACGATCATCCCCCTCTACTTCGAACTGGACGGGACGTTCCCGAACCACGAGGCCAACCCGCTGGAGCCGAAGAACCTCGTCGATCTGCAGCACGCCGTCGTCGAGCACGGCGCGGACCTTGGCCTCGCGTTCGACGGCGACGCCGACCGCTGCTTCGTCGTCGACGAGCGCGGTTCGGCGGTCACCCCGTCGGCGGTCGCGGCGATCGTCGCCGTGCGCGAGATCGCCCGCGCTCGTGCCGAGGATCCGGATGCGGAGATCACCGTCATCCACAACCTGATCACCTCCAACATCGTCCCGGAGACGATCGAGGCGGCCGGAGCGGTGGCGCTGCGCACGCGCGTCGGGCACACGCTGATCAAGGACGCCATGAGGAGCTCGGGCGCCGTGTTCGGCGGCGAGCACTCGGCCCACTACTACTTCCGCGACTTCTGGAGCGCCGACAACGGGATGCTCGCCGCGATGCACCTGCTCGCCGAGTTCGGCGCGCAGGAGCGCCCGCTGTCGGAGTTCGCGGCCCAGTACTCTCCGTACGCGATGTCGGGGGAGATCAATTCGACAGTGGACGACGTCCCCACCGCGTTCACCCGCGTGGTCGAGGCCTTCGCCGGCCGCGCCGACTTCGACGAGCTCGACGGACTCACCGTCACGGGACGCGTCGGCCAGGACGACCCCTTCTGGTGGTTCTCGGTCCGTCCCTCCAACACAGAGCCCCTGCTGCGCCTGAACGTGGAGGCCGCCGACCAGGCCACGATGGCGCGCATCCGCGACGAGGTGCTCTCCCTCATCCGCGCCTGACTCCCGCCCTCCTCTCCCGTCCGTCCGTCCCGACATTTGCCCCAAATCGCGGTTATGAGTCGCGCTATCCGCACATTTAGGGCAAATCACTTCCGTGGGCGACCGGGGCAGAGGCCGCGGCCCTCGTGAGCTCCACCGCCCATGCGAGAATAGGGAGCATGCCAGCTCCCACCTCGACCGCCCTGCCCTTCAAGGTCGCCGACCTCTCCCTCGCCGAAGCGGGACGTCACCAGATCCGCCTCGCGGAGAACGAGATGCCGGGGCTCATGGCCCTGCGCGCCGAGTTCGGCGAGAGCAAGCCGCTCGCCGGGGCACGCATCGTGGGCTCGCTGCACATGACGGTGCAGACGGCCGTCCTCATCGAGACGTTGGTGGCCCTGGGCGCCCGCGTGCGCTGGGCGAGCTGCAACATCTTCTCCACGCAGGACGAGGCGGCTGCGGCGATCGCGGTCGGCCCGACGGGTACGCCGGAGGCGCCCGCCGGTGAGCCGGTCTTCGCCTGGAAGGGCGAAACGCTGGAGGAGTACTGGTGGTGCACCCAGCAGATCTTCGACTGGTCCGCCGAGGCGGCGGCCGACGGCGCCGACTATCTGGGCCCGAACCTCATCCTCGACGACGGCGGTGACGCCACCCTGCTGGTGCACAAGGGCCGCGAGTTCGAGGAGGCGGGCTCGGTGCCGGACGACGCGGAGGGCGACAGCCACGAGTACCGCGTGATCCTCTCCGCGCTCCGCGCGTCCCTCGCGGCTTCGACGGACCGCTGGACCCGGATCGCCGCCGACATCCTCGGCGTCACCGAAGAGACCACCACGGGCGTCCACCGCCTGTACGAGCTGGCGAAAGCCGGGGAGCTGCTGTTCCCCGCGATCAACGTCAACGACTCGGTCACCAAGAGCAAGTTCGACAACAAGTACGGCATCCGCCACTCGCTCCCGGACGGCCTGAACCGTGCGACCGACGTGCTCATGGGCGGCAAGGTCGCCTTCGTCGCCGGGTACGGCGATGTGGGCAAGGGCGCCGCGGAGGCGCTGCGCGGGCAGGGCGCTCGCGTCATCGTCAGCGAGGTCGACCCGATCAACGCGCTGCAGGCCGCGATGGACGGCTACCAGGTCGCGCGGCTGGAGTCGGTGATCGACCAGGTCGACATCCTGGTCACCGGCACCGGCAACCTCAACGTTGTCACGCTCGACCACCTGCTCGCCCTCAAACACCTCGCGATCGTCGCGAACGTCGGCCACTTCGACAACGAGATCGACATGGCGTCGCTGGAGGCGCTCCCGGGCGCAGAGAAGGTGGAGATCAAGCCGCAGGTGCACGAGTGGCGGCTGCCCACCGGCCGCAGCATCCTGGTGCTGTCCGAGGGCCGCCTGATGAACCTGGGCAACGCCACCGGCCACCCCAGCTTCGTCATGAGCAACTCGTTCACCAACCAGGTGCTCGCGCAGCTGGAGCTCTACGTGTCGCCAGAGAAGTACCCGGTCGGCGTGTACGTGTTGCCCAAGCACCTCGACGAGAAGGTCGCCCGGCTGCACCTCGACGCTCTCGGTGTGGAGTTGACCACCCTGACGGATGAGCAGGCGGCCTATATCGGCGTGCCGGTCGACGGCCCCTACAAGGTCGACCACTACCGCTACTGATGACTCTCGAATTCGCCGACCGGGAGCTGCCCGGCGGCCTGATCCTCCGGGTGCGGACCGAGCAGGACTCCGCGCCGCTCGCGGCTGCCTACCAGCGCAACCGCGGCCACCTCGCCCCGTGGGACCCCACCCGCACCGAAGACTTCTTCACCGAAGAGGGCCAGCTCTCGCAGACCCGTGAGCTGCTGGCCCTGCGGGACATGGATGCGACCCTCCCGCTCGTGCTCGCCGACGGCCAGGAGATCGCCGGCGGGATGACGCTGAGCGGCATCGTGCGAGGCGCCTTCCAGTCGGCGACCGTCGGCTACTGGCTCGATCGGGACCACACCGGCCGGGGACTCGCCTCCGAGGCGCTCACGGCGGTCGTCGAGGCGGCCCGCGACAACTACGGTCTGCACCGCCTCCAGGCCGCCACCCTGCTCGCGAACCACGCCTCCCAGTCGGTGCTCACGCGCGTCGGGTTCGAGCGGATCGGCGTCGCCCCGAACTACCTGCAGATCGCCGGGCGCTGGCAGGACCACGTGCTGTTCCAGCGCATCCTGCACGACTGAGCCACCCACCGGGACCCCGGAGCCAGGCTCAGGAGTCTGCGGGCAGCTCCGCGAAGGCCCGCACTGGGAACGTGCCGAAGCCCTTGATCGCCGGCGGAGCAGCGGTGAAGAATGCGCCGCGCTCCGGAAGCTCGCCGAGGCAGGTCAGGTGCTCGACCACGTGGACGCCGGCCGCGAGCAGGATGCTGTGCGCCGGTCGGGTACCGCCCGATTCGGTGTCGTCGATGTTGAGCGAGTCGATGCCCACTAGCGCGACTCCGCTGTCTGCGAGGAACCGCGCCCCCTCCTCGGTGAGGAACGGCGCGCCCGTGGCGTAGGCGGGCGTTCCGAAGTGCGCATCCCATCCGGTGTGGAGGAGGACCGCAGCGCCCGGCGAACCGAAGCCGTTCAGGGCGGAGGCCGGGATGCCGCGCTCGCCTGCGGCGACGTGCAGCACCTCGGCCGGCAGGCCCACCAGTGTCGACAGGTCGAGCCCAGCGAGATCGGGACCGTCCGCATAGCGGTGGTACGGGCTGTCGAGGTAGGTGCCGGTGTTGCCGATCATGGTGATGACGTCCATCGCGAACTCGGTGCCGGGCGCGTAGACGTTCCGCGACGCCTCCCGGGTCAGGTGCGGCGTGATCGTCGGAGCGGGAAGACCCGGGTACGTGATGAGTCCAGCCCGGATGGGGTGGCTGAGGTCGACGATGCGGCGACGGGTCACAGGGGGTCCTCCGGTCAGCGGTCGGGTCGTGTCAGCGGTCGGGCCGTGTCAGCGGTCGGGTCGTGTCAGCGGTCGGGCCGGTCAGCGGTCGGGGAAGGCGTGCGGCTGCGCGCCGAGCACGGTGTCGAGGCGCTGCAGCCGCTGCTGTTCGAGCGCGAGCCCGCGGGCATCGCGCTGCCGGCGCAGTACGGCGACGGCGACGAGGAAGGTCTCCGCGTCGACGGGCGGGAGCGGGGAGACGTACGGCGCGGCCTCACGAGCGAGTTCGGTGCTGAGACCCAGGCGGGCGGCCGGCGTCAACTCCGGCGCCTGGCGGACGAACTGGGCGATCCGCCGCGATAACCGATCCGGCAGTCGGGCGACGTCCGCCATCGACGCCCAGCCGACCAGGTGCGGCGCCAGGTACAGCGGGAGGGGCTTCGGCCGCGGGACGCGGACCAGCTGGCTGTAAGTACCCGCCAGCAGGTCGCCGAGGCGCTTCGACCGTGAGTTCAGGAGGCCGGTGAGCGCAGCGACCGCGCCCACGGTCATGAAGATCTCGAGCACGCCCACCAGCGCGCGGATGAAGGAGTGGCGGAAGCCGATCGCGCCGCCGTCGTCGCGGACGATCCGCGCGCCGACGGCCAGCTTGCCGAGGGAGCGGCCGCGCGACACCAGCTCGACGGTCGTCGGGAGGACGACCATCCCGAACACCAGGATGAGCACGATGAGCGCCCGGGCGAGCGCCTCATCCAGGCCGCCACCGGTGGCGGCGAGCAGCAGGATGCAGCCCAGCATGACGAGCATGTAGAGGAGCCAGTCGATGATGGTTCCGGCGGCGCGCAGGATGTAGCTGGCCGGCTTCACGTCCAGGGTCACGGCCTCGCCGATGACCACCTCGCGGTCGGCCTGCGACGCACTACCCGCCCCCGCCTGCATCATAGATAGCATCTAAGCAGATGGACCTCGACGCCTACACCGCAGCACGCAGCGCCGACTGGGAGGAGCTCTCCCGGTTGGCCGCGAAACGACGCCTCGACGGGGCGGAAGCCGACCGGTTGGTCGACCTGTACCAGTCCGGAGCCGCCGATCTCTCCGCCATCCAGACCAGCGCGGGTTCGACGGCGGCGGGCGACCGGTTGTCCCTCGCTCTGTCCTCCGCCCGTCTGCGCTTCACCGGCGCCGGGGCGAACCTGTTCTCGCAGCTGCCCCGCTTCTTCGTCCTGCAGCTTCCGGCGGCGCTGTACCGGTTGCGCTGGATCGTGCTCGGGGTCGCCATCGCCACCTTCGTCATCGCGACCCTCTACGCCCTGTGGATCACCGGCAACCCGGACGTGCTCCGCAACCTGGGTGACGACGCGAACCTCCGCCACTACGTGGAGCACGACTTCATCGACTACTACTCCAGCAATCCGGCGTCGTCGTTCGCGGGCCAGGTGTGGACGAACAACGCCTGGATCGCGGCCCAGTGCATCGCGTTCGGGATCTCCGGCATCTTCGTGCCGTACGTCCTCATCCAGAATGCCGTCGGCGTGGGGACGGCCGCCGGTGTGATGTTCGCGTACGGACGCGGTGACGTGCTGTTCTCGTACATCGTGCCGCACGGCCTCCTCGAGCTGACCAGCGTGTTCGTCGCTGCGGCAGCGGGCCTGCGGATCTTCTGGGCGTGGATCGCGCCGGGCGCCCGCACCCGCGGCCAGGCGCTCGCCGAAGATGGTCGCGCCCTGTTCACCGTGGCCGTGGGATGCGCGATCTCCCTTTTCGTCTCGGGTCTCATCGAGGGCTTCGTCACACCGTCCGGCCTCCCGGTCTGGGCCAAGATCTCCATCGGGGCGCTCGCACTGGCCGCTTTCCTGACCTACATGCTCGTGCTGGGTCGTCGCGCCGTCCGTGCCGGGGAGACCGGCGATCTGACCGAGTACGAAGCCGGGACGCGCCGCATCGTCGCGGCCTGAAACGCTCTCGCGGCGCCGCTCGGGCCGGAGCAGTGCAAATCAGAGCCGGCCGGCAGCCTTCAGGGCCAGATAGCGGTCAGCGAGCGCGGGCGGCAGGTCTGCCGGCGAGCCGGTCACCACGTCACCCCCGAGCCGCCGCACGGCCGCCGCGACGCGGCTGACGTCCAGCAGCGACCGTTCCGCGGCGGCGGCGCGGTACACCGCATCCCGGTTCTGCCGCTGCCGGGTCGCCTCGAGGGTGTCCGGATCGGTCACGCTCGCGACGACCACCAGGTGCTTCGCCGTCAGCTGCGGGAGCACCGACAGCAACCCGCGGGAGCCCCCGGGCGACTCGATCGACGTGAGCAGCACCACGAGCGACCGCTGCGACGTGACGGAGGCAACCTGCGCCGGGACGGCCGACCAGTCCAGTTCGATCAGCGACGGCTCGATGCCCGCCATCGCGTCCACCATCCGGGAGAGCAGTTCCGGACCGCTCGCCCCCTGCACCCGGCCGCGGACGACACGGTCGAAGGCGACCAGGTCGACGCGGTCGCCGGCGCGCGTGGCGAGGGCCGCGAGCAGCAGCGCCGACTCGAAGGCCGTGTCGATGCGGGGCTCGTCCGCTACGCGGGCCGCGGAGGTCCGCGCGGTGTCGATGACGATCACCACGCGCCGGTCGCGCTCCGGGCGCCAGGTCCGGACCATGACCCGGGCTCCGCGCCCTCCCGTAGGATCGTGGCGACGGGCCGTCGCACGCCAGTCGATGGACCGAACGTCGTCGCCGCGCACGTACTCGCGCAGCGAGTCGAACTCCGTCCCCTGGCCGCGCTGCAGGACGGTGGTGCTGCCCTCCAGCTCACGGAGCCGCGCCAGCCGCGACGGCAGGTGTTTGCGCGCGTTGAAGGGCGGCAGCACGCGGACGCGGCCGGGAGCCTCCAGGGTCGCCTGGCGTGCCAACAGTCGTAGCGGCCCCCAGGAACGCACGGTGACGTTGTGGACGCGGCGCTCGCCGCGGCGCCAGGGACGCAGCGAAGCGACCAGCCGCCGACGTTCACCCGCCGGGATGGCCACCCCGGTGCGCGTCGGCTGGGCCCCGGCCGACGGCTCCCAGGCGTCGCGCACGGTGCCGCGGAGCGTCCGACGTCCGGTGTTGGTCACGTACAGCTCGGAGACCGCCTCCGCGCCGAGCCGCACCCGCGCCGGCACACTTCGCTCGAGCACCACCGAGCGCGGTGAAGCGGCCAGGATGAGGTCGACCGAGCCGACCACGACGCAGAGCAGGAGCCAGCCGCCCAACGCGGCGTAGGCGAGGCTCTCGCGTCCGCCGAGCACGACGACAGGGAGGACGCCGAGCGCCAGCAGGGCGACGAAACGTCCGGATACAGTCACGTCCGCGGCCTAGATCGGAACCTGGACCTGCTGCACGATCGACTGCAGGATCGCGTCCGCTCCCACGCCTTCCAGTTCCGCCTCCGGACGGAGCTGGATGCGGTGGCGCCACACCGGCACGAGCATCGCCTGCACGTGGTCGGGTGTGATCGAGTCGTACCCCGACAGCCAGGCCCAGGCCTTGGCGGCGGCCAGCAGCGCCGTCGTGCCGCGCGGGCTGACGCCGAGCTTGACCGAGGGGCTTCGCCGGGTCGCCCGCGCCAGATCGACGATGTAGGCCAGGACGTCCGGGTTCGCGCCAACGGCGGCGGCCGAAGCCCGTGCGGCCGCCAGCTCGGCGGCCCCGAGCACCGGCATCACGCCGGCCGCCGCCAGGTCACGCGGGTTGAAGCCGGCCGCGTGGCGGCGCAGGACCTCGACCTCGGTGTCGCGCTCCGGGACGTCCAGCGTCAGCTTCAGCAGGAAGCGGTCCAGTTGCGCCTCCGGCAGGGCGTACGTGCCCTCGTACTCGATCGGATTCTGCGTTGCGGCGACGATGAACGGGTCGGGCAGCGGCCGGCTCACGCCGTCGACGCTCACCTGGCGCTCCTCCATCCCCTCCAGGAGGGCCGCCTGCGTCTTCGGGGGTGTCCGGTTGATCTCGTCCGCCAGCAGGATGTTGGTGAACACCGGCCCCTCGCGGAAGACGAAGCCGCCGGTCTGCGCGTCGTACACCAACGATCCGGTCACGTCGCCGGGCATCAGGTCCGGCGTGAACTGCACGCGCTTCGTGTCGAGGCTGAGCGCCTGGCTGAGCGCGCGGACCAGAAGCGTCTTCGCAACGCCGGGGACGCCCTCCAACAGGACGTGACCGCGGGCGAGCAGCGCGATGATGAGTCCGGTGACCGCGCCGTCCTGGCCGACCACCGCCTTGCCCACCTCGGCGCGCACCGCGGTCAGGGCGGCCCGCAGCCGGCGGGCTTCGGCGGCGGCGTCGGGGGAGGAGGCGGGGAACGTCGTTCCCGTCGTGGCGTCGGTCATACATCCATTCTTCCGTTCGGGCCCGAAGCGGGCGGTGCGGCGGAGGGCGTTGCGGCGGCGGTGGCGGCGCGTTCGAGCTCCGCCAGATCGTCGGAGAGCGCGAGCAGGTCGCGGTCGGTGGTCGGGATGCGGTCGAGCAGCACATCGCGCACCCAGCCGCGGTCCGCCCGGAGCAGCGCCGCGATCGCATCGGCGACCTCCTGCACGTTCGCGGTCGACGGCAGCCCGGCGATCGTCGCCAACCGGCCGATGGTGCCGACACGGAGCGCGTCGGCGGCGCGCAGCCTGGCCGACGAGCGCTGGTAGAGGCGCGCGCGACCCTCGCGGGTCTCGCCCGCCCGCACCACCACCGGCAGGTTCTCCACCACCAGTGGGCCGAAGCGCCGGCCGCGCCAGATGGCGGCGGCCACGAAGACGGCCACCAGTAGGAGCATGACCGGGGTGACCCATCCCGGCGTCAGCGCCGCGATATCCGGCGGTCCGGTCACCGGCCGGTCGCCGATCGACGGCAGGTACCAGACCAGCGTGCGGTGTTTGCCGAGCAGGTTGAGGGCGAGCGCCGCGTTGCCCAGGCGGTCGACTCCCTCGTTGGTGAGGATGTCCGCCGACCCGAGGAGGTAGAGCGTCGAGTCGTCGTAGGTCGTGCGGACGAGGGACGCCCGTCCGGTGCCGTCGGTGAAGCAGGCCACGCCATCGCCGGTGACCCGGAACGTGCCGGGCACGACGGCGTCCTCGGTGTTCGGCGTGCTGCGCGGGTCGATGCGTCCGGCCCGCTGGGCGGCAGGGACGCCGCATCCCGCGCGTACCGGGCCGCCCGGCTCGCCTGCGGCGCTGACATCCGGCGCGATCGTCTTCAGGGCGGTGAAGCCCGGCGCGACGACGACGAGGGTGCGGCCGTCGCCCGCCAGACCGCGGTAGCCGCCTGCGGAGAGGTTGCCTTCGGGGTCGTAGACGAGCACGGTCGCGTCATCGGCCGCCGCGGACCGGGCTGCTTCCAGGGTCGTGACCGGGCGGACGTCCACACCCTGGCCGCGCAACACCTGCACGACGGCCTTGGTTCCGGCCGGCGCCGGGTTGGCAGGATCGAGCGGCGTTCCGGGGCCTGTCCGACCGCCGGTCACCAGGATGGCGAACAGCCCGATGAGGACGGCGATCACCGCCAGCACGATCCAGGGGGCGGCTCGGCGGGCGGTCTGGCGCACGGTGGGGGAGACGGCGACCGCTGCGTCCGCTCTCGCGTCGGGCGCCTTCGGCCGCTCCCGGACGGGTGCAGGCGCGGTCACGAGGTCACCGCCGGGGTCGCGACCCGGACCCGCTGAAGACGTTGGTCGAGCGCGACGAGCTGCTGGAACGCGGCCTCGGTCCCCGGCCGGTCGAGGTACCGCACCTCGTCGAAGGATCGGGCCGCCTGACGAAGCGCTTCGCGTTCGTCCGAGGCGACCAGGGCCGCGCGGTGCGCGAAGTCGGTCGCCGTGGTTCCGGGCGTCACCCGAACGAGCGTGCGCTCGTCGAGTGCGACGGCGATGGCGCGGAACTGCTCCTCGACGGCGAGCACCCAGTCGCCGCTGGTTGCGGCCCGTTGGGCGGACGCGCGCAGCTCGGCGGCAGTCCGGACGTCCTCCGCACCGAAGAGCGACCGCTGTTCGAGCGTCGAACGGCGGTTGAGACGAGGACGCCCGAAGACGAAGAATGCGGCCACGATGAGGCCGGCGATGATCACGACGACGACCAGCAGCAGCACCGGCCCGGCGTTGCCGCCCGGGCCTTGGAACAATGACGCCAGCCAGTCCTGCACCGCTTTGGACGCGACGTCGAACCAGGTCGGCTTGGCGGACTGGTACTCGGGACGCGCGAGCTCGTCGCGCAGCCACTGCTGCGCCTCCGGTGAGCTCGGGTCCACCGGGATGTCGGCGTGGATCACGGTCAGCCCGCGGGCCACCCGGCCCCGGCGGGCGGCTGGTACGGGGGCTGCTGCTGCTCCACGGGAGGCAAGTAGGGGTCGGGAAGGTCTTGACCCGTCTGCCGGCCCTCCACGAAGCGGACGAGCTGGAGGTCCAGTCCCTCCTTGCGCATCCGGAGATCGATGTAGAGCAGCGACACCGCTGCGGTCTGGATGACGCTCCCGATCGCACCGACGATCGCCGTGACGATGCTGGCCAGGCCGTTGACGCCGAGCTGCGTCACCAGGAGCTGGGACATCGAGTCCGCCGCGTCGGGGGAGCTGGCGGAGGTCGGCGCGAACACCCCTCCGAGCAGGCCGCCGACGATCCCGAACGGGATGCTGATCGTCTGGGTGATCGCGTACACGATGACCCCGACCAGCGCGATGATGCCGAACGTCCGCCAGAAGTATCCGGTGGTCAACCGCCACGATCGTGCGACGGCTGCAGTGAGCGACAACCTCTCCAGCACGATCGCGCTGGGGACCATCGCCAGCTTGGTGTTGATCCAGATGGCGAGCGGGATGAGGCCGATCCCCCCGACGACCCCCACCAGCACCGCGCCGATGGTTCCCGCCTGGCCGCCCAGCATCGCCAGGGCGACGATGACTGCCGCGACCAGCGCGAGGGCGACGATCCAGGCCAGAGCGAACAGCATCGTCCAGCCGATGAGCGCTCCGATCCGGCCGCGGACCAGCCGCCACAGAGCGCGGAAGGTCAGCTTTTCTCCGAGCGTCTCGCGCGCCACCTCACCGACGATGACACCCTGCAGCAGGGCGCTGAACACCGTCGAGATCACCAGTGAGAGCACGCCGAGCACGATGGTGCCGCCCACCAGGCCGGCCTCGAGGGTTGGCCGATCGGCCGCCGAGCCGGAGACAGCCCGGCCGACCAGGAGGGCGACCGCCGCGGCGATCAGCGCGCTCGCAACGATCGAGGGGATGCCCTGCAGCAGCAGAGCGGCGCCCACGGTGATGCGCGGGTTGCGGCGAAGCGCCTGGAACGGCGCGGCCAGGAGCGGACCCAAGGTCAGCGGGCGAAGCGGGATGAGGCCGGGCTTCGGCGGAGGAGCCCAGCCCGGCTGCGCCGCTCCGGGCGCATACGGCTGCTGCCAGCCGGGTTGTCCGTACGGCGGCTGCTGCCCGTACGGCTGCTGCTGTCCGTACGGCGGCTGCTGCCCGTACGGCGGCTGCTGTCCGTACTGCGGCTGCGGCGGCTGCTGCGGCGCGCTCTCGCCCCCGGGCGCCGCCCCCTGCGAGCCGGGAGCCTGCCAGTTCTGTTCGTCGGTCACGCCGTGCCCTTCTGTCCCCGCGCGTCGTGCGTTGGTCCCATGCTGGCACATCGGCCGCTCCCGCGATGTCCCATCCACAGGGCACACGATGCTTTCATTCAAGCCGGTAGCAGCCTGCTCCATTACGCTGGTCATGTCGTTCGCGGTAAACACCGCGCGGGAGGGGTTCGGGGAACGTCAGACATGACTAGTCGCATCCTGGTGGTCGACGACGACACCGCCCTTGCGGAGATGATCGGCATCGTGCTGCGCACGGAGGGCTTCGACCCGGTCTTCTGCGAAGACGGCAGCCTCGCCGTGGACATCTTCCGGTCCGCCAAGCCGGACCTCGTCCTGCTCGATCTGATGCTGCCGGGGCTCGACGGCATCGAGGTCTGCGCCCGCATCCGCGCCGAGTCCGGCACGCCGATCATCATGCTGACGGCGAAATCCGACACCGCCGATGTGGTCAAAGGCCTGGAGTCGGGCGCCGACGACTACATGGTCAAGCCGTTCAACCCGAAGGAGCTCGTCGCACGCATCCGCACGCGGCTCCGTCCGGCGCCGGCCTCCCCACCAGCCGACGAGCTGTCCGTCGGCGACCTCGTGGTCGACGTCGCCGGTCACGAGGTCCGGCGCGGCGACACCCGCATCTCCCTGACACCGCTCGAGTTCGACCTCCTGCTCGCTCTCGCCTCCAAGCCGCAGCAGGTCTTCACCCGCGAGATGCTGCTGGAGCAGGTCTGGGGCTACCACTACAAGGCGGACACGCGCCTGGTGAACGTCCACGTACAGCGACTGCGCGCCAAGGTCGAGCAGGACCCGGACAACCCCAAGATCGTGATGACCGTGCGCGGAGTCGGTTACCGCGCCGGCGCTGCAGGCTAGCGTTCGGAGATCGGGATGCGCTGGTGGCCGACGCGGGACTGGTGGCGGCAGGCGCCGTCCCGTCTGGCGCGCCTCTGGCGCGGTTCGCTGCAGCTCCGCACCGTCGCGATCACGCTGCTCCTGACCGGCGTGGCCATCCTCGTCACCGGCGTCTACATGGCGCTCAGCATCAGCAACGACCTCTACCAGTCGCGCCTCGATCAGGCACTGCGCGACTCCAGCCGTGCCACGACCACCGCGCAGTCCACCCTCAACGCCTCGGACGTCTCCTCCGGGGATGCGGGCAAGAACCTGCTCAACACGGTGCTGCAGAGCGTGCAGGCGTCGACCTCGAGCCGGCTGGTCGCCGCCTACCGCGTCCCTGGGCAGGACACCGGCGTCCTCGCGCCGCCCGACCGCGGCAGCCCGGCGATGAACAATGTCATCTCGCCCGAGCTGCGGGAGAAGGTGCAGAACGGCGGGACCAAGCAGTACTACCAGTCGGTCTCGCTGCCCTCCGTCGGCGGCGACACCGACCCGGGAATCGTGGTCGGGTCGCAACTGACCCTGCCGTCGTACGGCAAGTACGAGCTCTACATCGGCTACAACCTCCGCGACTCCGAGAACACGCTCATCTTCGTGCAGAACACGCTGCTGCTCGCCGGGCTGGCGCTGATCCTGTTGATCGGCGCCATCACCTGGGTCATCGTCCGCTTCGTGGTCGAGCCCATCCGGGTCGCCGCGCGCACGAGTGAGCGTCTGGCGGCGGGCGATCTCGCGGTGCGCATCCCGGAGCGCGGTGAGGACGTCTTCGCGACGCTGGCGCGCTCCTTCAACGGGATGGCGGACAGCATGCAGAGCCAGATCAATCAGCTCGCGACACTCTCCCAGCTGCAGCAGCGATTCGTCTCGGACGTGTCGCACGAGTTGCGCACGCCGCTCACCACGATCCGGCTGGCCGGCGACGTCATCTACGACCAGCGCGCGGGATTCCAGCCGGCGACCGCACGAACGGCCGAGCTGCTGCACACCCAGATCGAGCGCTTCGACCGGCTCCTGTCCGACCTGCTGGAGATCAGCCGCTACGACGCGGGGTCGGTCGTCCTCGATGCCGAGCCGACGAATCTGGTGCGGCTGGCAGAGGAGTGCGTCGACGAGCTGCGCACCCTCTCCGAGCAGAACGGGTCGGAGCTCGTACTCGACGCGCCGGGCGGATACTTCGATGTGCCGATGGACCCGCGGCGCATCCGCCGCGTGGTCCGCAACCTGATCGGGAACGCGATCGAGCACGGCGAGGGCCGTCCGGTGGTGGTGGCCATCGACAGCAACGAGAGCGCCGTCGCCCTGACCGTGCGCGACTACGGGATCGGGATGAGCGCCCAGGACATGGCCCACGTCTTCGACCGGTTCTGGCGAGCCGACCCGTCGCGCAAGCGCACCCTGGGCGGCACGGGACTCGGCCTCGCCATCTCGCTGGAGGACGCGACCCTGCACTCCGGGTGGCTGCAGGTGTGGTCGTCACCGGGCGCAGGGTCGTGCTTCCGGCTGACGCTGCCGCGCTCGATCGGCCGCGAGATCACCGGCTCGCCCCTGCCGCTCCCGCCAGCCGATGCGGGCGCCACCGCGCCTGACGGTGTCGGAACGACGCCAGGGGAGACCGCGGAAACGGGTAGCGAGGCGCGCGCATGACCGCGCGGAGGCGGGCGGGCGTGGTCCGTGCCGCTGTGGCCGTGCTGGCCGCGCTCACGCTGGCTGCGCTCGCCGCCTGCGCGAGCATCCCGGACTCCGGGCCGGTCCGGCAGGGCGGCCCGGTCGCGCAGCTGAATGACCCGCTCGACCTCGACTTCAACCCGTCCCCGCCGGAGAAGGGCGCGAGCCAGCAGCGCATCGTGCAGGGCTTCATCGACGCGGCCTCGAGCCCGAAGAACAACTTCCAGGTGGCCCGGGAGTACCTCACCCACAGCATGGCCGCGAACTGGAACCCGGACGAGTCCGTGACCGTGGACGACGGCCGCAACCGCACCTACGACGACCAAGGGTCGCTGTGGCGGGTCGAGGTGACCCCGGTCGCGAACGTCGACGCCGTCGGGACCTACCACCCGGTCGGAAACACCGCCCCCGTCGGGCTGAACTACCAGCTCGTGCGCGAGAACGGGGAGTGGCGGATCTCCGTCGCGCCGAACGGCGTGGTGATCGACGATCCGACGTTCCGTGCGGTCTACACGCAGCAGACGCTCTACTTCTACAGCCCCGGATTCGCCTCTCTCGTGCCGGACGCGCGCTGGTTCCCCGCGCGCGTCGCCTCCGCCGCGACACGCGTCGCCAGCTCGCTGCTCGTCGGACCGGCGCCGTGGCTCAACGGTGCCGTGACCACGGCTTTCCCCAAGGGGACGCAGCTCGCGGTTCCCTCGGTGACGACGGTGGGAGGAGTCGCCCACGTCGACCTGAGCTCGGAGGCATCCCAGGCCGACCCGACACAGCTGCAGCGGATGCAGTACCAGCTCGAACAGTCGCTCGGCAGCCTCGCGCAGAGCGTCCAGCTGTCGATCGAAGGGAACGCTCAGCAGGTGCCGTCGCTGAGCGCCGCGGACGCACCCGTCCGCAACCCCGCGGTCGACTCGCACTCGTACGTCTACCGGAGTGACGTCTTCGGGCCGCTGAACGGCGACACGGTCACGGGTCTCAGCGGGCTCAGCGACAAGGTCGCCGGTCTGCACCCGACGGCGATCACGCTGAGCGCGTCCCGCGACCAGGCCGCGGTGCTCTCCGGGGCAGGCGTCTACTCCGTCCGGAAGAACGGAGACCCCGTGCGGGTGGACGGACGGGACGGCCTGATCGGCCCGTCGCTGGATGCGGAAGGGTGGGTCTGGAGCGTCCCCGGTGCGTCGCCCGGGGCTGTTCAGGTGGCGGCCGCGAACGGCGGGGACCCCCATGCCGTGACCGCGAACTGGCCGAACGCGACCGGGATTCTGTCTCTCTCGGTCTCCCGCGATGGAACCCGGATCGCCGCGCTGCTGCACACGACCACCGGGTACTCGCTGATGGCCGCAGGTATCGTCCGCGGCGCGAACGGTGCCCCGAACGCCCTGACGGACCCGATCGAGCTCGCCGTCCCGGCGTCGGGAGCGACCTCGGCCGCGTGGACCAGCGACCTCACGATCGCCGTTCTGGCCACGACCACCGGCGCTGCGACGAGCATCGCGCAGCAGACCGTCGGCGGTACGCAGACGGCGACGTCGGGCCCCGCCGGCGGGCGCACGATCGTCGGCGCGGCAGGCCTCGCGCCGTACGTCGTGCTGAGCGCTGACGGGACGCTGCTCGCACCGACGGGGACCGGATGGCAGGCCCAGGTCGACAAGGTCGGTGCTGTCGCGGTGCAGCAGGGACAGCCCTGATCCCCGTCCACACCCCGGACCATCCCTGAGTTCTGCACCGATCCCGGCATCTGCTGCCCGCGCCGAGCCGCCGCCCGGGATGCTCGAACCATGACAGCACACACCCTGATCCGTGAATCACTGCTCGACGCCGCCGCGATCGTGCTCCCCGTGCGCTGCGCGGGGTGCGGGCGTCCCGATCGTGCGCTGTGCGCCGGGTGCGCCGACGCGCTGCGGCCCGCAGTGCACGTCGAGTCGGTCGACGGCATCCCCGTCTGGGCAGCGCTCCGCTACGAAGATGTCGCACGTCGCGTCCTGCTCGCCTACAAAGACGGCGGCCGGGTCGATGTCGCACGCGCCCTCGCCGGCGCCTTGCGGTCCGCCATCGGAGAAGCGCTCCACGAGCAGGATCGGACGGGGGAGCGCGCGGCTGCGGCGGTGCTGCCGGTGCTCATCCCATCCACGCGGGCCGCATGGCGCCGGCGGGGTTACCACCCCACCCGATCGGTGCTCGCTCGTGCCCACATCCTCGTGCCGCCGCTGTGGCGGGCGCTGCGGCTGTCGCGTCAGACAGCCGACCAGGCGGGGCTGACGGCGACCGAGCGGTCCGGAAACCGCGAGGGGAGCTTCGTCGCGTCGAAGCGACTTGCGGGCCGAGACTGCCTGATCGTCGATGACATCGTCACGTCCGGGGCGACCGTCGTCGAGGCCGCGCGCGCGATCCGGTCGGCCGGGGGCTTCGTGGCCGGTGCTGCGTCGATTGCGCGTACGCCGCTCCGGTCCGGCCCGAATACCCAGCGACCATCCAGCACACGCACCGGGAATGCCACCTGTTTTCCGGTTCCGGAACGAGTGAACGGGCACTACGGTAGTCGAAAAGGCGCGAGCGATCCGCCCTTCCTGAATCGAGCGGACATCGCGCCGGATCAGGGAGGTCTCCATGGACATCAACATCATCGGACGCAACCTGGGCATCACTGATCGGTTCCGGGAGTACGCCACCGAGAAATCGGACAAGGTCGCACACCTGGCCGAACGAGCCATCTCGTTCGAGATCAAGGTCAGCCGCCACAACGAGAAGCTCGGTAGTCAGAACGGTGACGATCGTGTCGAGCTCACTCTCGTGGGGCCCAGGGCGGTGGTGAGATCCGAGGCGACGGGGCAGGACAAATACGCTGCCTTCGATATCGCACTCGGAAAGCTGTTGGAGCGCGTGCGTCGCGCGAAGGACCGCCGCAAGGTCCATCGCGGGCAGCACAGGCCGACCTCGTTGCGCGAGGCGAGCACCGACGGCTTCAGTGCGGTCGGACTCGCGGCGGCGCCGGTCGCCGTGCTCGACCAGGTCCGCACGGGCTCCACGCCGGTTGTGTCCGATGAGACGGAGGCGACTCCCGAAGCCGAGGAGGAATACTGCCCGGTCGTGATCCGCACGAAAGTCTTCGCCTCCGTTCCGATGACCGTCGACGACGCGCTCTACTACATGGAGCTCGTCGGCCACGACTTCTACCTGTTCGTCGACCAGGAGACCCAACGTCCCAGCGTCGTCTACCGCCGCAAAGGGTGGGACTACGGCGTGATCTCCCTCGATGACGAAGCAGACGAGTTGCAGGAGGTCGCCACGGCGGCGCGCAAGCTCGGCTGACCCGCTGCCGCACTCGTGAGAGCACCGATGGCGGCCGCCCGGGCGGCGGTCGCCATCGGCTGTTCTCCAGGCCCCTCACAGACAGCACAGCCCGAACGTGCGGGCTGAACAAGTAGCATGTCCCTAGCGTCGGCGGAGTCTGCCGTCCGGCGCGCGTCCGTCGGGGCGCCGGGCCGTCGGTCCGACCGAGCAAAAAGTGGAGTGCATCAGTGGCCTCAGTTCTTGAAAAGGTCCTCCGTGTCGGCGAGGGCCGGACCCTCCGTCGACTGGAGGCGTACGCGAAAGCCGTCAACGCCCTCGAAGACGACTTCAGCGAACTCACCGACGAGGAACTCGCGCACGAGACCGTCGAGTTGCGCGAGCGCTACGGCAACGGCGAGTCGCTCGACGACCTCCTGCCCGAGGCGTTCGCCGCCGTCCGCGAGGCGGCCAAGCGCACGCTGGGCATGCGGCACTTCGATGTGCAGATCATGGGCGGTGCCGCCCTACACCTGGGCAACATCGCCGAGATGAAGACCGGTGAGGGCAAGACCCTGGTCGCGACCACGGCAGCATACCTCAACGCGATCGCCAGTCGCGGCGTCCACGTCATCACGGTCAACGACTACCTGGCGAGTTACCAGTCGGAGCTGATGGGCCGTGTCTTCCGCGCTCTCGGCATGTCCACTGGCGTGATCCTCAGCGGCCAGACGCCGGAGGAACGGCGCGAGCAGTACGCCGCCGACATCACCTACGGCACCAACAACGAGTTCGGCTTCGACTACCTGCGCGACAACATGGCGTGGCAGGCGAGCGACATGGTGCAGCGCGGCCACTTCTTCGCCATCGTCGACGAGGTCGACTCGATCCTCATCGACGAGGCGCGCACCCCGCTGATCATCTCGGGTCCGTCATCCGGCGAGGCGAACCGCTGGTTCAACGAATTCGCCAGTCTCGCCAAGCGCCTCACGCCCGAGCTCGACTACGAGGTGGACGAGAAGAAGCGCACCGTCGGCGTGCTGGAGCCCGGAATCGAGAAGGTCGAAGACTACCTCGGCATCGACAACCTGTACGAGTCGGCGAACACCCCGCTGATCTCCTTCCTCAACAACGCGATCAAGGCGAACGCCCTGTTCAAGCGCGACAAGGACTACGTCGTGATGAACGGAGAGGTCCTGATCGTCGACGAGCACACCGGCCGCATCCTGGTCGGACGACGCTACAACGAGGGCATCCACCAGGCGATCGAGGCCAAGGAGGGCGTCGAGGTCAAGGCCGAGAACCAGACCCTCGCCACCGTCACCCTTCAGAATTACTTCCGCCTCTACAAGAAGCTCTCCGGAATGACCGGTACCGCCGAGACCGAGGCGGCCGAGTTCATGAGCACCTACAAGCTCGGTGTCGTCCCGATCCCGACGAACAAGCCGATGCAGCGCCTCGACCAGTCCGACCTCGTCTACAAGAACGAGAAGTCGAAGTTCGACCAGGTCGTCGAAGACATCGTCAAGCGCCACGAGAAGGGCCAGCCGGTGCTGGTCGGAACGACCTCCGTCGAGAAGAGCGAGTACCTCTCGCGGCTGCTCGCCAAGAAGGGTGTCCGACACGAGGTGCTGAACGCCAAGAACCACGCCAGAGAGGCGGCGATCGTCGCACAGGCGGGCCGGCTCGGCGCGGTGACCGTGGCCACCAACATGGCCGGTCGTGGTACCGACATCATGCTCGGCGGCAACTCGGAATTCATCGCGGTCGCCGAGATGAACGCACGCGGTCTGTCGCCGGTGGAGACGCCGGACGAGTACGAGGCCGCCTGGGAAGAGGTCTTCGACAGCGTGAAGGCGCAGGTCGCGGAAGAGGCTGAGAAGGTCGTGGCGGCCGGCGGCCTCTACGTGCTCGGCACCGAGCGCCACGAGTCCCGACGCATCGACAACCAGCTCCGTGGTCGCTCCGGTCGTCAGGGTGACCCGGGCGAGAGCCGCTTCTACCTGTCGCTGACCGACGACCTGATGCGGCTGTTCAACGCCGGAGCGGCCGAGAGCCTGATGGGCCGCGCCAGCGTCCCGGACGACATGGCGATCGAGTCGAAGGTCGTCAGTCGCGCCATCCGCAGTGCCCAGTCGCAGGTCGAGGCGCGCAACGCCGAGATCCGTAAGAACGTCCTCAAGTACGACGACGTCCTCAATCGCCAGCGCGAGGCGATCTACAGCGACCGCCGGCACATCCTCGAGGGCGACGACCTCCACGAGCGGGTGCAGCAGTTCCTGACCGACGTGCTCGACGACATCCTCGACCAGCACACCGGCGAAGGCAGCGGCGACGACTGGGACTTCGATGCGCTCTGGGCCGAACTCAAGACGCTGTACCCGGTGGGCGTGAGCATCGACGAGGTCATCGCCGAGGCGGGCAACAAGGGCAAGATCAACCGCGACTTCATGCGCCGGGAGATCCTGTCCGATGCCCGCATCGCGTATCAGCGGCGCGAGGAGTCGCTCGGCGCACCCGCCATGCGTGAACTCGAGCGTCGTGTCGTGCTCTCCGTGATCGACCGCCGCTGGCGAGACCACCTCTACGAGATGGACTACCTGAAGGACGGCATCGGCCTGCGCGCCATGGCGCAGCGCGACCCACTGGTCGAGTACCAGCGCGAGGGCTTCGCCATGTTCCAGCAGATGATGGGCGCCATCCGCGAGGAGACCATCGGCTTCCTGTTCAACCTGGAGGTCGAGGTCAACCAGGCCGCCGGCGAGGTGGAAGCGCCCGCCGTCGCAGCCAAGGGCCTCGCCCGCGGCGAGAGCGACGGACGGCTCAGCTACTCCGCACCCGCCGAGCAGGGTGGTGTGGAGGTCCGCGACCAGCGCGGGCAGATCGAGCAGGCGGCGACCGCGCGGGCGCAGCGCGCCCAGCAGCAGGCCGCTCCGGCGGCCGCCGCGCCGGCGCAGGGCGCCGCCCAGCGCGGAGCCTTCGGCCAGCGCGTGGACGCCTCGGAGGAGGCCCCCGTGAACCGCGCCGAGCGCCGGGCACAGGCCAAGAAGCGCTGACGGCTTGACCCGCTGAAGCACTGAACGACGAACGAACGGCGGTCCCTTCAGGGGCCGCCGTTCGTCCGTTCGCGGACCGCGATTCAGAGCACATTGATCGCGGTCGCGCGCCAGCGCGCCCGGTGACGCTCCAACCGGATCGCCACCGCCCGGGAGCGGGCCGGCTGATGCACCAGGACGACCGCCTCCACGACGCCTTCGGACGGGAACGCGAGCCGCGGGTCGCCGATGGTCATGCGCGGCCGAAGCGGGTCCTCCGTCGAGACGGCGCGCGTGCGGACCGCCAGCATGGTGCGCCGGAGAAGGTGCACGTACACGGAGTCGCTCACCCAGCGGCCGATCTGGTCGAGCGGACGGGCGCCCGCCAGGATCTCGATGACGCAGCGAGCCAGATTCGAGCAGAGGGTCGCCGGGTCCGGGTTCCCCGACTCGGCGATGGGCGCTACGTCGTCGGCATCGCGGTCGGTCGGAGCAGGGTCGACCGTCACGTCGGTGGGCCACGGCCTGGGTCGCCGGAGCACAACCGATCGGCTCGCGGTCGGCATCGTCGGGGCGAGGGCGGAGTGGTGCATGGATCTCCCTGATGAGGTGTGTCGGTGGTCCGTGTTGAAATAGACCTGTGATATGCGCGATTCCTCACTCAAGCAGGGACGCATCGCTCGGTCCAGGGCATATACGCCTTGTGGATAACTCCCGTCATCGATGAGGATGGGCCGTTTAGGATGGGGTGGTGTCCACCCTCAGCGATCTCGTTCACGCCCACGGCCGCTCCTCCGAGGAGGACGTCGAGTGGCTGCACGGGTTGGTGGGGGACTGGCAACTGATCGCCGATCTCGCGTTCGCAGACATCGTGCTCTGGGTTCCGACCGCCGATGACGACTTCGTCGCGGTTGCGCACGCGCGTCCCTCGTCGGCGGCCACGCTGTTCTATCGCGACTTCGTCGGTCAGCGGATCAAGCCCGAGTGGCGGCAGCAGGTGACCGACGCGTACCGGTCCAAGCAGATCATCGACACGTCGGCCCCGGACTGGTACGAGGAGACGCCGACGCGCGTCCGCGCCGTCCCGGTGATCAGGCGGCTGTCCGTCCACTCGCCCGACACCGCCGACGAACCGGTGGCGGTCATCACCCGCCACACGAATCTGAGCGAGGCGCGAACTCCGAGCCGCCAGGAGCTCACCTTCAACGAGTGCGCGAACGACCTGTTCAACATGATCGCGACCGGGGACTTCCCGGATCTCGGCGCGCCCGCCGCCCCGCGACGCGGTGCTCCGCGAGCGGCTGACGGCCTGATCCGGCTGGATGTCGACGGCACGACGACCTTCGCCAGCCCGAACGCGCTCAGCGCGTTCAACCGCATGGGCTTCACCGGTGAGCTCGAGGGCGAGTCGCTGGCCACCGTGACGACCGGTTTGCTCGCCGGCACCATCACCGTCGACGAGTCGCTTCCGCTCGTGGTCACCGGCCGTGCGCCGTGGCGCACCGACATCGAAGCGCGCGGCGTCACGGTGTCGCTGCGCGCGATCCCGATCCGCAACCGCGGACAGCGCGTCGGTGCGATCGTCCTCTGCCGCGATGTCTCGGAGCAGCGCCACCAGGAGCGCGAGCTCATCACCAAGGATGCGACGATCCGCGAGATCCACCACCGGGTGAAGAACAACCTCCAGACGGTCGCATCGCTGCTCCGCATCCAGGCCCGCCGGACCCACTCCGAAGAGGCGCGCGAGGCGCTCAGCCAGGCGATGCGCCGCGTCGCCGCTATCGCCGTCGTTCACGACACCCTGTCGACCGGGCTCGCGCAGATCGTCGACTTCGACGACGTGTTCGATCGTGTCCTCCTCCTCGTCGCAGAGGTGGCGGCGAGCCACACGACCACCGTCCACCCGAAGAAGTCCGGCAGATTCGGCTCCCTGCCGTCCGAGTTCGCCACGCCTCTCGCGCTGGCTCTCACGGAGCTGGTCACCAACGCGGTGGAGCACGGCCTGGCCGGCCGTGAGGGTCAGGTGGAGATCATCGCCAAGCGCTCGGAGGAGTCGCTCACCGTGAAGGTCGTCGACAACGGCTCGGGCCTTCCCGAAGGCAAGGTCGGCTCGGGCCTCGGCACTCAGATCGTGCGTACGCTCATCCAGGGCGAACTCGGGGGCGCGATCGACTGGCACACCCTGATGGGTCAGGGAACCGAGGTCACCATCGAGGTTCCGCTCCGCTACCTGACCAAAATCTGACCGGAACGTGAAAAAGCCGAGGGGCGCTCGGTGCTAGGTGAGTGAGCGCCGCCTCGGCGATGTCGTGTGCGCGGTTGGAAGCCGTGCCACGACGGTGAAGCCGTTGGGTGGTGCCGGCCTCAGGAGGCGCGGCGAGCCCGGGCAGCGCGGCGCTTCAGGGCGCGACGCTCGTCTTCTGAGAGGCCACCCCAGACGCCGGAGTCTTGGCCGGTCTCGAGTGCGTACTGCAGGCAGATCTCCGTAACGGTGCAACGCGCGCAGACCGCTTTCGCCTTGTCGATCTGGTCGACCGCGGGTCCGGTGTTGCCCACCGGGAAGAAAAGCTCGGGGTCCGCGGTGAGGCAGGCGGCTTTGTCGCGCCAATCCATGAAGATGTGCTCCTTGTTTACTGGGGTTCCAGACCCGAGGGGGCCATAGAATGCAGGTAAGCAGCCGGGTTGCAGGGTGCATAGATCCGGGGGAATCAGACCTGCCCACGACCCTGTGAGCGAAAACTCGACCGAAGAACATGCTCCCATAGCAGTTATTCCGAATCAATAGTTTTGTATGGGATAACGCTGAGAACACGAGCCGGAAACGTCAGGATGCTATAGTGCCCGACCCGCGAAACGGCGACCGAGTCGCCTCCGACAGTGCTGCGACGACGCCGGTTTCCCGCCGGCCGGCGCTCCTGATCGTGCTCACAGTGCTCGTCGCACTGGAGGCGGTGCTCGTTCTCGCGGTCGCAGTGTGGCTGCTCATCGACCTGCTCACGGTGCGTCCGGACTCGTACCCGTCGGCCGTCGCGATCACGGTGCTCGCGTTCCTCGCCGCCGTCTGGGTCGTCGCGACGGTCGTCGCGCTCGTTCGCCGGCGCAGCTGGGCGCGCGCCTCGACGGTGACCATCCAGATCCTGCAGCTGGCGGTGGCGGTGGGATGCTTCGAGGGCTTGTATGCGCGGCCGGACCTGGGTTGGGCGCTGCTGGTCCCCGCAGTGGTTGCCGGCGTGCTCGCGGTGCTGCCGTCGGTGGTGCGTGCGACCCCGCGCACGACGGACCCGGAGCAACACTGAGCTCTAGCAACACTGAGCTCTAGCAACACTGAGCTCTAGCAACACTGAGCAACACGAATCGGCCCGATCGGGGAACATCTCGCAGACTGGGGGCGTTATGACCGACATCGTGACTGATATCTCCACACTTCCCTCCGCATCCGCAGATACCATCGAGCGCGCCCGTGACGGCTGGGACGCCTGGCGGTCGAACCGCCTCCGCAGCGTCACCGCGCCGACCGGCAACCTCGCCCTGATCGAGACCCGCTGGCTCGCCGCAGGCGACACCACCACCGCTCAGGACGCTCTGGCGGGGCATGCCGAAACGGTCACCGCGACGGAGCTCACGCGGAGGAGCCTGGAGACCGGGGAGGTCGAGCGCGGCATCCGCCTCTGGGACGCCGCGTCGTCGGCGATCCGCGCCTTCGAGACCATCGACGTCTTCCCCTTCGATCCCAGCTGGGTGATCGAAGCGACCTTCACGCCGGTCAGCGACGACCGCACCATCCCCTTCGAGCACATCCGTGACAACGGCCTCACCCGGGACCTCGTCGTCCCCGGTGACATCGCATTCGAGCGCGACGGCATCCACTACACCTTGAGTGCCTTCGACGACGACGGGACGCTGCTGCTCGTCTTCGGCGACCCGAGCAACGGCGCCGACGGCGACGAGGGCACCTACGCGTCGGGCCGATTCCTCTTCGTCGAGCGCGACGGCGATCGCGTCGTCCTCGACTTCAACCAGGCCTTCGTGCCGCCGTGCGGCTTCTCGGACCAGTACAACTGTCCGCTGCCGCCGCGCAACAACCGCTTCCCCGTCGCGGTCACCGCGGGTGAGAAGCGTGTCGCCCTTCGCCAAGCTGCACGGCGCGAGGCGACACAGCGCGGCGGCTCCCAGCCCTGAGCGACGGCCGCCCGCGAGCTCGTCACATCCACACCCCAGCATCCACACCCCCACAGCACTGGAGCACCTCTGTGAAAAAGTCTTCCCTGTTCGCGACCCTCGCGGTCGGCCTCGCCTCGGCGCTGGCGCTCGCCGGATGCGCGGGCGCCTCGTCGTCCAGCGCCGGCGGTAGCGACGCGTCCATCGCCATCGGCTCCCTCTACGAGCCCGTCAACCTCGACAACACGGCTGGCGGCGGCCAGGGCGTCACCGAGGCGTTGAACGGCAACGTCTACGAGGGCCTGTTCAAGCTGACCGACGACGGCAAGGTCGAGCCCCTGCTCGCGACGAAGTATGCGACAAGCGCGGACGGCCTCACCTACACGTTCACGCTTCGCGACGGGGTGAAGTTCCACTCCGGCAAGGCGCTGACCAGCGCCGACGTGAAGCGCAGCATCGAGCGCGTCACCGCGGCCGACTCGCAGTCGGCCCGCAAGTCGCAGCTGGCGGTCATCTCGAAGATCGACACTCCGGACGACAAGACCGTGACGATCAGCCTGAAGTCCCGCTCGATCTCGCTGCCCTACAACCTCAGCTACGTCTGGATCTACGGCCCGGGCACATCGAACTACAAGACGGCCGAGGACGGCACCGGCCCGTACAAGCTGGGCACCTGGAAGCGCGGAAGCTCGCTGAGCCTCGAGCGCTGGAGCGGCTACTGGGGCGACCAGGCCAAGAACAAAGAGGTGGAGTTCGACTACTTCACCGATGCCTCGGCCCTCTCGAACGCGCTGCAGACGAAGCACGTCGACATCGTGACGAGCATCCAGAGCCCGGATGCGCTGGCCACCTTCACGGGCAACAAGGACTACACGATCTCCGACGGCAAGTCGACGACCAAGGAGCTGCTGGCGTTCAACGACAAAGTCGCGCCCTTCAACAACGTCGAGGTCCGCAAGGCTGTCTACTCGGCGATCGACACCAAGAAGCTCCTCAACTCGATCTGGGGCGACTACGGCACGCTGATCGGCTCGATGGTGCCGCCGAGCGACCCCTGGTACGAGGACCTCACCAAGGTGAACCCGTACGACGTGAACCTGGCCAAGAAGGAGCTGGCGGACGCCGGCTTCGCGAACGGCTTCAGCTTCACGCTGGACACCCCGACGTACGACCCGCACCCGGCCGTGGCCGAGTTCCTGAAGAGCGAGCTGGCGAAGGTGGGCGTCACCGTCACCATCAACTCCATCTCTGCGGACGAGTGGTACACGAAGGTCTTCAAGAACCACGACTTCACGGCGACCCTGCAGGAGCACGTGAACGACCGCGACGTGGTCTGGTACGGCAACCCGGACTTCTACTGGGGCTACGACAACCCGCAGGTGACGGCCTGGGTGAACGAGGCAGAGCAGTCCACGACGACGGCCGAGCAGACCGCGAAGCTGAAGCAGGTCAACGAGCAGATCGCGAAGGACGCCGCGAGCGCCTGGCTGTACCTGTACCCGCAGATCGTGGTGGCGGACAGCAGCGTGAGCGGCTACCCGGTGAACGGGCTGAACTCGCAGTTCTACGCCTACGGAATCGTCAAGAAGTAACCCGAACCGCGCATTATCCACAGATGCTCGGGGAGCCGTCGCCCGGCTCCCCGAGCATCTACGCTTAAAACATCATGGCTCTCTACCTCCTGCGTCGCACCGCGTTCCTCGTGGTGTCGCTGGTGCTGGCCATGGTCGTGCTGTTCTTCCTTCTGCGCGTGCTCCCGGGCGACCCGTCGAACGCGCTGCTGTCGGTCGGTGCGACCAAAGAGCAGATCGCGGCGGCGCAGCGTCAGGTCGGCAGCGATCTGCCACTGCTACAGCAGTTCTTCGGCTGGTTCGGCAGTCTCCTCACCCTGAACCTGGGGGAGTCGTTCATCAGCTCCCTCCCGGTCGGCCCGGAGATCGCGGCGCGGTTGTCGGTGACCGTCCCGCTGACGCTGCTGTCGTTCGCCCTCGCGCTGGTGCTGGCCCTGCCGATCGGCTTCGTGGCCGCATGGAAGGCCGACCGCTGGTACGGCGTGCTGCTGTCCGCGTTCTCGCAGCTGGGTATCGCCGTCCCCGTGTTCTGGGTCGGCATCCTGCTCGTGGATGTGTTCGCCATCACCCTGGGCTGGTTCCCGTCGGGTGGCTTCCCGCGTGACGACTGGTCCGATCCGTCGGCGGCGCTCACCTCGCTGGCCCTGCCGGTCGTCACGATCGCGATCGTGATGAGCGCCTCCATCGCCCGGTATGTGCGGAGTGCGACGCTGGATGTGATCGGCAGCGACTACCTGCGCAATGCACGGGCGCTCGGTTCCGGCTTCGCACGCGCGATGTGGGCTCACGGCGTGCGCAACGGCGCCGTTCCGGTCATCTCGGTGCTCGGCATCGAGCTGGCGACCACGTTCCTCGGCGCCGTCGTGGTGGAGAGCGTCTTCACGCTGCCCGGGCTGGGCAGCATGCTGCTGAAGGCCATCGAGCAGCACGACTATCCGAACATCCAGGGCATCCTGTTCGTCTCCACCCTGCTCGTCCTGATCGTCGGCTTCCTCGCCGACATCGCTCAGCGGCTCGTCGACCCGCGTCTGCGGCGCAGCATCTCGGGCAACGTATGAGTGCGATCGTGGAGCAGGCGACCGAAGCGGCCGCACCGGAGCCGGTGGGGCGACCCCGGAGGCGTGCGCGGCGCTCGGTGACGCTCGGCATCGGACTGACGCTCGTCGGGATCGTCGTCATCGTCGCTGTGGTGTCGTTCTTCTGGCTGCCGTACGCGCAGTCGGACACGTCCGGGACGCGGTTGGAGCAGCCGAGCGGCGCGCACTGGCTGGGGACGGACCGGTTCGGGCGCGACCTGCTGACGCAGCTGATGATCGGCGCACGGATTGCGCTGGCGGTCGGCCTCGGTGCGGTCGTGATCGGCGCGATCATCGGCATCACGCTCGGGCTCCTTGCGGCGTTCGCCACCCGGTGGGTCGACGACACGCTCTCCGCCGCCCTCGACATCCTGATCGCCTTCCCGACGCTTCTGCTCGCGATGCTGATCGTCGCGGCGCAGGGGGCATCCCTCGGCACGGCCATCGTCGCGATCGGTCTGGCGATGTCCGCGGTGGTCGCCCGGTTGACCCGGGTGCTCGCGAAGCGGGTGCTCGCTCAGCAGTACGTCACCGCGGCCCGCACGTCGGGAACCTCGTGGTCCGGGATCATCGCTCGCCACATCCTGCCCAACATCTGGCCCACCCTGAGCGTGAACCTGGCACTGCAGTTCGGTGTCGCCGTTCTGGCGGAGGCCAGCCTGTCGTATCTGGGCCTCGGCGCACCTCCGCCGAACGCGTCGTGGGGCCGGCTCCTGCAAGAGGCGCAAGGGACGGTATCCACGGCTCCTGTCGGTGCGATCGCACCGGGTGTGGCGCTCGTCGTGCTCGTGATCGGCGTGAACCTGGTCGCCGACGGACTGCGCGACGTGGCCGACCCCACGCGGAGGAGATCCCGATGAATGCCGATGCGCAGGTCCTCGAGGTACAGGGGCTCTCCGTCGCGACACGAGACGGCGCGACGCTCGTGCACGACGTCTCCTTCCGGCTCGCGCCGGGGGAGCGGCTGAGCCTGATCGGTGAGTCCGGGTCGGGCAAGTCGCTCACGTCGTTCGCGCTCACAGGGCTGCTCCCCGACGGCCTGACCGCATCGGGGAGCGTCCTCCTCGACGGTGTGCAGGTCATCGGCGCGCGCGAGCGCGACCTGGTTCCGCTGCGCGGACGCGTCGCCTCCACCGTCTTCCAGGAACCCCTGACCGCTCTCGACCCGCTGATGCGCCTCGGCCGGCAGGTCGCCGAGCCGCTCCGACGCCATCTGGGACTCCGCGGCGACGAGCTTCGACGATCCGTGCTCGACGCGCTCGCCGAGGTCGGCCTGCCCGAGCCGGAGCGCATCGCCCGCGCCTACTCCTGGGAGATCTCGGGAGGACAGCGTCAGCGCGTCGCCATCGCGGCGGCACTGGCCTGCAGCCCTCGACTGCTGATCGCGGACGAGCCGACGACCGCCCTCGATGTCACCGTTCAGGCAGAAGTCCTCGCGCTCCTGGAGCGGCTGGTCGCCGAGCGCGGAATGTCCCTGCTGTTCGTGAGCCACGATCTGGCCGTCGTGTCGCGCATGGCGCAGAGGGCGATCGTGCTCCGGGGCGGTCGAATGGCCGAGGAGGGCCCCATCTCTCAGCTCCTGCGCGCCCCGAGCGACCCGTACACCGCCGAACTCCTGCGCAGCGCGCGGGAGCTCGATGCGGCGCTGGAGGTGCGATGACGGCGATCCTGGAGCTGCGCGAGGCGGGATTCCGCTACCGGCGAGCCGCGACATCCGCACTCGACGACGTCTCGTTCGTCGTCGAACCCGGGCGGAGCCTCGGGCTGGTAGGGGAGTCCGGAGCCGGCAAGACGACGGCGCTCTCCCTCCTCCTCGGCCTCGCCCGGCCGACGAGCGGTGCGGTGCTGTTCGACGGCGAACCCCTCGACCCACGCGACCGGGAGCAGTTGCGGCGCTTCCGCCGCGCCGTGCAGCCGGTCTTCCAGGACCCGTACTCGTCCCTCGACCCCCGGCAGAGTGTCGGCCGGATCGTCGCCGAGCCGCTCGCCTCCCTGCGGGTCGCCTCCGGCGCCGACGCGCGCGAGCGGGTCGCCGCCGCTCTGGAAGCGGTCGCGCTGCCGGCGGACGCCGCGAGACGGTACCCGCACGAGTTCTCGGGCGGGCAGCGGCAGCGCATCGCCATCGCCCGGGCGATCGTGTCACGCCCCACGGTGCTGCTGGCGGACGAGCCGGTCAGTGCACTGGATGTGACCACGCGCATCCAGATCATCGAACTGCTCGGCGAACTCGCCGTCACCGAAGGGATGACCGTCGTCATGGTGTCCCACGACCTCGGGGTCGTCGCCTCCCTGTGCGCCGAAACGGTGGTGCTCCAGGGCGGTCGCGTGGTGGAGCAGGGCGCGACGGCCGAGGTGCTCGGCTCGCCGAGCGACCCCTACACGCGTCGACTTCTCGCCTCGGTCCCGCGGCTGCCGGTTTAGCCGGTCAGGCGTCGATGGCGGTCAGGCGTCGATGCCGAGCTTCTTGCGCAGCGACGCAACGTGCCCGGTCGCCTTGACGTTGTACAGCGGGAGGCGCACCGAGCCGTCCGGGTCGACGACGAACGTCGACCGGATCACACCCTCCACGGTCTTGCCGTACAGCTTCTTCTCCCCGTAGGCGCCGTACCGCTGGTGCACCGCGAGGTCCTCGTCGGAGAGCAGCGGGAAGTTGAGGCCCTCCTGCTCCTGGAACTCCTTGTTCCGCGCCGGCGCATCCTTCGAGATGCCGATCACCTGGTACCCGGCCGACTTCAGCGAGTTGAGGTTGTCGCGGAAGTCGCAGGCCTCCGTGGTGCAGCCGGGCGTCATGGCCGCCGGGTAGAAGTACACGATCACGTTCTCGCCGGCGAAGTCGCCGAGCGAGACCGCCGTGCCGTCCTGATCGGTCAAGCTGAACGCGGGAGCCTGCTCGCCCGCTTGGAGTCGCACATCCGTCATAGCTCCATTCTGGCAGCGAACGCAGCGATCGGCCGCAACGTCCTCAGTGCGCGAAGGTGGTGAGCAGGCGCTGCAGGGAGTCCAACCGCGCCCGCCCGGCGTCGCCGAGCCGCCCCTCCTCGACGGCCTCGATGATCGCGCAGTCCGGGGCGTCCGGCAGGTGGGTGCAGCCCCGTGGGCAGTTCTCGGCGATCGCGGCCAGGTCGGTGAAGGACTTCAGGATGCTGTCGGTATTCACATGCCCGAGCCCGAACGAGCGGACGCCCGGCGTATCGATGACCCAGCCGTGACGGCCGGAGGCGTCCTCGACCCGGAGCGAAACGGTGGACGACGACGTGTGCCGGCCGCGGCCGGTGACGACGTTCACGTGTCCGGTCGCGCGGTGCGCGCTCGGGACCAGGGCGTTGACGAGGGTGGACTTGCCGACGCCGGAGTGGCCGACGACGACCGTGTCGTGCCCGACCAGGGCAGCGGTGATCTCGTGCAGCGGCATGCTGTCCTGGCGGCTCGTGAAGACGGGGAGGTCGAGGCCGGCGAAGTTCGCGAGGAAGTCCTCCGGATCGGCCAAGTCGGTCTTGGTGACGCACAGCATCGGCTCGATCCCCGCATCGTAGGCGGCGACGAGGTAGCGGTCGACCAGCCGGGTGCGCGGCTCCGGATTCGCGGCCGCGACGACGATCAGCATCTGGTCGGCGTTCGCCACGATGACGCGCTCCACCTCGTCGGTGTCGTCGGCGCTGCGGCGCAGGAGGGTCGTGCGCGGCTCGACGCGGACGATGCGGGCGAGCGTTCCCTCTTCGCCGGTGGTGTCTCCGACGACCGCGACACGGTCGCCGTTCACGATCGGGTTGCGGCGCAGCTCGCTGGCGCGGGCGGCGGTCACCTGTCGCTCGTCGTCGCCGTCCTCGTCGAGCAGGACCGTGTACCGGCCGCGGTCGACGCCCAGCACGCGCGCGATCTCGGCGCCCGCATGCTCGGGCCGGGTCTTGGTTCGCGGGCGGTTGCCCTTCGGGTTGGGGCGGCTGCGGATGGTGGACTCGTCGTACCGGTCGAGCTCCTCGTCGTCCTCGCCGTCATCCCACCACGACCCGGTGTTGTCAGCCACGCCGTTCGGTGCCTTCCTGCAGCATCCGTGTCCAGAGCTGGGTGAACTGAGGCAGCGTCTTCGCCGTGGTCGCGATGTTCTCGATCTCGAGGCCCTCGACGACCAGGCCGATGATCGCGCCGGCCGTCGCCATCCGATGGTCCTCGTAGCTCCGCCAGACGCCGCCGTGAAGCGGGCGCGGCTCGATGCGCAGGCCGTCCTCGAGCTCCGTGACCGCACCGCCGAGGCCGTTGATCTCGGCGGCGAGGGCGGCGAGGCGGTCCGTTTCGTGGTGACGGATGTGCCCGATTCCGGTGATCTCGGTCGGGCCGTCGGCGAGGGCGGCGATGGCGACGAGCGCGGGAGCCAGCTCGCCTCCGGTGGTCAGGTCGAGTGTGACGCCGTTCGGGCGCTCCGGTCCGGTGACGGTGAGCCGGTCGCCGTCACGACTCACGGTCGCTCCGAACAGGGGGAGCAGCTCCGCCAGGTCGGCGCCGACCTGCGTGGTCGACTCCGGCCAGCCCGTGATGGTGACCGAGCCGCCGGTCACGACAGCGGCCGCCAGGAACGGCGCCGCGTTGGACAGGTCGGGCTCGATGTCGACGTCGAGCGCCGCGATGGTCCCGGGGGCGACGATCCAGTGCCCGGTCTCGGGGGATTCGACGGTGACCCCGCGTGCCGCCAGCGCCGCGATCGTCATCTCGATGTGCGGGAGGCTGGGCAGCCGCTCACCCGCGTGCGTCAGGTCGAGGCCGTCCTCGAACCGGCTCGCGGAGAGCAGCAGGGAGCTGACGAACTGGCTGGAGCTGGACGCATCCACCTCGACCGCTCCGCCGGCGACGCTGCCCGTGCCGTGAACGGTGAAGGGGAGGGAGCCGCGGCCGTCGTCGTTCACGTCCACGCCGAGCGCCCGCAGGGCGGCGATGATCGCGCCCATCGGCCGGCCGCGGGCGGAGTCGTCGGCGTCGAACATGGTCGGGCCGAGCGCGAGACCAGCGAGCGGAGGGACGAAGCGCATGACGGTTCCGGCCTGACCGCACTCGATGGTGGTGCTGCCGAGCAGCTCCTCCGCAGGAGTGACGAGGAGGTCGGCGCCGAACTCTCCGGCGCCCGTCTTCTCATCGACGCCGACCCCGAGGGCGCGGAGCGCATCCACCATGTTGGCGGTGTCACGCGAGTGCAGCGGGGAGCGGAGCAGCGACGGGCCGTCCGCCAAGGCGGCGAGCACCAGCTCCCGAGCGGTCAGCGACTTGGAGCCGGGCAGGGAGACGGACGCGGAGACCGGGCCGCCGGCGACGGGCGCAGGCCACAGCGTGTTCGGCTCGTCGACGCGGTTGTCGCCGTACGGGTCGAAGTCCGGAGCGGAATATTTCGAGATCAGCATTGTTGTCAAGATTATCCGTGTTCCGCGTACCAGGAAGGATCAGCTCGTGGCAGCAACCGCCGTGCTCGACGCCCCAGGCGTCACCACACGCGATGAAGCCGTCGACGTATCCCCCTGGGGCACGGTGCGGGCGTCGCAACTAGACTGGCCGGTGATGAGCACCGAGACCGAGGATACGGGCCACCTCTTCGAGGAGCAGGCCCTGCCCTTCATGGACCAGCTGTACGCTGCCGCCCTGCGCATGACCCGGAATCCGGCCGACGCGCAAGACCTCGTACAGGAGACGTTCGTGAAGGCGTATGCGGCCTTCAACCAGTTCCAGCAGGGCACCAACCTGAAGGCCTGGCTCTACCGCATCCTCACCAACACGTTCATCAACACGTACCGCAAGAAGCAGCGCGAGCCCTACCAGGGGACGATCGACGAGCTCGAGGACTGGCAGCTCGGAGGCGCGGAATCCATGTCCTCGTCCTCCAGCCGCTCGGCCGAGGCCGAGGCGATCGACCACCTGCCGGACAGCGCCGTCAAGGACGCGCTGCAGGCCATCCCGGAAGACTTCCGGCTGGCCGTATACCTCGCCGATGTCGAGGGGTTCTCCTACCAGGAGATCGCCGACATCATGAAGACCCCGATCGGCACCGTGATGAGCCGCCTCCACCGTGGCCGTCGCATGCTCCGGGAGCTTCTGACCGACTACGCGCACGAGCGCGGGCTCTCCGCCGTCCAGGGAGACCCAGCCGTGCAGACCCCCAGGAGCAAGAGATGACCGACTGCGGTTGTGAGAAGGCGAAAGCCGAACTCGAGGAGTACCTGCGCAACGAGCTGTGCAGCGAGGATGCTGCCGATGTGCGCGAGCACCTGGCGCACTGCGACGGGTGCTCCAACGAAGCGCACCTGAACGTGGTGCTGACCGAGGTCGTACAGCGCGCGTGCAAGGAGACCGCTCCGGAGGAGCTGCGCACCGAGGTGCTGCTGCGCATCCGCTCCTTCCAGGCGACTGCGCACTGACCTCCGCGCCTCCGCGCCCCCCAACGTCTAGCCGCGATTTGCCCCAAATGTGCGCTATGCCGCCGTGTAAGCGCCGATTTGCCCCAAATGTGCCCTTTGGGGCCGCGTAAGCGCCGATTTGGGGCAAATGTGCGGCTCGGGCGGGGTTAGGCGGCGCTGCCCGAGCCGATCTCGTGCAGGAAGAACAGCCCCCCGAGCGGGTCGGTGGCCTGCGCGAAGCGGCCGAACTCGCTGTCCCACGGGTCGCGGATGACCGTTCCGCCCAGTTCGACGACGCGCTGGGATGCGGCGGCGGCGTCGGCGACGCCGAAGTAGACGACCCAGTGCGACGGGACGCCCTCCGGCAGCATGCCGTTCGCGTCGTACACGCCGCCGCTCGGCGAGGTGGGGTCGCCGAACGTCGCGTAGCGGAAATCCGCCGTGTCGCTGAGCACCTGGGTGTTCCAGCCGAAGACCCGGGTGTAGAACTCGACCTGCTCCGCATAGCTGCGGGCGTACAGCTCATGCCACGACAGCCCGCCGACCTCGGCGACCAGTTCGAAGCCGCGGTGCTGCTCCGGGTCCCAGAGACCGACCACCGCGCCGCCGGGGTCGGCGATCACTGCGAGCCTGCCCTGGTCGCCCACCGTCATCGTGGGGGCGATCACCTGTGCGCCGGCCTGGAGGGCCGCCTTCTCGGAGGCTTCCGCGTCATCGACAAGGAGGTAGGTGAGCCAGGAGTCGCCCTGCGCGTCACCCATCACCGGCCCGAGGCCCGCAACGGCGCGTCCGTCCCGCCGGAAGGTCACGTAGCCGCCGTACTCCTCACCGGCCGTGTCGGCAGTCCACCCGAACAGGCTCGCGTAGAAGTCGCGGGCGCGCGGTACGTCGGTGCTGGCGTAGTCGACCCAGCACGGTTCTCCGAGGCGGTGGTTCGTCACAACGGGCATGAACCCACGCTACGCCGTCGCACCCTCTCGCCGACAGCAGTGAAAGTCTGTGGGACGTTCCGGATCGCCTCCGCCGAGTCGCGACATCATGTCACCACTCGGCGCGGATTCGAGCATCCACTCACCGTTCGACGTGCGTTACGAAGAAACCGTCACAGGGTCAGCGCACGCTGAAGGAGGATCGACTGCTCCGCCGCGTGACGCTTGGCCGAGCCGGCGGCCGGGGAGGCCGACGGTGGGCGCGAGACGACGCCGAGCGGGCGCGGGCCGAGCTTGGAGGTCTCCAGGATCATGTACGGCCAGGCGCCCTGATTCTCCGGCTCGTCCTGCACCCAGACGAGTTCCGCATTCGGGTAGGAGTCGACGGCAGCCTTCAGCTCCTGGGCCGGGAGCGGGTAGTACTGCTCCACGCGCACCAGAGCGATCTCCGGGTTCGGGTTTTTCTCCAACTCGTTGAGGAGGTCGTAGTAGAGCTTCCCGGCCAGGAGCAGGACACGCTTCACCGAATCCTTGTCGGTGATCCGCTGGTCGTCGATCACCGGCTCGAAGCGACCGCTGGTGAAGTCGTCGACGTTGCTCGACGCGCCGCGGAGGCGCAGCATCGCCTTGGGCGTGAAGACCACCAGCGGACGGCGCGGACGGGCGTACGCCTGGCGGCGCAGCAGGTGGAAGTACGACGCCGGGGTCGACGGGCGCGCGACGGTCATGTTGTTCTCGGCGCACATCTGCAGGTAGCGCTCGATGCGGGCGCTGGAGTGGTCCGGTCCCTGACCCTCGTAGCCGTGGGGGAGCAGCAGCACCAGCGACGACCGCTGGCCCCACTTCTGCTCGGCCGAGGAGATGAACTCGTCGACGATGATCTGGGCGCCGTTGGCGAAGTCGCCGAACTGGGCCTCCCAGAGAACGAGCGCATCCGCCCTCTCGACCGAGTAGCCGTACTCGAAGCCCATCGCCGCGTACTCGCTGAGCAGCGAGTCGTAGATCCAGAACTTGGCCTGGTTGTCGCTCAGGTTCGCGAGCGGCAGCCACTCCTGCCCGTTGACCCGGTCGTGCAATACGGCGTGGCGCTGGACGAAGGTGCCGCGGCGGGCGTCCTGGCCGGCGAGGCGCACCGGGGTGCCCTCCAGCAGCAGGGTGCCGAGCGCGAGCAGTTCGCCGAAGCCCCAGTCGATGTTGCCGTTGCGGCTCATGTCGCTGCGCTTGTTGAGCAGCTGCTGCAGCTTGGGGTGCACGGTGAAGCCGGCCGGCGGGTTGTTGAAGGCGTCGCCGATCATGTGGATGACCTGCTCGCTGACCGCGGTCGTCTCCGGCTCGCCCACGTTGTCGTGCTCGTCCTGCTGGGCCGGTTGCTTGAGGTCGCCGGCGTCGCGCGCGGTGAGGATCGGGGTCGAGTTGGTCTGCGCCGCGTGCGTCTCCATGAACGCCCGCTCCAGGCGGTCCTGGAAGTCACGGTGCGCCTGCTCGTACTCCTCCTCGGTGATGTCACCGCGGCCGACGAGCGCCTCGGTGTAGAGGCGGCGCACCGAGCGCTTGGCCTCGATCAGGCTGTACATCAACGGCTGCGTCATCGACGGGTCGTCGCCCTCGTTGTGGCCGCGACGGCGGTAGCAGATGAGGTCGATGACGACGTCGCGCTTGAACTCCTGGCGGTACGCGAACGCGATCTCGGCCACGCGGACGACGGCCTCCGGGTCGTCGCCGTTCACGTGGAAGATCGGCGCCTGGATCGTCTTCGCGACATCGGTCGAGTAGATCGAGCTGCGCGCCTCGGTGGGCGACGTCGTGAAGCCCACCTGGTTGTTGATGTTGACGTGGATGGTGCCGCCGGTGCGGTACGCCCGCAGCTGTGACATCTGCATCTGCTCGACCACGATGCCCTGACCGGCCATCGCCGCGTCGCCGTGGATGAGGATCGGCAGCGTGAGGAAGGTGCCAGCCGGACGTCGGTCCTGCTTGGCCCGGACGATGCCCTCGAGCACGCCGTCGGCGGCCTCCAGGTGCGACGGGTTCGCCGCGAGGTAGACCGGGATCTCCTCGCCGCCGGCGCCCTTGAAGGTGCCCTCGGTGCCGAGGTGGTACTTCACGTCGCCGGATCCTTGCACCGTGCGCGGGTCTTGCGTGCCCTCGAACTCGCGGAAGATCTGGCCGTACGTCTTACCGGCGATGTTGGTCAGCACGTTGAGGCGGCCGCGGTGCGCCATCCCGATGGCGACCTCGTCCATCCCGGCCTCTGCGGCACCCTGGAGGATGGAGTCGAGCAGCGCGATCGTGGACTCGCCGCCTTCGAGGCTGAAGCGCTTCTGGCCGACGTACTTGGTCTGCAGGAAGGTCTCGAACGCCTCGGCCTCGTTGAGCTTGCCCATGATTCGCAGCTGCTCGTCGTGAGTGGGCTTCTCGTAGGGGCGCTCCAGCTTGTCCTGGAACCACTTGCGCTGGGCCGGGTCCTGGATGTGCATGTACTCGATGCCGACCGTGCGGCAGTAGGAGTCGCGGAGCACGCCGAGGATGTCGCGCAGCTTCATCTTGCGGCGGTCGCCGCCGAACTGGCCGGTGACGAACTCGCGGTCGAGGTCCCAGAAGGTGAGGCCGTGGCTCTCGATCTCGAGGTCGGGGTGGGTGCGCTGCTTGTATTCGAGCGGGTCGATGTCGGCCATGAGGTGGCCGCGGACGCGGTACGAGTTGATGAGCTCCTGGACGCGAGCGGTCTTGTCGACGGCGCTGGCCAGGTCGACCGAGATGTCCGGGTTCCAATGGATCGGCATGTACGGGATGCGGAGCTCGGCGAAGATGTCTTCATAGAAGCTGCGCTTGCCGATCAGCATCTCGTGCACGATCTTCAGGAACTCGCCGGAGCCAGCTCCCTGGATGACGCGATGGTCGTACGTGCTGGTGAGCGTGATGGTCTTGCCGATGGCGAGGCCGGCGAGCGTCTTCTCACTGGACCCCTGGAACTCGGCCGGGTACTCGAGCGCCCCGGCGCCGATGATGCAGCCCTGGCCCTTCATCAGGCGCGGGACGGAGTGCACCGTGCCGATGCCGCCCGGGTTGGTGAGGGAGAGAGTGGTGCCGGCGAAGTCGCCGGCTGCGAGCTTGTTGTTGCGCGCCTTGCCGACCAGCTCTTCGTATGCGGCGAGGTACTCGCCGAACCCCATGGTGTCGGCGCGCTTGATGCTCGGCACCAGGAGGGCGCGGGTGCCGTCCGGCTTCGGCAGGTCGATCGCGATGCCGAGGTTGATGTGCGCCGGGGCCACGACCGACGGCTTGCCGTCGACCTCGTCGTAGTAGACGTTCTGGCTCGGGAACTCCTTGAGCGCTTGGATGAGCGCCCAGCCGATGAGGTGCGTGAACGAGACCTTGCCGCCGCGCGCACGTTTGAGGTGGTTATTGATGACGATGCGGTTGTCGATCATCAGCTTGGCCGGGATGGTGCGGACGCTGGTCGCCGTCGGGACCGTGAGCGACGCATCCATGTTGGTCGCCAGCGTCTTCGACATGCCACGAAGCGGGGTGACCTTGTCCTCCTCCGCCGCCTCCAGGGTGGCGTTGGGGGCGGTGACCGGCGCGTCGGCCGGGACCGGCTGCGGCTTCGGGGCCACGGATGTGGTGCGTGCGACCGGCTGCTGGCCGATCACCGGGATGGGGGTGGTGACGGGCTTCGGCTCGTTCGGGTGCGGTGCCGGGGCGCCTCCGCCGGCGGGCGGGACCGGTGTCGACGGCTCGGACGGGCTGGGCGCTGTCGGCTCGGCGGGTGCAGGCACCGTGGGCTCCGACGGCGTGGGGACGCTGGGCTCGGCCGGGGTCGGGGCGGGCGTCTCGCTCGGGGTCGATGTCTCGTTCGGCGATGCGATCGAGTCGTCCTTCACAGCCTGGTGGTAGTTCTCGAGGACCGGCCACCACGACTTGTCGACCGAGTTCTTGTCCTGGACGAACTGCTCGTACAGCTCATCGACGAGCCATTCGTTGGCCCCGAATTCTCCTGAGGAGCCGTCGTCGGTTCCCACTCCGGTCAATTGGCTCGACACAGCCGATCGCCCACTCTCTCCGTTGATTTCTCATGACCGAGCGGCTTCGAACCGCCCGCTTCCATCCGAGCATCAAGCCTAATCCCATCGGCGCCCGGGTGCGGTCGCTCAGCCGAGCGGGATACCGTTATTCCCATGCAGTTCTATGGAACCTCGCCGCGCCACGACCTCACCTACTCCGACGTGTTCCTCGTGCCGTCGCGGTCGAACGTCACCAGCCGTCTCGACGTGTCGCTCGCGCCGAACGACGGCAGCGGCGCGACCATCCCGATCGTGTCCGCCAACATGAACTCGGTGACCGGCAAGCGGCTCGCCGCGACCCTCGCGCGCCGCGGCGGCCTGGGGGTGCTGCCGCAGGACATGCACCTGCAGGACCTGGACGACGCGATCCGCTGGGTGAAGGCACAGCCGGTGATGCTGGACACGCCGTACGACGCGCGCCCGGAGGAGTCGGTCGCCGACGTGCTCCGGCGCGTCCCCGCCGTCGAGGGCCACGGCATCGTGGTGAGCGACGCGAACGGCGACTATTTAGGCTGCCTGGCGGCCATCCAGCTCGGCTCCGCGCTGCCGGACGCCCGGATCGGTGACCTCCTGCACGGCGCACTCACGTCGCTCGACGCCGAAGACGTGACAGACGGCAAGTCGGCGTTCCGGGTGATGGATGCGGCGGGCCTCGAGTTCGCGCCGGTGCTCGACCACGGTCGCATCGTCGGAACGCTCTCCAAGCGCAGCGCGCTGCGCTCCACCATCTACACGCCCGCCCTCGACGCGAGCGGCCGGCTGCGAGTCGCAGCGGCGGTCGGCATCAACGGCGACGTCGCGGGCAAGGCGAAGGCCTTGGCCGCCGCGGGTGTCGACGTGCTCGTCGTCGACACGGCGCACGGCGACCAGGACGGCATGCTCCGTGCCATCCGCACCGTGAAGGGTCTCGACCTCGGGCTGCCGATCGTCGCGGGCAACGTCGTGACCGAGCAGGCCGTACGCGACCTGGTGCACGCGGGCGCCGACATCCTGAAGGTCGGCGTCGGCCCCGGTGCGATGTGCACCACCCGGATGATGACCGCGGTCGGGCGTCCGCAGTTCTCGGCGGTGCTCGAGACCAGTGCCGCCGCACGGGAGCTCGGCGCCCACGTCTGGGCGGACGGCGGTGTGCGGTACCCGCGCGACGTGGCGCTGGCGCTCGCCGCGGGCGGCGCCTCCGTCATGATCGGCTCCTGGTTCGCCGGCACGATCGAGGCGCCGGGAACGCTCAACCGGGATGCGAACGGCGCCCTCTACAAGGAGAGCTGGGGCATGGCATCCACCAAGGCGGTCAAGGGACGCTTCGAGCGGCTGGACGCGTACGACCTGGCCCGCAAGGAGCTCTTCGCGGAGGGGATCTCCAGTTCGCGGATCTTCCTCGACCCGCTCCGCCCCTCGGTCGAAGACCTGCTCGACATGATCACGACCGGTGTCCGCAGCTCGTTCACCTACGCCGGAGCGCGGACGCTTCTGGAGTTCCACGAGCGCGCTCTTGTCGGCATCCAGTCGGCCGCGGGCTACGAAGAGGGCAAGGCGCTGCCGGTCAGCTGGTAATGCGGCGCCGCGACTGCGGTCGTTCGGAACGATTGCGCCTGCGCGCGCAGCCGCCGACGTTACAAACGGCGGCGCACGCAGGCCTCAGGATCGCCGGGTGGCGTCCTGGACCTCGCCGACGAGCTCCTCGATGATGTCCTCAAGGAACAGCACGCCGGCGGTCGCGCCCTCGTTGTCGACCACGCGGGCCAGGTGGCTGCCGGAGCGCCGCATCGTCGCCAGGGCGTCCTCCACGTCGCTTCCGGAGAACACCGTGACCAGGCGGCGGATGCGCTTGGCGGGCACGGGCAGTTCGAAGCCGGTCTCCTCCAGATCGAGCACGTCCTTCAGGTGGAGGTAGCCGGTCGGCTCGCCGTCGGCGTCGGGGACGACGTAGCGCGAGAAGCCGTGCTTGGTGACCGCCTTCTCCACGTCGGCGGGGGTCGGCGCCAGGGGGAGGGTGACCAGCGCGTCGAGCGCGACAGCCACATCCCGGACCTTCTTCTCCGTGAACTCGAATGCCGCGGTCAGCGCTCCGGTCCGGTCGGTGAGCAGACCCTCCCTGGTCGACTGGGAGACGATCGTCGCCACCTCGTCGAGGGTGAAGGTGCTCGCCGCCTCGTCCTTCGGCTCCACCCGGAACAGGCGAAGAACGGCGTTTGCGCTCGCGTTCAGCGCCACGATGATCGGCCGGACAGCGCGCCCGATCCCGACGAGGGGAGGTGCGAGCAGCAGGGCAGCCTTGTCGGGCATCGAGAAGGAGATGTTCTTCGGCACCATCTCGCCGAAGACGACGTGCAGGAACGACACCACCACCAGCGCCACGATGAAGGCGATCGTGCCGATGACCTCCTCGGACCACCCCGTGGCGTGCAGCGGCCCCTCCAGCAGGTGGTGGATCGCCGGCTCGGAGACGTTCAGGATGAGCAGCGAGCAGACGGTGATGCCGAGCTGGGTCGTCGCCAGCATCAGCGTGGCGTGCTCCATGGCGAACAGCGCGGTCTTCGCGCTGCGCTTGCCGCGCTCCGCGAGCGGCTCGATCTGCGAGCGACGGGCCGAGATCACGGCGAATTCGGCGGCGACGAAGAACGCGTTGACGGCCAGCAGCACGACCAGCCAGGCGAGTCCGGCCCAGTCACTCATGGGTGGCCTCCTCGCCGTTCGGGGCGTCGGCCACCGCGACCGGATCGGGCGTGTAGCGGATGCGGTCGACACGCCTGCCGTCGAGGCGCTCGACGCGCAGGGTGCCGCCGTCGATGGCGACCTCGTCGCCGACCTTCGGCAGCCTCCCCAGCTCGTTCATGACGAAACCGGCGACCGTCTCGTACGGCCCGTCCTCCGGAACCGTGACGCTCGCGCGCTCCTCCAGCTCGTCCGGGCGCAGGATGCCGGGGAAGGTGATCGAGTCGCGCCCGCGGATGACGCCGGCGCGGGTGCGGTCGTGCTCGTCGGCGACCTCGCCGACGATCTCCTCCACCAGGTCCTCCAGGGTCGCGATGCCCGAGGTTCCGCCATATTCATCGACGACGATGGCGAGCTGGTAGCCGCGGGCGCGCAACTCACCGAGGAGCGTGTCCAGGCCCATGGTCTCGGGTACGCGCAGGGCGTCCGTCATCAATGCGGACGCGGGGACGCGACCGCGACGCTGGCGCGGCACGGCCACCGCCTGCTTCACGTGCACGACGCCGAGGACGTCGTCGATGTCGTCGCCGATGACGGGGAACCGGGAGTACCCGGTCCTGCGGGCGAGGTCGCTGACCGCCTGGGCCGGGTCGGCGCGCTGGACGGCCTCGATGCGCGGCCGCGGGGTCATCACGTCGGAGGCGGAACGGCTGGAGAAGGCGAGGGTGCGGCTCAGCAGGGTGGCGGTATCCTCCTCCAGCAGGCCGGCGCTCGCGGACCGTCGCACGAGGCTGGACAGTTCGTCGGCGGTGCGGGCCCCCGACAGCTCCTCTTTCGGCTCGACGCCGAGGAGCCGGAGGAATCCGTTCGCCGTGCCGTTCAGCAGGGCCACGAACGGGCGGAACACCGTGGTGAAGACCGTCTGGAACGGGATCACCACCCGGGCCGTGGCCAGGGGCAGAGCGAGCGCGAAGTTCTTGGGCACCAGCTCGCCGAGGATCATGGAGAGCAGCGTCGCCACGACGATCGCCACGATGGTCGCGATCGGCATCACCGCACCCGACGGCAGACCGGTCGCCGTCAGCGGGTCGTGCAGCAGGGAGCTGATGGCCGGCTCCATCGTGTAACCGGTCAGCAGCGTCGTGAGGGTGATACCGAGCTGGGCGCTCGACAGGTGTGTCGAGGTGATCTTCAGCGCAGCGATGGTCATGGTGAGCCGGGACTCACCGCGGTCGCGGCGGGCCTCCAGGTCACCGCGATCGAGGTTCACCAGCGCGAACTCGCTCGCGACGAAGAGGCCGGTGCCGATGGTCAAGAGGAGGCCGACGCCGAGCAGGACCCACTCAGACAGCACGATGGTCACCTCGCACGCTCAGGGGCGGGCGTGCCGGAGCGAATGGGCTACGAGAGGGAGGGTCGTCCATGTGCCCGCCAGTATAACGAGGCCGGATGGGCGGCTCCTAGACGACCGATTCCAGTAGTCCGCCGGCGCGCCGAGCGGCGTAGCATCCGGCCCGGATGAAGGAGGAATCACCATGTTGGAGTCATCTGTCACATACTCCGTCCTTCCTGCTTCCGACCTGAAGCGGGCCACCGAGTGGTACCGCGACAAGCTGGAGCTCGAACCGGAGCGGACCACCGAAGGAGGGGTGCTGTACGGCACCGGGTCGGAGAGCAAGATCTTCGTGTACGAGACCGCGAACGCCGGAACAGCGCAGAACACGGCGATGTGCTGGCTGGTCGCGGACATCGAGGCCGCGATGGGCCGCCTCAGGGAGCGGGGTGTCGTCTTCGCGGACTACGACTTCCCCGGACTGCACACCGAGAACGGGATCGCGACCGACGACATGGGCCGGTCGGCGTGGTTCCAGGACAGCGAGGGCAACTACCTCTGCCTGACCCAGGAGGCCTGACCGGGCCGCCCCGGTCGACTCAGCGCCGCCAGCGTGCCCGCAGGTACTGCGGCGGCCAGTAACCGATCTCGACGCCGAGCTCGTGCGCCGCCCGCAGCGGGAAGTGCGGGTCGCGCAGGAGTTCGCGCGCCAGCATCACCGCGTCCGCCTGGCCGCTTTCCACGATCTCGGCCGCCTGCTCCGCCGTGGTGATCAGCCCGACCGCGCTCACATCCACCTCGGACGTGCTGCGGACGTGGTGCGCGAACGGTACCTGGTAGCCCGGCTCGACGGGGATGCGGATGCCGGCCTGGATGCCGCCACTGGAGATGTCGAAGAAGTCGGCGCCTGCCTCCTGCGCCCACGCGGCGACGGTGGCCGTCTGGTGCTCGTCCCAGCCGCCCTCGGTCCAGTCGCTCGCGGAGAAGCGCACGAACAGGGGAGCGTCCGGGGCCTCCTCGCGGACCGCCGCGACGACGCGCAGCAGGAGCCGCGCGCGGTTCTCCAGCGAGCCGCCGTACTCGTCGGTCCGCTGATTCGAGAGCGGGGAGAGGAACTGGTGCAGCAGGTAGCCGTGCGCTGCGTGGATCTCGAGTACGCGGAAGCCCGCCTCGAGCGAGCGACGGGTGGCCGCGCGGAAGTCGTCGACGACCTTGTCCAGCCCGGCCGCGTCCAACTCTTCCGGCACATCGAAGCCTTCGAACGCGACGGGGGAGGGGGCGACGGCCCGCCAGCCGCCCTCGCTCTCCGGGACCGTTCCGGTCTTCCCGTCGAAGCCCCAGGCCGGCCAGTTGGATGCCTTCCGGCCGGCATGGGCGAGCTGGATGCCCGGGACAGCGCCCTGCTCCTCGATGAAGGCCACGATCGGCTTCCAGGCGTCCCGCTGCTCGTCATTCCAGATCCCCGTGTCGCGCGGGCTGATGCGCCCCTCCGGGCTGACGGCCGTCGCCTCGCTGAAGACCAGGCCGCTGCCCCCGGTGGCGAACGCGCCCAGGTGCACGAGGTGCCAGCTGGTGGGGACGCCCGATTCGTCGAGCACCGAGTACTGGCACATCGGCGAGGTCCAGATGCGGTTGCGGACAGTGACGCCGCGCAGGGTCAGGGGATCGAAAAGAGAGGGCATGCCTTTATCTAAGACCCGAGAGCATCCAGATATGCCCGGAGGTCCTGCGGACTCGTGAAGACATGGCCGGCGATGCCGAGGGCTTCCGCTCCGCGCACGTTGGCCTCCTTGTTGTCGATGAAGACCATCTGCTCAGGGCTGACGCCGAGTTCGGAGCAGACATGCTCGAAGATTTCCCGGCTCGGTTTGATGGTGCCGAGCTCGCCGCTGACGAAGACCTTCTCGAAGAGGTCGCCCAGCGCGCCGTGACGGAAGTACGAGCCGAAGTCGCGGCCCGCGTTCGACAGCAACGCCATCCGGGTATCGCCCGCCTTGAGCTCGAGCAGCACCTCGAGGGTGTCGTGGTCGATGGTGAGCCAGCTCCGGAAGTCGGCCAGCCACAGCCGGTGGATGGTCGCGTCGCCCCAGCTCTCGCCGAGTTCCCGCTCGATGCCGCGCCAGTACGACTGGATGCTGAGTGTGCCCTGGTCGAGCGCATCCCTGTGCCGCCAGTAGGCCGGCCAGAACACGTGGGCGTCGCCGCCCGCCAGCTCTGCCAGGGCCGCGCGGTCCTCCGGCGTCGGGGTCACCGAGATGACCTCGCCGTAGTCGAACACGATCACCTTTCCGGGGATGCTGATCGCCATGCTCTCAACCTATCGTGAGGTCCGTAGGGGTTCTATGGGTCACGGATGGCACGACGGAGCGGAGGCGACCGGTGACAGGATGGCAGAGCTGGGACGAGCAGGATGCTGCGGCGTGGGTCGCCGTGCCGCAGGAGTCGAGCGACAAGTATTCGCGCGGCGTGCTCGGGGTGGTGACCGGCTCCGACCGCTACCCTGGCGCGGCCGTGCTCGGTGTCGAGGGTGCGTCGCGCACGGGCGTCGGGATGATCCGGTACCTGGGGGCGGACCGGCCGTCCGATCTGGTGATCCGCCGCCGGCCGGAGGTCGTCACGGCGCCCGGCCGGGTGCAGGGCTGGCTGATCGGGTCCGGGATGGATGCGGCGGCACGACCGGACGACGACGCGCAGCGACTGCGCGCGGCACTGCGTGACGGCCGGCCGCTGGTGGTCGACGCCGGAGCGCTCGATCTGATCGGCCAGGCGTCGGCTCCGGTGATCGTCACACCGCACTACCGCGAACTGGCGACCATGCTCGCTGCGGGGGCCGACGACGACTCCGACGCGGTGACCGCTGACGACATCGCAGCAGACCCGGGCGACTGGGCGGTGCGCGCCGCGGAGAGCCTGGGCGTGACGGTGCTGCTGAAGGGGCACACGACGTACGTCGCGGCCCCGGGCGGACCGCGGTACGCGGTCACCGCTGGGCCGGCCTGGCTCGCCACTGCCGGCAGCGGGGACGTGCTGGGCGGTGTGCTCGGCGCTCTTGTGGCGACGCACGCCCGTGAGATCGATGAGAACGATCACGCGGCCCTTGCCGCACTCGGCGCGACCGCGGCCTGGCTGCACGGGCGGGCGGGGGAGCGCGTCTCGGACGGCGGTCCGATCGTCGCCCTCGACATCGTCGGCGGCCTCGCCGGCGTCGTACGAGACCTCGTCCGGGCTGCCGGTTGACGGATAGCGGCCAGAGTTCACGACCGCGTTCGGCGCATCCCATAGGATGTGGCGCTATGGGGATGGAAACGGCGCCGGTGCGCGCCGAGGCGACCCCGGGAGCCGAGCCGGGCACCTTCCACCGAGTGGTTCACAGTCCGCTCGCTTTGTGGATCGCGTTCCTCGCCGTGCACCTGATCATCAGCGGCCTCGCGCTCGACCAGGGCAAGGGCCTCGGCGACGTCTTCCTCGTCTACAAGCCGTGGGCGGAACTGGCGTCGCAGGGCACCCAGATCGTCGGCGTGAACTCCGACTGGGTCTACCCGTTCGGCGCGATCGTACCGATCATGCTGCCGCTGCTGTTCGGCGACGGCGGCTACGTCTGGGCCTGGCTGAACATGGTGCTGCTGCTCAACGCGGCCGCATTCGCCGTGCTGATCGTCGGGCGCGAGCCGCGGCGGATGGTCGCCGCCTGGTGGTGGCTCGGATTCCTGCTGCTGCTCGGCCCGATCGCCGTGGGCCGGCTGGATGCCGTGTCCGCATCGCTGGCGATCGTCGGGCTGCTCTGGCTGACGCTCCACGAGCGCGCGGCCGTCGTGGTGCTGACCGCGGCCACGTGGATCAAGGTCTGGCCGGCCGCCATCCTGCTCGCCGCCGTCGTGGCGCTCCGCTCGCGCTGGCACATCGTGCTCGTCGCCGTGATCACGTCCGCCATCATCGCGGCCGTCCCCCTGATCTTCGGCGCCGGGTGGCACATCCTGAGCTTCATCACGATGCAGACCGACCGCGGCCTGCAGATCGAGGCGCCGGTGAGCACGATCTGGATGTGGCAGGCCGCGTTCCATGTTCCCGGGTCGGAGGTCTACTACGACCACCGGCTGCTGACCTTCCAGGTGAGCGGTCAGGGGACGGGCGCCGCCGGGTCGCTCATGAATCCGCTGTTCGCGGTGACGGCCCTGGTCGTGACACTCATCGGTGTGCGCGCCCTCCGCCGCGGCACTCCGTACACGCGCATCCTGCCGGAACTGTCGCTGGCCCTGGTGACGGCGTTCATCGCGTTCAACAAGGTGGGCTCACCGCAGTACGTGGTGTGGCTGGCCGCACCGGTCGTGATCGGGCTCGCCTACCAGGGTCGCGGATTCCGCACCCCGGCGATCCTGGTGCTGGTCACCGCCGGGCTGACCCAGCTGTTCTACCCGTTCCTGTACGACTGGCTGCTCGTGCCCGACCCGGCGATGGTCGGCGTGCTCACGCTGCGAAACCTCATGTATTTCGTCATCCTGGGATGGACGATCGTCGCACTCTGGCGACGGCGGCACCGTCAGGAAGCGGCGGGCGACCTCGTCCCGGCCCACGCGTGGCCCTTCCGCTCAGCGCCGGGCGCCCACGCGGAACCGGTCGGCGGCGACCCGCGCTGACGTTGCGCCGAGCGTTTCACCCGGCGCCGAGAGAGGAGAGAAATCATGTTGGTGGCATTCTCTGTGGCCCCGAGCGGTGGCGAAGGGGCGGATGCGTCGGTGCACGACGCCGTCGCTGCGGCCGTTCGCGTCGTGCGCGAGTCGGGCCTCCCGAATCACACCGATGCGATGTTCACGACCATCGAAGGCGAGTGGGACGAGGTGTTCGATGTCGTTCGCCGGGCGACCGAAGCGGTCGGCCGGTTCGGGACGCGCGTGTCGCTCGTGCTGAAGGCCGACATCCGTCCGGGCTATTCCGGCGAGCTCGACGGCAAGGTGCAGCGGCTCGAGGCCGCACTGGAGCGGCAGGACTGAAATGGATGTCTACACCCTGGTCAGCGTCGTTTTCGGGCTGTTCGTCACCTTCGGCCCTTTCCTCGCCATGGCGGGCGTGCTGGTCGGCGGGGTCCTCCTCGGGTGCGTGATCGTGGCGATCATCGGCGCGGTTCGCACGAGCGTCTCCGGTCCGGAGGAGACCCGCGACGTCGACGTCGCGGAGTTCTTCCACGAACAGACGGTCGCCGCGATGGCAACGGGTCGAAACGATTCGATATAGGCTGGGTGGGTGACCCCATCTCTTGACGGGCCGACGAAGCTGTCGTCGGCCCGTATTCGTCTTGCGCTGCTGGCGCTCGCCCTCGGCGGCTTCGGCATCGGATCGACCGAGTTCGTCGCGATGGGCCTGCTGCCCAACATCGCGCACGACCTGCTGCCGCAGGTGTACGCCGCTTCGCCGACCGCCGCCAACGCACAGGCCGGCTGGATCATCTCGGCCTACGCGCTCGGCGTGGTCGTCGGAGCCCCGACGATCGCCGCCTTCGCGGCGCGCTGGCCGCGCAAGAAGCTGCTGCTCTGGCTGCTCGTCGCCTTCACCGTCGGCACGATCGCGTCGGCGGTCGCCCCGACCTTCCAACTGGTCATGCTGGCGCGGTTCATCTCCGCCCTGCCGCACGGCGCGTACTTCGGCATCGCCTCCCTCGTCGCAGCCTCGCTGATGGGGCCGGGCAAGCGCGGCCGCGGGGTCGCCTTCGTGCTGTCCGGGCTGACGATCGCGAACGTGATCGGTGTCCCCACGATCACCTGGGTCGGCCAGCACAGCGGCTGGCGGATCGCGTACCTCGTGGTCGCCGCCATCTTCGCTCTCACCTTCGTGGCTGTCGCGCTCCTGGTGCCCTGGCAGGCCGGGAACGCCAGGGCCACGATGCGGAACGAGCTGCGCGCGTTCACACGGCTTCAGGTGTGGTTGGCGCTCGGGATCGGTGCGATCGGCTTCGGTGGATTCTTCGCCGTCTACACGTACATCGCCCCGATCGTGACCACGGTGACCGGGATGCCGGAGGCGACCGTGCCGTTCGTCCTCGTCGTCGCGGGGCTCGGCATGACCGTGGGCAACCTGATCGGTGGGCGGGCCGCCGATCACAGCGTCAGGAACAGCATGCTGCTGTTCTTCGCCATCCTCCTGGTCGGCCTGGCGGTGCTGTGGCTGACGGCATCCACCATCGTCGGCCTGCTGGTGTCGATCTTCGTCGTGTCGGGCGCGTGCTCGGCCCTCTCGCCGACCATCCAGACCCGGCTGATGGATGTGGCGCACGACAGTCAGTCCATCGCGGCCGCCCTCAACCATTCGGCGCTCAACATCGCGAACGCGTCCGGTGCTGCGCTCGGCGGGCTGACGATCGCCGCCGGGCTGGGCTACCTGTCGCCGATCGTCGTCGGCGCTGTGCTGGCCGTGGCCGGCATCCTGCTCGCGCTGCTGTCGTTCTCGATCGACCGCTCGCGCGAGCGCCGTGGCGTCGACACCGGCGTCGTGCACGCCCAGCGACCAGACCCGGTCAGCGTCGACTGACGGCTTCCCCTCGCAACGTGCGCACGCGCCGCACACGCCGTCCTCGTGCGTGTCGGTTCGGTAAACGGAGGAGATCCGCCGCTCTCGGCGACCCTTCTCCTCCCTTCCTGGCCGGGCGACGGCGTGTCGAGACAGGTCTCCTCCGTTTCCGGCCGCCCGGTCGTCGCCCTGGCGGTGTCGGAAAGGGAGGAAGTGCCATCCGACACGCCGCGACGGAACCGGGAACGGAGGATGCCGGGACCGCGTCCGTCCAGAACACCTCCGGTTCCTGCGGCTGGCGGCGACAGCGTGCCCGGGATGGTCAGCCGGGCCCGCGGGGCGGCCGTCAGTCGTTCTGCAGCAGGATGCCGTCCTGGATCGCCCGCTTCCGCAGCGCCACCTTGGTTCCGACGTCGTAGCCGGCGACCCGGTACTTCTCGCGAATGCGCTTGAGGTAGCTCTTTGCGGTCTCGTCGGAGATCCCGAGCTGGAACGCCACGGCCTTGACCGGCTCCCCGGCGCCGTACAGCGCCATCACCCGCCGCTCCTGCGCACTCAGCTTCGGCGCGCCGCCGACCTCGCCGGCGTTCAGCGCCAGGTCGAGTTCGGCGGAGATGAAGGACTCGCCCTTTCGCGCGGCGCGGATCGCCTCGACGATCATCTCCGCGTCCTCGCTCTTCACGAGGTAGCCCAGCGCTCCGGCGGCGAGAGCTTCGCGCACCACCGCGGGCTCGGAGTAGGTGCTCATCAGCACCGTCGCCACGCCCGTCGTCTTCAGCGTCGAGAGCTTCAGCGAGATGGGGATGTTGTCCTTGAGGTCGAGGTCGAGGAGCACGACGTCGACGGGGAACTCGGGATGTGTGAGAAGCTCTGGCCAGCTGGCCACGGCCGCCACCATCCGGATGTCGTCCGCAACGCTGCGGATCCACTCCGTGAGAGCCCCGAGGAGCATCTTGTGGTCATCGACGATCGCGATCCGAATCGGCGGTTCCTCGCCCATGTCGTGCCTTTCTCTTCCCGGTGGGGCTGGTTCAGCCCAGCTCCGCTGAGGTGTCGCGCACCGTGGTGATCTCGATGCGCAGGGCAGATCCCGAGAACGACTCGGTATGACGCCCCACCTTACGGATAGCTTGCCATGCCGCGGGGTCTACCCCGTTTCGCGGCACACCGCTGGTCCTGATCACGATGGACATCGTGGCATGCGGGTTCGCGGTCTTCGGGTACGTGCCGACGGGTCGGGTCAGGTCGAGGGTGAGCGTGCGCGGCTGGCCCGCGCCGGTTCGCACAGGATCGCTGATCAGCAGCCACACCGCGGTGAGCAGTCCGTCGCGCTGTTCGCGGTTGAGGCCGGCGGCGAGCCCGTCCGGGTCGGTGAGCGTGACCGACGGTCCGAGCAGGGCCGACTCGGTCACCGCGTGGTACAGCCAGGTCTCTTTCCTGCCCTGGATGAGATGGAGCCGCAGCTCGGTCGCGATGCTGGCAGCCGCATCCGCCGTGTCGTCGTCGAGAGGGAGCGCGGTGCGACCCGTCGCGACCCCGTCGAGCAGGCGCTCGGCTGCGAGGTCGAGCCGGGCCAGTTCCTCGGAGGCCAGCATCCCGATGGCGTAGCCCGGGGAGACGACCGTGCTCTGCACCTGCACCAGGTCGAGCTCCAACTGCACGAGCGTGCGGAGGGACCGCACGATCTGCACCCCGACGACCGGCGGGGCGACGGCGATGGCGACGATCACCAGGCCGGGTCCGAGGAGCTGCGGGTAGGGCAGCGCCCGCCAGATCTCGACAACCAGGAGAACGGCACCGAGGGCGGATGCTGCCAGCAGGATGTCGCGGGCCGGCCGCACCGGCACGCACAGCAGCAGGGCGGGACCGACCGCGGTCGCCGCCGTCAGCGGGACAAGGGCTCCGCCCACGGGCCACGTCCCGACGATATCGAGCACGACCGCCCCGCCCCACGCGACGAGTGCCGCGAGGTAGACCCAGAGCGGCAGCTCGTCCGGCAGGCGGAAGCGGAGGACGAGCGCCCCGGCCAGCGTCACCGCGACGAGCACCCACGCGGCGATGGTGAAGCCGAGCAGCGCGTACTCCCGCACGTCGAGTCCGAACAGGAGCAGGAGGAACGCGATCAGCGCCACCGTCGCGACGTTGAACCCGAGATCGAGGCGCGCGCGGCTCAGCGCATCCCGCTCGTCACCCGCCGCACCGCGTGCGATCGGGCTGCGCGGCAGCGTCCGCTCATCGACGCGCGTCATTTCGGCACCTCCAGCACCACGGTCGTCCCGCTGCCGGGCGACGAGAACAGGCGGGCGTTGCCGCCGACGTCGCGCAGCCGCGCCACGATCGACTCGGTGAAGCCCAGCCGGCCCGCGTCGATCGTCGCGACGTCGAAGCCCTTGCCCGCGTCGGTCACCATCGCCCTCACGTTGGTCTCATCGTCGGTGATCGTGACGTGCGCCTCGTTGACCCCGGAGTGCCGGCGGACGTTCTCCAGGCACTCGCCGAGCGCGAGCAGGAAGGCGTCGAGGACGTCCGACGGCAGCAGCACCTGCCCGGCGCCGTGCCAGTTCACCTCGAGACCCATCCGGCGGAAGCGCTGCTTGACCGACTCGAGCGTCTTGCCCAGGGTGGACTCCTCCACCGGCTTCAGTTTGTAGTCGCCGGAGCGCGCCGGGTCGGGTGTGAACCCGAGGCGCAGCTGCCGCAGAAGCGCAGCATCCTCGGCCGCCTGCTCGCGCAGCGCCGAATGGCTGACGCCGACGCCGGAGTGGGCGAGCAGGGTGAGCGTGGCGAGCACCGTGTCGTGCAGCAGGCGGGCGCTCTGCCGCCGCCGCGCCTCCGTCTCGCTGGCCTGCCGCTCGACGCGGTACGCCCGGCTCATGGTGGAGATGCGCTTCAGCGTGCGGGGCACGGTGCGGGAGAGCCAGATTCCCGTCGCGGTCAGCGCGATCCAGCCCGTCACCGTGAAGACGAGCGGTTCCAGCATGCGCGACCCCGTCATCCCGAGCGTGACGCCGAGAGCAGCGAGTGTCGCAGCACCGGCCACGATGAGCAGCAGGATGCGCGGGCGGGACGTCACCGCCAGCACGCCGACGCAGGCGACCGATGCCGCGCCGATCACGCCGACCGCACTGATGGCCGACGGACCGAGAGGGTGCCCCGGCAGCAGGTGGATCAGGATGAGCGCGACGCCGGCGACGACGATCACCCACATCCAGAGCATCAGCCGGAGGAGGCTGGCCAGCTGCCACTGCGCGTAGCCGAGGCAGACCGCCAGCACAAGCGACGCGAGGTAGAGCGGGAGGGGGAGCGAACCGGGCACGCTCAGGCAGATCAGCGCGGTCGCCGTCGCGGTCAGGCCGACGGTGCGGGCCGTCGCGGCGAGGAGACGATCACGCTCCTTCTGGATGCGCGACATGCCCCTCCATCCTCGTCACTCGGCGAAGAGCCGCCGCAGTTGCTTGCTGACCGCATCGTCTTCGATCAGGAACCCGTCGTGGCCGAAGTCCGAGCGGATCACCACTGGAACTCTACCGTCCAGCGTGACGGGAACGTGGTAGGCGATCTCGTCCTGTCCCTCGACGGGGAACAGCCGATCGCTGTCGATGCCGACGACCAGCGTCCGGGCGGTCACCCGGGAGAGCGCGGCGGCAAGCCCGCCGCGACCCCGGCCGACGTCGTGCGAGTTCATCGCCTCCACCAGCGTGATGTAGCTGTTGGCGTCGAAGCGGCGGGTGAACTTGTTGCCGTGGAAGTCGAGGTACGACTCGACGGCGAAGCGCCCGCCGCCGCCCAGCGGGCTGATGCCGCTCTGCCACGCGCGCTGGAACCGCTGGTTGAGCTCCGAGGGGCTGCGGTAGTTCAGCAGGGCCATGCGCCGGGCGAGCGCGAGCCCCCGGTGCGGTCCGTCGCCGTCCTCCGCGTCGTAGTACTGGCCGCCGCGGAACAGCGGGTCGGTGCGGACCGCCTCCACCTGGACGGAGTTGAGCGCGATCTGGTCGGCGGTCGAATGCGGCGGGGCCGCGATCACCGCGAGGCGCTCCACCCGCTCCGGGAAGGCGACCGCCCACTCCAGCGACTGCATCCCGCCCATCGAGCCGCCGATGACCGCAGCCCAGCGGTCGATCCCGATCGCGTCGGCGAAGGCCGCCTGCGCGTTCACCTGGTCGCGGATGGTCGTGAACGGGAACCGGGGGCCCCACTCCGCACCGTCCGGCGCGAGGGACGCAGGACCGGTGGTGCCCTGGCAGCCGCCCAGCATGTTGGGGGCGACGACGAACCAGCGGTCGGTGTCGATCGCCTTGCCGGGCCCGATGATGCCCTGCCACCAGCCGGCCGTTCGGTGGCCGGGACCGGAGGGTCCGACGGCGTGGGAGTCGCCGGTCAGCGCGTGCAGAACGAGGACGGCGTTGTCGCGCTCAGGGGACGGCTCGCCCCAGGTCTCGTAGGCGATGCGGACGTACGGAAGGTTTTCGCCGCTCTCGAACGCGAACGCGCCGTCGTTTACAAAAAACGGGCACGCGCAACCGGCGTTGCGCGTGCACTTTTCGTGTACTCGACGGTGCGAGCGGGGGATGGGTCAGGCGCGGGCGGCCTCGGCGACGGAGCGGGCGGCGGCCAGGCCGGCGGAGAGGTCCGCCTTGAGATCGTCGATGCTCTCCAGGCCGACGGAGAGGCGGACCAGGCCCGGCGTGACGCCGGCGGTGAGCTGCTGCTCCGGGGTCAGCTGCGAGTGCGTCGTGGACGCCGGGTGGATGACGAGGCTGCGTACGTCGCCGATGTTGGCCAGGTGGCTGAACAGCGACAGGTTGTCGACCAGAGCCGCTCCTGCATCCACGCCGCCCTTGAGCTCGAACGACAGGACCGCGCCGACACCCTTTGGGGCGTACTTGTTGGCGGCGGCGTACCACGGGCTCGTCGGAAGGCCGGAGTAGTTCACCGACGCCACATCCGGGTGCGCCTCCAGGAACTCGGCGATCTCCTGCGCGTTCTGCGTGTGCCGCTCGACGCGGAGGGAGAGGGTCTCGATGCCCTGGATGAGCTGCCATGCGCTTGCAGGCGCGATGGCGGCGCCGAGGTCGCGGAGCAGCTGCACGCGCGCCTTGATGATGTAGGCGATACCGTCGCCGACCGCCGTGGTGTAGCTGGCGCCGTGGTACGACGGGTCCGGCTCGGTGAGGCCCGGGAACTTCTCCACGTTCTTCGACCACTCGAACGTACCGCCGTCGACGATGACGCCGCCGATGACCGTGCCGTGGCCGCCGAGGAACTTGGTGGCCGAGTGGACGATGATGTCGGCGCCGTGCTCGAACGGGCGGATCAGGTACGGCGTCGCGATCGTGTTGTCGACGATCAGCGGCACGCCTGCCTCGTGAGCGATGTCCGCGACGAGTGCGATGTCCAGGATGTTGATCTTCGGGTTGCCGATCGTCTCCGCGAAGAACAGCTTCGTGTTCGGGCGGACCGCGCGGCGCCACTCGTCGGCGTCGTCCTGGTTCTCGACGAACGTGGTCTCGATGCCGAGCTTGGCCAGCGTGTACTTGAAGAGGTTGTACGTGCCGCCGTAGATCGAGCTGGAGGAGACGATGTGGTCGCCGGCCTGCGCGATGTTCAGCACGGCGAACGTCTCGGCCGCCTGGCCGGAGGCGACCAGCAGGGCACCGGTGCCGCCTTCGAGCGCGGCGACGCGCTCCTCCACGACGGCCTGCGTCGGGTTCTGGATGCGCGTGTAGATGTTGCCGAATTCGGCCAGCGCGAACAGGTTCTTGGCGTGCTCGGCGTTGTTGAAGACGTACGACGTGGTCTGGTAGATCGGGGTCGCGCGGGCGTTGGTCACGGGGTCCGGAGCGGCCCCCGAGTGGATCTGCTTGGTCTCGAACTGCCAGTCGGCGGCGTCGGTCATGGCTTCTCTCTTTCGGGTCTGCGAGTGCGCGGGAGGCGCATCTGTCTGGAGCCTGCTCCGTGGAGCCGGGAAGCGGTCGTCCACCGCCCTGCTGAGCAGGCTAGACGCGCCGTCGCCCGCGGGCAACGTATCCGAAACACGCCGTAACCCGCGACAATGAGGGCATGAGCAGACGTGTGGTCGTGACGGGAGCGAGTTCGGGTATCGGGGCGGCGACGGTGCGGGCCTTCCGCGGGCAGGGCTGGGACGTGGTCGCCGTCGCGCGGCGCGAAGACCGCCTGCGGGAGCTGGCGTCGGAGACAGGTGCCGAGTTCGTCGCCGCCGACCTGACGAAGCAGGACGACGTGGATGCGCTCCGCGACCACCTGGCGTCGACCGGCGGCATCCACTCCCTCGTCAACAACGCGGGCGGGGCCAAGGGCCTCGATTCTGTCGAGAAGTCGAGCATCGACGACTGGGCGTGGATGTACGAGATCAACGTCATCGGCACGAAGCGGGTCATCTCGGCCCTGTTGCCGCTGCTGCGCGAGGGCGCCAGGACGACCGGGCATGCCGACATCCTGAATGTGACGTCGATCGCCGGGCTCACCGCCTACGCCGGGGGCGGCGGCTACAACGCGGCGAAGTTCGCCGAGCACGCGCTCACCGAGGTGCTGCGGCTGGAGCTCAACGGCGAACCGATCCGGGTGGTGGAGGTGGCACCGGGGATGGTCGCCACCGAGGAGTTCTCCCTCGTGCGGTTCGGCGGCGACCAGGCGAGGCGCGACGCGGTCTACGAGGACGTACCGGAGCCGCTCAGCGCCGAGGACGTCGCCGAGACGATCGTGCACGCGCTCAGCCTGCCACGGCACGTCGACCTCGACCTCATCGTGGTCAAACCGGTCGCCCAGGCCGCGCCGTACCGCCTGCACAGGGGCGAGCTGCGAGTCGGGGACTGAGATGACCGACGCGGATGAGGCGAGGCGGCTCCGCTGGGAGCGGGCCACCGTCTGGATCGGGATCGCCGCCAGCGCGCTCTTCCTCGTCGCCTACTCGTGGAACATCCTGGATGAGAACAAGTCGCCCGCACTGAAGATCACCCTTCTCGTCGTGCTCTTCTCGGTGTGGCTGTTCTTCCTCGTCGACTACGTGACGCGACTGCTGCTCGCCCGCGACAAGGGCGGCTTCATCCGGCACAACGCGGTCGACCTGCTGTCGGTCTTCCTGCCGATGGCGCGACCCTTCCGGCTGCTGACCGGCCTGCACCGGCTGCCCGGGTTGCAGGGGAACAGCGGCTCGCATCTCCGGCGACGGGTCGTCATCATCGCGGGAAGCTTCGTCGTCATGTTCATCTACGTGATCTCGCTCGCCGAATTCCAGGCGGAGCGGTACGCGCAGGGGTCGAACATCCGCTCCTTCGGCGATGCCGTGTGGTGGGCCTGTGTCACCATGGCGACGGTCGGGTACGGCGACTACTATCCGGTCACGGTGCCCGGGCGCGTACTGGCGGTGGTGCTCATGATCGGCGGCGTCGCGATCGTCGGCACTGCGAGCGCCACGATCGTGAACCTCCTCAACGAACGGACCCAGGCGGTCCGGCGCACGGACGGCGCGGCCCGGCTGGATGCCGGAGCGGCCGATCGAGTGTCGGATCGCGGAGGAGTCGACGAGGCTCGCGACGACGCCTGAGACCGGGAACGTCAGCTCTCGGCGACCGCCACGCACTTCCGCAGCAGCGCCAGCGCCTCGCGGCCGTCGCTCGCGGTGAAGACCTGCCGGTCGCCGGCGCGGTCGCGCACCACCCGCTCCAACAGTTCCGCGTGCTCCGGCCAGCGCTCGGCGGCGAAGGCGGCCGCGGCCGTCTTGGAGAGCACATCCCCGGTCTCCATCGTCGCGACCAGCCGGATCGGCCCGAGCGTCACCCAGCGGATGGTCTCCGAGCGTAGGGGACCATCGTCGGGCCGCTCGGAGAGCTCTTGCTCGAACCCATCCCCGATGGGCTGCCAGTAGTCGAGGAGGTTGTTGCGCGAGAACGCGACGACCCCCTCGGCGGTCTGCGGGTGGCGGTCCGAGACCGGCGTCCAGATCACGTCGCCACCGTCGATGACCCCCTGCACGCCGGACTCGAGTTCCCGCCAGGTGATCCAGCTGAGTTGCGCGCCGGCGAGCGCCGACACGAGCACGCCCTCCACTACTTGCGGCGCCGTCTGCACCACGTCCGGTCCGCGGGCGATCTCCGACTCCGTCAGGTACACCCCGTCGATGTGCGGATCGGAGGCCGCGTGGAGCTCGGCGAGGGCGGCGAGGTCGTCGGCCGGATCACGGTTCACGACGAACACCACGTCGATGTCGCTGCCGGGATGCCAGTCGCCGGCCGCGGCGGAGCCCGTCACGATGGCGCGACTCACCAGGCCGGGGGCGATCCTTCGGTGCTCCAGCAGGAACTGCGTGAGAGCGTCGGCGACGGCGGGTGGGAGCTGCTCGGACATGGTCACTCCTGGGCGGGTCGAGTGTCCGCGAACGCACGTCGCGGGACGAAGAAGAGGAGCACTGCGGCGACGAGCGCGCCGAGGCCGCAGATGGTCCAGACGATCATGTAGCCGAAGAGGCTGGCGGCGGTCGCGGTCACCGTCGCGGCACCGGTGAGCAGCACGACGCCGAACACCGCTGATGCGAAGGAGCCGCCCACCGTCTTGGTGGTGTTCGTCATCGCCGTGGCGACACCGGTCTGCCCGCGTGGGGCCGCTGCCGCCGCCGCGGCGGGGAGGGCGCCGACGAGCGCCCCCGAGCCGATCCCGGCGATGGCCATGTTCGTGAAGACCTGCCAGGTCTGCAGGTGGAAGGGCAGGAAGAGGAGGTACCCGACCGCCACGAGGAACGATGCACCGATGAGGGTGACCCGCGGGGTCAGCCACGACGAGACGAGCGGGAACAGTAGAGCGCCCACGATCATCGAGATCAGGTAGGCGCCGATCAGGATGCTGCGCTGGCCGGCCGAGAGCCCGAGCCCGTATCCGTTGGCCGGGTCGGTGCCCGCATACGTGCTGAGCGGTGCCTGCGCGCCGAGCAGGCTGATCCCGATCAGACCGGCGGTCAGCTGCACCGGCCACATCGCCGGTTGCCGCAGCACGCGGAGGTCGATCGCCGGGTCGGCCTGGCGCAGCTCCCAGCGTCCGAACGGGATGAAGGTCAGCAGGCCGAGCGCGATGAGGGCCCAGACCCACCAGGTGCCCACCCCGTTGAGCCGCAGGAAGGTCAGGCCCGAGGTGATCAGCAGGAGACCGAGCGCCAGCAGGGTGAAGCCGATCCCGTCGAGGGTGCGGCCAGGCACCGGCTCCGATTCGGGCACGCCGAACAGGATCGCGAAGAACACGAGCGTGACGGCGACGGCCGGCACCAGGAGCGTCGCCGTCACGTTGCCGCCGAGCGCCTCGAAGAGGAGACCGGCGCCGATCGCGCCGACGATGGCCCCGGTCTCCAGCGCGACGACCAGCAGGCCGGCCGCGCGCCGGGTGCGTGAGGAGGCCGTGCCGCTCCGCCGTCCGCGGTCGAAGATCAGTGCGACCTCGAGCGGCAGCCAGACGACGTAGAAGCCCTGCAGGGCGAACGCGAGCAGATAGCTGACGAAGTCGCCCGAGAAGGCGAGCGCCCAGCTGGCGAGGGCGGTGACGACGGTGGCGACGAGCAGGATGCGCTTGTGCCCGAACATGTCGCCGAGCTTCGCGAGCACGGGCACGACCAGGGCGGAGACCAGCAGCTGAGCGGCCTCGAACCAGTTGTAGTCGGCATCGTGGATGCCCAGATGCCGCACGATGTCGGAGATGAGCGGAACGTAGTATCCCTGCAGGATGCCGCTCGTCAGCTCCACCAGCGCCAGCCAGCCGATGAGGGCGGCGGTGGCCCCGATCGCGACCGTCGCACGGCGGTCGGGTGACGTCTTCTCCGATGTCATGCGCGATGCTAACACCCGGGCCGCCCCGGTACGGTAGAGGGATGGCCAGCGAACTCGACGATTCCGGAGTAGACGTTCTTCAGGAGACGGAGCGGGAGGTCCTGGGATGGCTGGAGTTCGGCGAGGCCTCCCGTCATCTGGCCGGCGAGGTGGTCGAGTCGGGCTTCGAGCCGGACATGGTCGCCGCCATCGCCCGCGGCGGTCTGCTGCTCGCCGGAGCGATCTCGTACGCGCTCGGGATCAAGGCATGCGGCGCCCTGAACGTCGAGTTCTACACTGGCGTCGACACGCGGCTCCCGGAGCCCGTGCTGCTGCCGCCGATGCTCGACTCCTCCGCCCTCGAGGCGAAGCGCGTGCTGCTGGTGGATGACGTGTCCGACTCCGGCCGGACGCTCGCGATGGTGGTCGACCTGATCGCCGCGTCGGGTGCGGACGTCCGCACGGTCTGCCTCTACTCGAAGCCGCGCACCGTGCTGGAGCCCGACTTCGTCTGGCGTCGCACCGACCGGTGGATCACCTTCCCCTGGTCGGCGCTTCCGCCGGTGACCGCCGCCACGCACTGAGGTTTCCGGTGCCCAAGACGCTGGCGGAGCTGGCCGCCGACGGCTCCATCGACCCGGGATGGGCGCAGGCGCTCGACCCTGTGTCCGCCCGGATCGCCGACATGGGCGCCTTCCTGCGCGGAGAGGTGGCCGCCGGCCGCGCCTACCTGCCCGCCGGAGACTCCGTTCTGCGGGCGTTCCGCGCGCCGCTCCAGGATGTCCGGGTGCTGATCGTCGGCCAGGACCCGTACCCGACACCGGGGCATCCCATCGGCCTGTCGTTCGCCGTGGAGCGCCACGTGCGCCCGCTGCCCCGGAGCCTGCAGAACATCTACCGCGAGCTGCGCGACGACCTGGGGGTCACCCCGCCGCCGCACGGCGACCTGAGCGGCTGGTCGGACAGCGGCGTCATGCTGCTCAACCGGGTTCTGACGGTGCGCCCGGGCGAACCCGGCTCGCACCGTGGGAAGGGCTGGGAGCCGGTGACCGAGCACGCCATCCGCTCGCTCGTCGCGCGCGGGCGGCCGTTCGTGTCCATCCTGTGGGGGCGGGACGCATCCACCCTGAAGCCGCTGCTGGGCGGCAACCCGGTGATCGAGTCGGCGCATCCGAGCCCGCTGTCGGCGTCGCGCGGTTTCTTCGGCTCGAAGCCGTTCTCGCGGGCGAATGCCCTGCTCGAGCAGGTGGGGGAGACGCCGGTCGACTGGACCCTGCATTCGTAACGCGGCTGCAACACGGGCGACGTACGCTTGAGGGGTGCTGGAAGAGGAATACCAGGAGCGGCGTGTGCTGCCCCGTCACCTGCGCAAACCGCCGCCGGCGGAGGCGCCGTTCGAGTACGCCCTCCGTGACGCGCGGCCGGAAGACCTGCCGCACGTCCGCGAGATCTACAACCACTACGTCGCCAACAGCACCGTGACCTTCGACGAGGATGCGATGACGTTGCGCGAGTGGAAGAGCAAGTACGCCTACCTCAAGAAGCTCGGGATGCCGTTCATCGTCGCCGAGTCGCCCGCGGGCCAGATCCTCGGCTACGCACTGGTGCAGCCGTGGAAGCAGAAGCGCGCGTACCGCTTCACGGTGGAGAACTCCATCTATCTCGGCGCAGCATCCACCGGCAAGGGCCTCGGCCCGGTGCTGATGCAGGAGCTCATCGACCGGTCGAAGGCGGCCGGCCTGAAGGAGATCATCGCCGTGATCGCCGACAAGGGCGCAGAGGCTTCCATCAAGATGCACGAGAACTTCGGCTTCACCGAGATCGGCCGGATGGGCCGCGTCGGCTACAAGTTCGACCGCTGGCTCGGCACGGTGCTGCTGCAGAAGTCGCTCAAGTAGCGGCCCGCTCGGCATGTCGGTCGGAGATTCGGCGCCGAATCTCCGACGTACCGCGGTGCGCCGGACGATCGCGGCTGAATCGCGGCGGATCTCCGACCGTGGGCGCCGAATCTCCGACGCAGCGCGGGCGGGAATGCCGTCACCGGCCGTGCGGCGCTAGGCTCCCGAACGTGACCACCGTGAGTCCCGGAACCGGCCAGGCCCCATTGCCCGCAGTCGCGAGGCCGGCGAACCTGCCGCTGCGCAAGCGTCCCGTCGACATCTTCTTCATCGTGATGTTCTCGCTGTTCATCGTGACGTGCATCATCAGCGACGCCATCCCCACCCTCGGCATCCCGCAGACCGCGACGACGACGAACATCCTCGCGCAGTGGAACTACACCTACTCGTCGCAGTACGACCCGCTCTACATGCACGAACCGTTGTGGCTGCGGTTCATCACCGGCACCAGCGCGTTCGTCTACCTGCCGTTCTACGTGCTGCTGGTGGTCTGCCTGGTGAAGGGGTTCAACTGGATCCAGCTGTTCGCCGTGATCTACGCGACCATGATCATCAGCCTCACGGCGATCCCCATCTTCGGCGTCGAGTTCTTCGGCCCGGTCGGCGACCGCACGCCCAACCCGGTGGTGTTCCTGCTGTACAACGGGCCGTACGTGCTCGTCCCGCTGCTGCTGCTCATCCGGATGCGCAAGCCGCTGCCGTTCACGAGGAGGTTCTGATGCCGCTGCTGGAAGACCTGACCGTCTACGAGGACGGCGAGCGCTACAACGTCTACGACCACTCCTTCCCCGACGAGGACGCCGAACTGGGCCGTGGGCGACTGCTCGGGGAGATCACCGTGACGACCGAGGGGGAGTATGTGCCCTCCGGAGTGGGAGCGGTGTACGAGTACATCCCTCCGGCGCGCACGATGGATGAGGCGCTCAGCGCGTTCGTCGGCTCCGCCTAGCCGACCGACTTCAGGCGGGGTGGCGCGCGCCGAGCTCAAGGAGCCCGACACCGCCGATCACCAGCACCAGGCCGGCGATCTGCACCCAGGTGAGCGACTCCTTGAAGAAGACCCAGGAGATGATCGCGATGACCGCGACGCCGACGGCCGACCAGATCGCGTAGGCGATCCCGAGCGGGACCCCGCGGCCCAGGGCCAGGGAGAGGGCGAAGAACGACGCGACGTAGCCGACGACGACGATGACGAACGCCCACCACTTCGGGTTGTCGCCGGCGGTGAACTTGAGGAACGTCGTGGCGACGACCTCGGTCGCGATGGCGACCGCGAGGAAGAGATAGCCCAGCACGGAGCCCACGCTAGCGAACGTGGTGGACGGGTTGCTGCTCTCACCCCGCTATGAGTTCACCGGGCGTTCCGTTCCGCGTCGACTGCGGCCCGTAGCCTGAGGCGACGACATCGTCGGACGGCGCGGAATCCGCGCCGGTCGAGTGAGGCCGATGGCCTGAAACCGTGGCCGGGGGAGCGACTCTCCCGGCCACGTCCAGGCCCGCGGGCCCCATCAGTTGCGCGGTGTCGCGCGTCCGAGCGCCAGGTAGGCGGCCACCGCAGCGAGAACGGTCGGGACGAGCAGCCAGGCGGTCACGCCGACCGGCCCGCTCGCCGCGAACCACGTGCCGACCGCCGGCCAGCTCTCGGTGAGGGTGATGAGCGCGACCGCGCCGACCAGCACGAGGGCAAGCACCGCGCCCGCGACGAGGATGCCGTTCATCCGCCAGCGCATGAAGAGCGATGCGGAGAACGCGCCGACGGCGAAGAAGAACAGCATCGCGCCGAAGACGATGAACAGCCGGCCGCCGACACTCGCGCCGGCGAAGTACACCGACGTGAACAGGTGGCCGCCGAGTCCCCACCCGTTCGTCCACTCCTCGACGGCCGACAGCAGGGTGAAGCCGAGCGCGTAGCCCGCGGCGAGGAGCAGGAAGGTCGCCCCCGAGCCGAGGGCGAAATCGCGCCGGGTCACGCTGTACCCGAGGGCGAAGGGGAAGGTGGCCGAGATCACCTGGATGGCCACCACCAGCATGTAGACGAAGATGTAGAACCCGCCGCCGCTCCACTGCGTCCCATCCATCGCCTGCGCCCGGTCGGCCGGTGCGGTGGCGGCCCAGATGATCCACCAGATCAGCCAGTTCACGAGCCAGATGAAGCCCATGATCATGGCTGGGATCCAGATGACGGTCCACGTGTTCACCAGGTTCAGCCGGACGACGCGCCAGATGCGCTGCCCCGCCGCGGGCGCGGCGACGAGGGCGGGTGAGGGATGTGCTGCGGTCATGCGCTCTGCTCGATTCCTGTGCGGATGTCGGTCTTGCGGACGATGAGCTGCTGGAGCGAGACCGGCGCGAGCTCGAGTCCCCCGGCTGCGGCCTCCGCCCGGTCGGTGGGGCCCAAGCCGCTGACCGTGACGGAGGCGAGCCCGCCGAGACCGTCGCGGTGCAGCACATCGCGTCCGCGGACGAAGGCGTCCACGGCAGCGCGCTGCCCGACCACGGTGGTGGCGGACGTGCGCAGCGTCTCGGCGTCCTCGTCCATGAGGATGCGGCCCTGGTCGATCACGATGACCTGCTCCAGCAGATTGGCGACCTCGTCGATGAGATGGGTGGAGAGGACGACGGTTCGGGGATGCTCGGCGAAGTCCTCCAGCAGCCGGTCGTAGAACAGCTGCCGGGCGACGGCGTCCAGCCCGAGGTACGGCTCGTCGAAGAAGGTGAGCGGTGCGCGTGAGGCGAGGCCGACGATCACGCCGACGGCCGAGAGCTGGCCGCGGGAGAGCTTCTTGATGCGCCGGTCCAGCGGCAGCCGGAACTCTTCGACCAGCCGGTCGGCGAAGTCCGCGTCCCAGTTCTCGAAGAACCAGGGAGCGCTTCGGAACACATGCTTGGGCTGGAAGTCCTCGGGGTAGCGCTGGCTCTCCTTGATGAAGCAGATGTTCTGCAGCACGCGGGCGTTCTCGGTCGGCGGCTCGCCGAAGACCCGGATGTCGCCGGCGCTGGGGAAGTCCTGCCCGGTGATGAGCTGCATCAAGGTGGTCTTGCCCGCGCCGTTTCGGCCGAGCAGGCCGTGGATGCGACCGGGCGCGATGGTGAGGCTGACGTCGTCTATCGCGCTGACGCGTCCGAACCGCTTGGTCAGGCCCGTCACCTGGACAGCCGGGCCGGGGAAGGCGAGGGTGGCGCTCATGCGCTCACTCCTTTCGTCGGGGACGGCAGAGCCGTCTGGATCATGCGGGTGAGCTCGTCGGGGCCGATGCCGAGCTTGGCGGCCTCGGTGAGGAGGGGGCCCAGATACTCGGCTGGGAACGCGTCCCGACGCTTGGCGATGAGTCGCTCCCGCGCCCCTTCGGTGACGAACATGCCGATTCCCCGCTTCTTGTAGAGGATCCCTTCGTCGACGAGGAGACCCATGCCTTTGCCCGCCGTCGCGGGGTTGATCCGGTGGAAGGCGGCGAACTCGTTCGTCGACGGCACCTGCGTCTCGGCGGGGTAGATCCCGTCGATGATGTCGTCTTCGATCTGTTCGGCGATCTGGACGAAGATCGGTTTGCCTTCGTCGATCATCCGGGCTTCACCGGTTCATTACTCATGTAACTAACCAATCAGGTTCGGCCCCTTCTTGTCAATAGTGATCCGCACGCGTCACGATTCGCGTAGACGGAACGTCCTACTGGGTATGGGATGGTTTCTGGGCGTCGTCGCCGCGCTGGCAGTGGTCGGCGCGGTCTGGGGAGCGCGCCGCGCCGGAGACCGGCTGGCGCGCACCGTGGTGCGACGGCGGGCGCTCACCGCCACGCGCATCCACGCCAGCACCGAGACGAGCGTGACTCTGCAGGCCGATCGGCGGACCCTGCACCGCGGGCAGTTCGGGTTGTGGTTCGGTGTGGACGGGCATGCGGTCGTCGGCCACGCCCGGTCGCACGACCGGGAGGCGGGAACGGTGACGCGAGAGCTGCTCCACGTCACCGGCGACCTGGCCGCAGCCGATACCGGTTACTGGACGGGGCACCTCCACCCGGGTCCCGCCTCGCTGCGGCGACCGTTCCGCGAGGTGCTGATCGAGGTTCCGGGCGGGGAGGCCCCAGCCTGGCTGATCGAGACGGGGCGACCGAGACGGTCCGCCGTCTGGGCGATCCACATCCACGGCTGGAGCACGACGCGCGTCACCGCCCTCCGCTCGGTCCACGCGACCGATGCCCTCGGCATGACCTCGCTCGTTGTCTCCTTCCGCGGAGACGGGGAGGCTCCGGCAGCGCCGGGCGACGCCTCCACTCTGGGCATGACGGAGTGGGAGGACGTGGATGCGGCCATCGGCTTCGCGCTGGACCACGGAGCCCAGCGGGTGGTGCTGGTCGGCTGGTCCCTCGGCGGGGCCGTCGCGCTGCAGCTCAGCGAGCGCAGCGCGCACCGCGCATCCCTCGACAGGCTGGTGCTCATCGGACCGGTGACCGACTGGCGCGCCGTGATCCGGAAGGGCGTCCAGGAGCGGCTCCTCCCCGGGTGGACCGCCGGGCTGGCGATCCGTGCGCTCGCGAGCGGGTCGGCGAGCGCCCGGGTCGGGCTCAGCCGGCCGATCGACTTCGACCGGCTCGACTGGGCGCGCCCTGGGAGGCTGACTCTTCCGACGCTGGTGATCCACTCCGACGGCGACCGGGAGGTGCCGCTCTCGTCGTCGGTGCTGTTCGCGATGGCCAATCCCCGCCTGGTGCGGCTGGTCGAACTCTCGCCGGCCGACCACTGCTGGGAGTACAACGTCGACCCTGCCGCCTTCAACCGGGCGATCATCGAGTTCCTCGAACCCGATCACGGCCTCGGCTAGCCTGGCCAGATGGCCGACCTCCACGAGCTGACAGCGCTCGAACTCTGGCAGGAGCTGCAGACCGGGCGCGTGTCGCCCCGCGAGCTCGCCTCCCACTACCTGGACAGGATCGAGCGGCTGAACCCGCAGCTCGGCGCATTCGTGACCGTCACCCGCGACCAGGCGCTCCAGCGGGCGGACGACGTCGCCGAGCACCTCCCGAAGACGGCACCGCTGTGGGGCCTGCCGTCGGGCGACAAAGACCTGTGGATGCGCGCCGGCGTGCCGACCGGGTTCGGGTCGCGGGCGATGGCCGGGTTCGTTCCGGAGGAGAGCGACGAGATCGTCGAGACGCTCGACGCGGCGGGCGCGGTCAGCCTGGGGAAGACGAATGCGCCCGAGTTCGGGCTCCCCGCGTACACCGAATCGCTCGCGGCCCCGCCCGCCCGCAACCCGTGGAACCCGGAGCTCGGTGCAGGCGGGTCGAGCGGGGGAGCGGCGGTGGCGGTCGCGAGCGGAATGCTGCCCTTCGCGCCGGGCTCGGACGGTGGCGGTTCGGTCCGCATCCCGGCGGCGGCGTGCGGCCTCGTCGGACTTAAGCCGACTCGCGGGCTGGTGCCGGCGGGGAGCGGCATCGCTTCGCTGGCGGGCCTCGTCGTCGACGGACCGCTCGCCCGGACCACCGCGGACGCGGCGATGCTCCTCGACGGGATGATCGCCAAGCACAACGGACGGATCGACCACCACTACACGCTCCGCGCCCCGTACGACGACGACGGCCCGTTCCTCGGCACCGCCGTGCGCGGGGAGGGCCGGTTCCAGCTCGGCGTCATGACGACCTCCGCCTGGGACGGCGCATACGACATCAGCATCGCGCCCGAGGCAAGCGACGCGCTCGCCGCCGCCATCGATGCCTTCTCGTCGATGGGTCACGGTATCGAGGAGACCGCGCTGGAGCCGGACGACACCTACGCGCCCGCGTTCCGGACGATCTGGCAGGCGGGCGCCGCGCGGATCCCGGCGGAGGGAGAGTCGCTGGGGCTGCTCGAACCGTTGACCGCCTGGCTGGTGGACCGGGGCCGTGCGCTCAGCGCCCGCGAGCTGAGCGAGGCTCTGACGTTGCTGACCGCGTACGAGCGGTCGTTCATCCGGCAGCTGTCGTCGTTCGACGCCGTGCTGACGCCGGCGATGGCGATGACCCCGCGACCGGTCGGCTGGTACGACCAGGAGGACGGCGAGCGCAACTTCGCCCAGCAGGTGCAGTACACGCCGTTCACCTCGATGCTCAACGTCACCGGGTTGCCGGGGATCGTGCTTCCCGTCTCGCAGACGGCGGAGGGCCTGCCGATGGGGGTCCAGCTGATCGGCCGGCCGGGAGGCGAGCGGACGCTGCTGTCGCTGGCGACGCAGCTCGAACGGCGGGTCCGCTGGCAGGATCGGCGTCCGCCGGTCTGGTGACGTGCGGGAGCCCGAAACCAGCAGTGCCGAGCGCCTCGGCCGGGCACTAGCATGCCCGTGTGAGCGATCGGGAGGCGTTCGGCCCGGTGCTCGACGAGGCTGTCGTACTCGCCGGGCGCTGGTTGGATGGGACGCGCGAGGGCCGCATCCCACCCACCGTGGGCATCGAGCAGGTGAAGGATGCGCTCGGGCGCGAGCTGCCCGACCGCGGCCCGGCCCCGACCGATGTGCTCCGTCGGATGGCCGAAGCGATCGAGCCTGGGCTGATGCGGATCGGCTCGCCCCGCTTCCACGGCTGGGTCATGGGCGGCACCCAGCCGGTGGCACTCGGCGCGGACTGGCTCGTCGCTGCCTGGGACCAGAACGGCGGCCTCCGCTCCGTCACGCCCGGCGTCGTCGCGGCGGAGGAGCTCGCCGGCGCCTGGCTGCTCGACCTGCTCGGCCTGCCGGGGACCGCCGACGTCGGGTTCGTCACCGGCGCGACGGTGGCCACGCTCGTCGGGCTCATCGCCGCGCGGGATGAAGTGCTCCGGCGCGCAGGATGGGACCCGCAGGAGCGGGGGATCGCCGGAGGTCCGGCCATCCGTTTCCTGGTCGGCGCGGAGCGTCACGGGTCCGTCGACAGCGCGGGCCTGGTGGCCGGGCTCGGACGCGGCCGGGTGGTCGCCGTCGACGACCAGGGGCGGATGCGGCCCGATGCACTGCGGGAGGCGCTCGCCGAGGGGAGCGGGCCGGCGGTGGTGTGCCTGCAGGCGGGCAACATCCACTCGGGCGCGTTCGACCCGCTCGGGGAGCTGATCGGGATCGCGCACGACGCCGGCGCCTGGGCGCATGTCGACGGAGCGTTCGGCCTGTGGGCGGCCGCCGCACCGCGGTTGCGGGCGCTCACGACCGGCCTCGAACACGCCGACTCGTGGGCGACGGACGCGCACAAGACCCTCAGCATCCCGTACGACTGCGGGATCGCGGTCGTCGCCGACCCGGACGCCTTGCACCGCGCCGTCGCGCAGCACGCCGCCTACCTGGCGTCCTCCGCCGACGTGGCGGACCCGGCCGACCGGGTGCTGGAGCTCTCCCGCCGCGCCAGGGGCGTGCCGGTCTACGCAGCGCTCGCCCAGCTGGGGCGCGAGGGCGCGAGCGAGCTGGTGCAAGGGCTGGCGGATGGCGCCGCGATGATCGCCGACGGCATCCGCACGATTCCCGGCGCCGAGGTGCTGAACGACGTGGTGTACACCCAGGTGTGCGCCGCCTTCGGGAGCGACGAGCGCACCCGGGCGGTCGGGCAGGCACTCCTCGCTGACGGTGTCGCGCTGGCGTCTCCGTCGAGCTGGCGCGGGCAGGCCGTGCTGCGCTTCTCCGTCAGCAACTGGCTCACCGACTCCGCCGAGGCCGAGAGGACGGTGGAGGCCGTCCGCCGGGCCGTCGCCTCCGTCGACTGACGCCAGCGCCGGTTCCCGTCCCGCCGCGCCGGTTCCCGCCGCGACGTCCGCCGCCGTTTGTCGCGTCCGCCGCTGCGCGAACGACCGCCGTGGCTACAAACCGCCGCGCGGGCTCAGCGCCCGGCCGCGTAGCCCTGCATGCCGCGCGCGTTCGCCGCGGCGCTCAGGATGCCGGTCTCGGCATCCCGCCCCACCGACGACAGCCGGCCCAGCGTCCACTCTCCTGCCCGGGTGATCCGGTGGCCGCGCGCCTCCAGCCCGGCGATGACCTCGTCGCCGAGTCGCGACTCCACCACCGCCCCCGCCGGCACCCAGGTGCGCGGCCAGAACGACTCCGCGATCGAGGTGGTGTGCAGCGCCGGAGCGTCGATGGCCTGCTGCGGCGTGTACCCGCCGACGATGGTGCGCAGCAGGTAGAGCAGTTGCCACTGGTCCTGCTGGTCGCCGCCCGGTGAGCCCAGGGCGGTGACGGGCACGCCGTCGCTCAGGACGAGGGTCGGCGTCAACGTGGTCCGCGGCCGCTTGCCCGGGGTCAGAGTGGCGGGCGACCCCTCCTCCAGCCACGTCATCTGCAGGCGCGTGCCGAGGCAGAAACCCAGTTCCGGGACGGTCGGCGACGACTGCAGCCAGCCTCCGGATGGCGTGGCCGACACGATGTTCCCCCAGCGGTCGACGACGTCGATGTGGCAGGTGTCGCCGCGCGTCTCGCCGGTGCGCGACACCGTCGGCTCGCCGACGCCCCCGCCGACGCCCTGACCGGCGATGCCGGACGGCGGCGTGTACTCCGTGCGGAGCGGCGGCAGGAACGGTTCGACGCCCGGCACCGTGCCCGGCCGGAACTCGGCCGACGCGCTCTCGCCGATCAGCGCCCGGCGTTCGGTGGCGTAGCCCGCGGAGAGCAGCGTCTCGAGCGGGACGCGGGAGTCGCCGAAGTAGGCGTCCCGGTCCGCGTACGCGAGCTTCTGCGCCTCCAGCACGGTGTGGGCGCCCAGCTCGGTCGACGGGTCGAGGCGCTCGTCGTCGAAGCCGTCCAAGATGGCCAGGGTCGCCAGCAGGGCGGGCCCCTGACCCCACGCGCCGGCCTTCGCGATGATGTGGCCGCGGAACTCCAGGGTCACCGCGTCCTCGTACTGCGCCCGGTACTCCGCGAAGTCGGCCTCGGCGATGACGCCGGCATGGTCGCCGCCGTCGGAGTGCCGATGGGGCGTGCGCACGAACGCGGCAACCGCCTGCGCGACCGTCCCGGTGGCCCACTCGGTGCGTGCCGCCTCGATCCGCTCCTCGCGCGAGGCGGCGTCGGCACCTGCTGCGATCAGTTCGCGCAGCACGCGGGCATACGCGGGGGCCGTGATCAGTTCCCCGGGCTCCGGGATCCGGCCGCCCGGCATCCAGCGCTCGGCGGACGTCGGCCAGTGCTCGGTGAAGAGCGGTGCGACCGCGCGGATCGTCGCACACACCCGCTCGAGGACCGGATGGCCGCCCTCGGCGTACTCGATCGCGAACGCCAGGACGTCGGCGAGCTCCCACGTTCCGTGGTCCTTCAGCAGGAGGAGCCACGCATCCACTGCGCCCGGCACGGCGGCGGCCAGCGCGCCGGAGCCGGGCACCAGCTCCAGCCCCTCGGCAAGGTAGTGCTCTCGGGTGGCGCCCGCCGGCGCCGGGCCCTGGCCGGAGAGCACCACCGGGGTCGGGTCGTCCGCGGTGGCGAACAGGGCGACCAGGTCGCCGCCCGGGCCGTTCAGGTGCGGTTCGACGACGTGCAGGACGAACGCGCCGGTCACTGCGGCGTCGAACGCGTTGCCGCCCCGCTCCAGTACCGCCTGCGCGGCCCCGGTCGCCAGCCAGTGGGTGGACGCACTCATCCCGAACCGGCCCTGCAGGGTCGGCCGGGTGGTGAACGCCGGCGGCGGGGTGAAGGCCATGTCAGCTGACGGGGCCGGTGTACTTCTCGCCGGGGCCTTTGCCGATCTCATCCGGGATGGCGGACGCCTCGCGGAAGGCCAGCTGTAGCGAGCGGAGGCCGTCGCGGAGGCTGCGCGCGTGCTGGTCGCCGACGTGCTGGGCGCTCGCGGTGACGAGGCCGGCGAGGGCGTCGATGAGCTTTCGCGCCTCATCCAGGTCGGTCTGGTGCTCGGGATCGTCCGCCAGGCCGCACTTCACGGCGGCGGCACTCATCAGGTGGACGGCGGTGGTGGTGATCACCTCGACTGCGGGGACCTCCGCGATGTCCCGCGTGGCGTCCGCGACGCCGTCGAGATCGTCCGCGGAGTCGTCGAAGGTGAAGGATGTGTCGCTCACTGCATTCCTCTGTTAGAATCGTTCGGGCTCCGGGACTTCTGTCCCGGTACGAAAGTGGAGATTCCTCCCACCCGCGCTTGACCGTTTTATAGGTTACCGGGTCATTGCACTCCGCCAACGCGTGTGAACGCGGGGGTAGACAGGGTGCGGTACCAGGCCGGTGCTATCAGATTCTCCGGAATCACTGAGCACAGGCCGGCTGGTGCGTGGAACCTCCTCTTTCGCCGGACCGTCACCGACAGTCCGTGGCCGAGAATCATCGCTTGATCAGAGGAGACAGACATCAGCGATCCCCGTACGAATGACCGTATCCGCGTCCCCGAAGTTCGACTCGTCGGCCCCAGCGGAGAGCAGGTCGGTGTCGTCAAGATCGAGGTCGCATTGCGACTCGCGCAGGAGGCCGACCTCGACCTGGTCGAAGTAGCGCCCAACTCCAAGCCGCCGGTCGCGAAGATCATGGACTACGGCAAGTTCAAGTACGAGGCTGCGCAGAAGGCCAAGGAGGCCCGGCGCAACCAGGCGAACACGATCCTCAAAGAGGTCCGCTTCCGCCTCAAGATCGACAAGCACGACTACGAGACCAAGCGCAAGCGCGCCGAAGGCTTCCTGAAGGCCGGCGACAAGGTGAAGGCCATGATCCTTTTCCGAGGCCGCGAGCAGTCGCGCCCGGACCAGGGTGTGCGCCTCCTGCAGCGCTTCGCGGAGGATGTCGCCGAGCTCGGCACGGTCGAGTCCAGCCCCATGATCGACGGGCGCAACATGGTGATGATCATCAGCCCGATGAAGAACAAGGCCGAAGCAAAGCAAGAGGCCAACGCAGTACGTGCCGCCTCCAAGGCGCGCGCCCAGGGGCGCGACCAGGAGCCGGTTGCTGACGCAGCGGATGCTGCTCAGTCCGACGAGAGTTCGCCCGTCCAGGCGACGAACGAGGAGAACTAATGCCCAAGCAGAAGACCCACTCCGGCGCTAAGAAGCGCTTCAAGATCACCGGCAGCGGCAAGGTCATGAAGCAGCAGTCCGGCATGCGCCACAACCTGGAGCTCAAGTCCAGCAGCCGCAAGCGTCGGCTGAACGCCGAGCAGGTCGTGCCCGAGGTGGATGCCAAGGTCATCCGCCGGATGCTCGGCAAGTAATCCACCCGACGTAGTTAAGGAAATCCACTAATGGCAAGAGTGAAGAGGGCCGTCAACGCCCACAAGAAGCGTCGGGTCATCCTCGAGCGCGCAGAGGGCTACCGCGGTCAGCGGTCGCGCCTCTACCGCAAGGCGAAGGAGCAGGTCACCCACTCCCTCGTCTACGCGTACCGTGACCGTCGCCAGAAGAAGGGCGACTTCCGCCGTCTCTGGATCCAGCGGATCAACGCCGCGTCCCGCGCCAACGGCCTGACCTACAACCGCTTCATCCAGGGCCTGGCCCTGGCTGGCGTCGAGGTCGACCGCCGCATCCTCGCCGACCTGGCCATCACCGAGCCCGCGACCTTCGCGGCCCTCGTCGAGACCGCCCGGAAGGCCCTGCCGGCCGACACGTCGGCCCCGAAGGCGGACGCCGCGGCGTAACTCGTGCACGAACGGCCATGGTGGTCGTAGTCCCTGGTTTTCAGGGGACTGCGACCACCATTCCGTTTTGCGGACGCGCGACGCCGGCCGCGGGAAACGGAGGAGCTTCAAGTGGTCCCGGCGCGGCCATCCTCCGTATCCGGCTTCCACTCGGCGTGTCGAACCGCACCTCCTCCTTTTTCCGACACTCTCCACACGTTCAGCCACCATCCGCTTGCCCTTCATCCGGGACACGCCACCGTTCGGTTCACCGCCCCATATGCTGGTGCCATGCTGGACAACCCTCGCTCTCCGCGCGTCAGGGCCGTCGCCAAACTCGCCAAGCGCTCCGCCCGGTCCGAGACCGGGCTGTTCCTGCTGGAGGGACCGCAGGCCGTGCTCGAGGCCCTCACCTTCCGCCCCGAGCTGATGGTCGACCTGTTCGCGACGCCGACCGCCCTGGAGCGGTACCCGGAGATCGCCCGCCTGGCGGCGGAGGTCGACCTCGAAGTCGAGTACGTCTCCGAGCACGTGCTGGATGCGATGGCCGACACCGTCACGCCTCAGGGCTTCGTGGCCGTCGCCCGGCAGTTCCCGACCTCGATCCGTGAGATCTTCGCGGGCGAGCCGAAACTCGTGGCCATCCTCGAAGAGGTACGGGATCCCGGCAACGCGGGCACCATCATCCGTGCCGCCGACTCGGCGGGCGCCGACGCCGTGGTGCTGACCGGCCGGACGGTCGACCTGTACAACCCCAAGGTGGTCCGCTCGACCACCGGGTCGCTGTTCCATCTTCCGGTGGCGGTCGGGGCCGACCTGGCGGATGTCATCGGCCGCGCCCACTCTGCAGGCCTCCAGGTGCTCGCCGCCGACATCAAGGGTGAAGACCTGTTGTCCGCGCGCCGCGACGGCGAGCTCGCACAGCCGACCGCATGGGTGTTCGGCAACGAGGCGCACGGCCTCGCTGACGAGCTGCTGACGCTGGTGGATCGCGTCGTCACCGTGCCGATCTACGGCCGGGCGGAGTCGATGAACCTCGCCACGGCGGCCTCCGTCTGCCTCTACGAATCGGCATTCGCCCAGCGCACCTGAGCCCGCTCGTCCACAGGCATCCCGGCTGTCCACAGTCCCGGCTCGGGGCCGGGAGCGCGTGCCCGCGCCGACTAGACTGGGTGACTGTGTCAGATACCACGGAGATCACCGAATCCGCCGTCGAGGCGGCGGTCGGCGCGGCCCTCGCCGCGATCGACGCCGCGAGCGACTCGGCGGCCTTGAAGGCGGTGCGCCATGACCACACCGCAGAGCACTCGCCGCTCGCCCAGCTGAACGCGAGCATCCGCTCGCTGCCCGGCGACCAGAAGGCCGCAGCGGGCAAGCTGGTCGGTGGCGCCCGTGCGCGTGTCAACCAGGCGTTCACGGCCAAAGAGGCCGAGATCGCGGCAGCGGAGGAGGCGGCTCAGCTCGCCGCCGAGACCGTCGACGTCACCGCCCTCCCGTCGCGGTGGACGCCCGGCGCGCGTCATCCTCTCAGCCTCCTCCAGGAGCGCGTCGCCGACGTCTTCGTCGGGATGGGCTGGGAGGTCGCAGAAGGCCCGGAGCTCGAGAGCGAGTGGTACAACTTCGACGCGCTGAACTTCGACGCCGACCACCCGGCGCGTGCGATGCAGGACACCTTCTTCGTCGAGCCGACCGACGCCCACCTGGTGATGCGCACCCACACGTCCCCGGTGCAGCTGCGCGCCCTCCTCGGCGACGACCTCCCCGTGTATCGGATCGCGCCGGGCCGGGTGTTCCGCACGGACGAGTTCGACGCGACGCACCTTCCGGTGTTCCACCAGACGGAGGGCATCGCGGTCGACAAGGGACTCACCATGGCGCACCTGCGCGGGACGCTCGATCACTTCGTGAAGACGCTGTTCGGCGAGGACGCGCGCGTGCGCCTCCGACCCAACTACTTCCCGTTCACCGAGCCGAGCGCGGAGCTCGACCTGTGGCATCCGACCTTCAAGGGCGGAGCGCGCTGGATCGAGTGGGGCGGCTGCGGCATGGTCAACCCGAACGTCCTGCGTTCGGCGGGCATCGACCCCGAGGTCTACTCCGGCTTCGCGTTCGGTGTGGGCGTGGAGCGGGCGCTGATGTTCCGCAACGACGTCAAAGACATGCGCGACATGGCCGAGGGCGATGTGCGGTTCTCCCAGCAGTTCGGAATGGTGGTCTGATGCGCGTCCCTCTGAGTTGGCTCGGCGAGTTCGTCGACCTGGAGCCCGGAACGACGCCGGAAGAGGTGCATGCCGCCCTCGTGTCCGTCGGGCTCGAGGAGGAGGACATCCACACCTTCGAGCTCTCCGGTCCGATCGTCGTCGGCCAGGTGCTCGAGTTCGTCGAGGAGCCGCAGACCAACGGCAAGACGATCCGCTGGTGCCAGGTGCGGGTAGCGCCCGAGGGCGAGACCGCAGCTGACGGCGGTGCCGACGTGCGCGGCATCGTCTGCGGCGCCCGCAACTTCTTCGAGGGCGACAAGGTCGTGGTGACGCTGCCGGGCGCGGTGCTGCCCGGCCCCTTCCCGATCGCGGCCCGCAAGACCTACGGCCACGTCTCCGACGGCATGATCGCCTCGGCGCGCGAGCTCGGCCTCGGCCAGGACCACGACGGCATCCTGCGGCTGACCACGCTCGGCCTCGATCCCGAGGTCGGCACCGACGCCGTCAGCCTGCTCGGCCTCGACGACGCGGCTGTCGAGGTGAACGTCACGCCCGACCGCGGGTACGCCTTCTCGATCCGCGGTATCGCCCGGGAGTACTCGCACGCGACCGGCGCGGCCTTCCGCGACCCGGCGCAGGCCGTCCCGGTCAGCGCGAACCACGCGAGCGGCTTCAGCGTCACGGTCGACGACGCGGCGCCCATCCGGGGTCACGTCGGTGCGAGTGTGTTCGTGACCCGAGTGGTGCGCGACGTGGATGCCACCCGCCCGACCCCCGCGTGGATGATCGCCCGGCTCAAGCTCGCCGGCATCCGCTCCATCTCGCTCATCGTCGACATCACCAACTACGTGATGCTCGAACTGGGAGAGCCGATCCACGGCTACGACCTCGACAAACTCTCGGGCGGCATCGTGGTGCGCCGCGCGACGGCGGGGGAGAAGCTGGTCACCCTGGACGACCAGACCCGCACGCTCGACGCCGAAGACCTCGTGATCACCGACGACTCGGGCCCGATCGGCCTGGCCGGCGTGATGGGAGGCGCCTCCACCGAGATCGGCGCGGGCACGCGCAACGTCCTCATCGAGGCGGCGAACTTCGACCCGGTGTCGATCGCGCGCACGGCCCGCCGGCACAAGCTGCCCAGCGAGGCGTCCAAGCGCTTCGAGCGCGGTGTCGACCCGCAGGTCGCGGTGGCGGCAGCAGGCCGCGTGGTGCAGCTGTTGGAGCAGCTCGCCGGCGGCCGCGCGGACGACCTCGGCTCGTTGCTCGACGCATCCCAGACCGCAGACGCCATCCGCCTTCCGGACGGCTACCTCTCGGCGCTGATCGGCGTGGACTACACCGACGACGAGATCCGCAGTGCCCTCGCCGAGATCGGTGGCGGCGTGACGGAGACAGCCGACGGACTGCTCGTGGCGCCGCCGACCTGGCGTCCCGACCTGCGCGACAAGTCCGACCTCGCGGAAGAGGTCGCCCGCATCGTCGGGTACGACCGCATCCCCTCCGTGCTGCCGGTCGCGCCTCCGGGTCGCGGCCTCTCCCGTGAGCAGCGGCTGCGCCGCGCCGTCGCGCAGACCCTCGCGGACAACGGCTCCACCGAGGTGCTGTCCTTCCCCTTTGTCAGCGAGGCGCAGAACGACCGCTTCGGCCGAGCCGACGCGACCGGTCACGTCCCGGCCGTGCGCCTCGCCAACGCGCTCGACGCCACCGCGCCCTACCTGCGCACGTCGCTGCTTCCCGGCCTGCTCGACGCAGCGAAGCGCAACCTCGCCCGCGGACTCGTCGACCTGCGCGTGTACGAGCTCGGCACAGTGTTCCGCCCGTCCGACGGCTCCGTCGGCAGCACGTCGCTGCCGCCGGGCGCCGCGCGACCGGGAGCGGACGTGCTCGCCGAACTCAACGCCGGCATCCCTGCGCAGCCGCGGTTCCTCGCGGGACTCGTCGTCGGCGACGTCGTCGACAAGCAGCCGGGGATGCCCGCGACGCCCGGCGGCCTGATCGACGCGCTCGACATGGTGCGTCAGACCGCCGCGGCGGTCGGCGTGGTCGTGGACGTCGTCCAGTCGTCGCACCAGGCCCTTCACCCGGGCCGGACGGCACAGCTGGTCGCGCTGGCGGCAGACGGCACCCAGGTGCCGGTCGGCTACGCAGGAGAGCTGCTGCCCGCGCTCGCCCACGAGCTCGACCTTCCGCGCGTGGTCGCGGTCTTCGAACTCGACCTGGACGCGCTCATCGCAGTCGCGCCGGCGGACATCGTGGCGGGCGTGATCGCGGGCTTCCCGGCGGCCACGCAGGATCTCTCCCTCGTCGTACCCGTCGAGGTGCCCGCGGGCGACGTGCTGCGCGCGGTCCGGGAGGGTGCCGGTCCGCTCCTCGAAGACATCCGGCTCGTCGACGACTACCGCGGCCCCGGTCTCCCGGACGCCACGAAGAGCCTCACGTTCGCGTTGCGCTTCCGCGCCGACGACCGCACCCTGACCGCGGCCGAGGCGAGCGAAGCCAAACTGGCCGGCTCCGCCCGCGCCGCCGACCTCTACGGCGCAGCCATCCGCGAGTAGCGCCGCGTGTCCCCTCACCCGCTGGGCGTGTACGCCGCCGTTCGTACCATGCGCCGCTGCGCGAGCGGCGGCGCATGGTACGAACAGCGGCGCACGGTGCCGCGGGCGTACGCCGACCGGCCGGATTTGGCGGCGGTCGGGGAAGGAGCGCTAGGGTTGACTCATGCTTTCCGTCCGGTGCACCGCTTCGACGCGTGCGGCATTCGCCGCCCGCGCTCTGCGCCGACGCCTGCGCGACCGCCGAAGCTAGGCGGCGTTCCGGGCGGTCCTGTGCGGATCGACGTGGGGCGTCGCCGTCGCCGAGACCCACGTCGTCCCCACGAAAAGGAAGAAGCATGACTTTCTCGGTCGCTGTCGCAGGCGCCTCCGGCTACGCAGGTGGTGAGCTGCTGCGCATCCTCGCAGGCCACCCGGATTTCGAGATCCGCACCGTCACCGCGCACCAGAACGCCGGACACCCGCTGATCGCCCACCAGCCGCACCTCCGCTCCCTGGCGCACCTGACGTTGCAGGAGACCTCCGTCGAGACCCTCGCCGGGCACGACGTGGTCTTCCTCGCGCTGCCGCACGGTGCCTCCGGCGAGATCGCCGCCCAGCTGCCCGACGAGACGCTCGTGGTGGACTGCGGCGCCGACCACCGCCTGGAGGACGCGGCCGACTGGGCCGCCTTCTACGGCGGCGAGCACTTCGGCGCCTGGGCGTACGGCGTGCCCGAGCTTCCGCTGGCGGATGCTACGAGCACCCGAGCGCCCGACGCCGAGAGCCCGCACGCAGCCAGCCCGCACGCCGCCAAGCAGCGGGCCAACCTCGTCGGCGCCCGCCGCATCGCCGCGCCGGGATGCAACGCCAGCGCCGTCTCGTTGGCGCTCGCGCCGGGCATCCAGGCCGGACTCATCGACGACCAGGACATCGTGGCCGTACTGGCGGTCGGTCCGTCCGGGGCGGGCAAGTCGCTCAAGACGATGTACCTCGCCAGCGAGATCCTGGGCTCCGCCAGCCCCTACGGGGTGGGCGGCACGCACCGCCACGTCCCGGAGATCCAGCAGAACCTGCGGAAGGCGGGGGCCACCGCGCCGACCGTCTCGTTCACGCCGGTCCTCGTCCCCATGTCGCGTGGCATCCTGGCCACCTCCACCGCCCGCGTGAAGCCCGGCGTGACGGCGCAGCAGGTGCAGGCCGCCTGGGAGGCCGCGTACGCCGGCGAGCCGTTCGTCGAGGTGCTTCCCGCGGGGACGCTTCCGAGGACGTCGGACGTGCTGGGGGCCAACACCGTGCTGATGAGCGTGGCGCTGGACGAAGCGGCTGGCCGCGTCGTCACCGTGCTCGCCCTCGACAACCTGTACAAGGGGACGGCCGGCGCCGCCATCCAGTCCGTCAACATCGCCCTCGGCCTCGACGAGACCGCGGGCCTCAGCGTGAACGGGGTCGCACCGTGAGTGTCACAGCCGCGTCCGGATTCTCCGCCTCCGGTGTCGTCGCCGGCCTCAAGTCCACCGGCAAGCGCGACGTGGCGCTCGTACAGAACCGCGGTCCGCTGTTCGCGGCGGCCGCCGTCTTCACCACGAACCGCTGCAAGGCGAATCCCGTGCTGTGGAGCGAGCGCGTCATCCGTGACGGTGTCGTCTCCGCCATCGTGCTGAACTCCGGCGGCGCCAACTGCTACACCGGCGCGCAGGGTTTCCAGACGACGCACGCCACCGCGGAGGCCGTGGCCGAGCAGCTCGGCGTCTCCGCAGGCGACGTGCTGGTCTGCTCCACCGGTCTCATCGGGGAGCAGCTGCCGCTCGACAAGCTGCTCGGCGGTGTCTCCGCGGCGGCCGGGGCCCTGGCGCCGGATGCGGGACTCGGTGCCGCAGAGGCCATCATGACGACGGACACCCGCCCCAAGCAGACGGAGTACCGCTCACCCGCCGGCTGGACGGTCGGTGGGATGGCGAAGGGCGCCGGGATGCTCGCGCCCGGCCTCGCGACCATGCTCGTCGTGATCACCACCGACGCCGTGCTCGACTCGGCCCAGCTGGATCGGGCCCTCCGCTCGGCGACGCGCGTCACCTTCGACCGCCTCGACTCCGACGGCTGCATGTCCACCAACGACACGGTCGCCCTGCTGGGGTCCGGTGCGAGCGGCGCCGAGACGGACGAGGCGGAGTTCACGCTCGCGCTGACTGCGCTCTGCCGCGACCTTGCCGAGCAACTGCAGGCCGACGCCGAGGGCGCCGCGCACGACGTCGCCATCGAGGTCGTCAACGCGCAGAGCGAGGACGACGCCGTGACGGTCGCCCGGGCGGTGTCCCGCAGCAACCTCTTCAAAGCAGCGATCTTCGGCAACGACCCCAACTGGGGACGCGTCCTGGCGGCTGCGGGCACCACCGACGCCGCCTTCGACCCGTATGGAATCGACGTGGCGATCAACGGTGTCCAGGTCTGCACCGCGGGGGAGCCCGACCAGCCGCGCGAACTCGTCGACCTCACGCCGCGGAAGGCGCACATCCTGATCGACCTGCACGCGGGCGAGGCGACGGCGACCATCCTGACCAATGACCTGACCCACGACTACGTGCACGAGAACAGCGCGTACTCCAGCTGATGACGACGGACGAGATGACCAACGAGGCCCTTGCGGGGAATGTCGACGAGAGTATCGACGAGAACGTCGACGAGCTGACCGACGAGCAGGCTGACCGTGAGCTCGCCGCCGCGAAGGCGGCGACCCTCATCGAGTCGCTGCCCTGGCTGAAGGCCTTCCACGACCGCATCATCGTGGTGAAGTTCGGCGGCAACGCCATGGTGAACGAAGAGTTGCAGCGCACCTTCGCCGAGGACATCGTCTACCTGCGCTACGCCGGCATCCGCCCGGTCGTCGTGCACGGCGGCGGTCCGCAGATCTCGGCGATGCTCGACCGGCTCGGCATCGCCTCCGAGTTCCGTGGCGGCTACCGGGTGACGACCCCGGAGGCGATGGATGTGGTGCGCATGGTCCTCACCGGCCAGATCAACCGCGAGATCGTCGGGAACATCAACAAGCACGGGCCCCTGGCGTCGGGTCTCTCCGGTGAGGACGCCGCCCTGTTCCAGGGCAGGCGCCGGGCGGCGGTCATCGACGGCGAGGAGGTCGACCTGGGTCTCGTCGGCGATGTGGTCGCCGTCGACCCTGAGGCGGTTCTGGCGCAGCTGGCGGCCGGCCGCATCCCGGTCGTGTCGTCCATCGCGCCGGACATCGACGACGCCGGGCAGGCGCTCAACGTCAACGCCGACGCCGCCGCGGCCGCGCTCGCCGTGGCGCTGGGCGCATCCAAACTGGTGATCCTGACCGACGTCGCCGGGCTCTACAGCGACTGGCCGAACCGCGATTCGCTGCTCTCGAAGATCGGCGCGGACGAGCTGCGCGAACTGCTGCCGTCACTGGAGTCGGGCATGATCCCCAAGATGGCGGCCTGCCTGGACGCGGTCGACGGGGGAGTGGCGAAAGCCGCGATCATCGATGGGCGGGTGCCGCACTCGATTCTGCTCGAAGTGTTCACCCAGTCCGGAATCGGGACGGAGGTGGTGCCCGCGTGAGCGAGGCGCTGGAGGAGAACGCGGTCGGCGGGACGGCGCAGTGGCGCGACGGCGCCTGGAGGGCACCGTTCGGCGACGCGATCATGCGCACGCTGGCCACGCCCAAGGTGATGCTGGTCCGCGGCGAGGGCGCCCGCGTGTGGGACGTCGACGGCAACGAGTACCTCGACTTCCTGGCCGGCATCGCGGTCAACTCGCTCGGGCACGCGCATCCCGCACTCGTGGAGGCGGTGAGTCGTCAGGTCGGCACGCTCGCCCACGTGTCCAACTACTTCTCGACGCCGCCGCAGTTGGAGCTGGCCGAGCGCCTGCGCACCATCACGGGCGCGGGTGAGCGCGGCCGTGTGCTGTTCGGCAACTCGGGCGCCGAGGCCAACGAGGCCGCCTTCAAGCTGGCCCGGCTGAACAAGCGGGGCCCGCACGGTCGCCGCACCCGGGTTCTCGCCCTGCACAACGCCTTCCACGGTCGCACCATGGGCTCGCTCGCGCTCACCGGTAAACCGCCGATGCGGGAGGCGTTCGAGCCGCTGCCGGGCGGTGTCGAGCACATCGACTCCACGATCGAAGCGCTGGAGGCATCCATCGACGACCGGGTCGCCGCGCTCTTCCTCGAACCCATCAAGGGTGAGGCCGGCGTGCTCGACCTCCCGGCCGGCTTCCTGCGCCGGGCTCGTGAGCTGACGGAGCAGCACGGCGCGCTCCTGATCATCGATGAGATCCAAACCGGGGTCGGCCGCACCGGCCAGTGGTTCGCCTACCAGCACGACGGCATCCTCCCCGACGCGGTCACCGTCGCGAAGGGCATGGCCGGCGGCGTCCCGATCGGCGCGCTCGTCACGTTCGGCTGGGCGTCCGAGCTGTTCTCGCAGGGCCAGCATGGTTCGACATTCGGCGGCAACCCGCTCGCGACGGCCGCCGGCAATGCGGTTCTGGCCGAGATCGAGCGCGCCGGCCTGGTCGCCAACGCGGCCAGGCGCGGCGAAGAGCTGAAGCAGATCATTCGGTCGTTCGAATCGCCGCTGATCGGGGACGTGCGCGGCCACGGCTTGCTCATCGGCATCGGCCTGACGGAGGGGGAGGCGCACCGCCTCTCCGACGCCGCGCTCGCGCAAGGGTTGATCATCAACGCACCAAACGAGGCGAGCATCCGCCTGGCGCCGCCGCTCATCGTGGGCGACGCCGAGCTGGCGGAGTTCCGCGAACGCTTCGGCCGCGCTCTCGCCGCCGTCTGACCGCATCTCGACCACCTTCGACCACCTCCTGCAACACCACGACCTCCTTCAGCACGACGAAAGGGCGGGCAGCATGACCCGGCACTTCCTCCGCGACGACGACCTCTCGCCCAGCGAGCAGGCCGAGGTGCTGGCCCTCGCGGCCGACCTCAAGCGCGACCGCTTCTCCGCGACACCACTGGCCGGCCCGCAGACCGTGGCCGTGATCTTCGACAAGACGTCCACCCGCACCCGCGTCTCGTTCGCCGTGGGGGTCGCCGACCTGGGCGGCAGCCCGCTGATCATTCAGAGCGGGGAGAGCCAGCTGGGCGGCAAGGAGTCGCTCGCCGACACGGCCCGCGTGCTGGAGCGGATGGTCGCCGCGATCGTCTGGCGCACCTACGCCCAGAAGGGGCTGGAGGAGATGGCGGCGGGGACGCGCGTCCCGGTCGTCAACGCGCTGTCGGACGACTTCCACCCCTGCCAGATCCTGGCCGACCTGTTGACGGTCCGCGAGCACAAGGGCCGCACCGAGGGGCTGACGATGAGCTACTTCGGAGACGGCGCCAACAACATGGCGCACTCGTACCTGCTGGGCGGCGCGACAGCGGGCATGCACGTGCGCATCGCGGCCCCCGCCGCCTACGCACCGGACGCGGCCATCGTCGCCGACGCGCGGGCGATCGCGGAGCGCACCGGCGGCTCGGTGGCCCTCCTGACCGACCCGGCGGAGGCTGCGGCCGGTGCGGATGTCATGGTCACCGACACCTGGGTGTCGATGGGCAAGGAGGACGAGAAGGCCGAACGCGTCGCCGTCTTCGGCGACTACACCGTCGACTCCCGGCTGATGTCTCTGGCCGACCCCGAGGCCATCTTCCTGCACTGCCTGCCCGCCTACCGCGGCTACGAGGTGAGCGCGGACGTGCTCGACGGTCCTCAGTCGATGGTCTGGGATGAGGCCGAGAACCGGCTGCACGCGCAGAAGGCGCTGCTCGCCTGGCTGCTGGAGAAGAACGACGACCTGCTCGAGAAGAACGACGCCGCGGAGGCCACCGCATGACGGACGAGACGACATGCGGCACGACGGGCGTCGGAAAGACCGGCGAGGGCTCGCTCTGGGGCGGCCGGTTCGCCGGCGGTCCGTCACCCGAGCTTGCCGCGCTCAGCAAGTCGACCCACTTCGACTGGGAGCTCGCGGCCTACGACATCGCGGGGTCGCGGGCGCACGCCCGGGCGCTCGCCGCCGCGGGGTACCTCACACCAGAGGAGCTCGACGGGATGCTGTCCGCCCTCGACGCTCTCGACCGCGACGTCGCTTCCGGTGCGTTCGCCGCCGCCGAGAGCGACGAGGACGTGCACGGAGCCTTGGAACGCGGCCTCATCGAGCGTGCCGGCCCGGAGCTCGGCGGCAAGCTGCGCGCCGGTCGCAGCCGCAACGACCAGATCGCCACGCTCATCCGGCTGTACCTCCGCGACCACGCCGGGGTCATCGCCGAGCAGCTGATCGCCCTGGTCGACGCCATCGCGTCGCAGGCGGGCGCGCATCCCACCGCCGTCATGCCGGGGCGCACGCACCTCCAGCACGCGCAGCCGGTGCTCCTGGCGCATCACCTGCTGGCCCACTGCTGGCCGCTGGTGCGCGACCTGGAGCGGCTGGCCGACTGGGATGTCCGCGCGAACGTCTCGCCGTACGGCTCGGGTGCCCTGGCCGGCTCGACCCTGGGTCTCGACCCGCTGCTCGTCGCGCGGGAGCTGGGCTTCGCGCGCAGTTCCGAGAACTCGATCGACGGCACGGCGGCCCGGGATGTGGTGGCCGAGTTCGCTTTCGTCGCCGCCCAGATCGGTGTCGACCTCTCCCGGTTCGCCGAGGAGATCATCCTGTGGAACACGCGCGAGTTCAGCTTCGTGACCCTGGACGACGGCTACTCGACGGGGTCGTCGATCATGCCGCAGAAGAAGAACCCCGACATCGCCGAGCTCGCACGCGGCAAGGCCGGTCGCCTGATCGGCAACGCCACCGGCCTGCTGACGACCCTGAAGGGTCTGCCGCTCGCGTACAACCGCGACCTGCAGGAGGACAAGGAGCCGGTGTTCGACTCGGTCCGCACGCTGGAGACGGTGCTGCCGGCGTTCACCGGAATGGTCGCCACGCTGCGGTTCAACACCGAACGGATGGCCGCGCTCGCGCCGCAGGGCTTCTCGCTCGCGACCGACGTGGCCGAGTGGCTGGTCAAGCAGCACGTCCCCTTCCGTACCGCTCACGAGCTGAGCGGCAGCCTGGTCCGGGTGGCGGAGGAGAACGGTCTGGAGCTGCACGAGGTCTCCGACGAGCAGCTGGCCGCGATCTCGCCCCTGCTGACCCCGGACGTGCGTTCGGTGCTGTCGGTGGAGGGCTCGGTTGCCAGTCGCGACGGCGTCGGCGGGACGGCTCCCGACCGGGTTGCGGAGCAGCTGGCAGCCCTCACCGAGCACGTCCGGAAGGCCACGCTCGGATTGCGTGCGACACGACGGGACCTCGTCTGATGGCCCGCTTCGAGCCCGAGCGGAAGCGGCCCTGGATCATCCCGACGATCGTGACGGTCGCCGTCGTGGTCGTCGTGGTCGGCCTCATCGTCGCGGTGGCCGTGGGCGGCCGGATCTTCTGACGTGACGCTCTACCGACCCGCGCGCGACGAGTTCCTGGCGTCCTCGCTCGAGGTCGCCCCGCGGCTCCTCGGCGCCGTGCTGCGTCACGATTCGCCGGACGGGGCGGTCGCTCTGCGCATCACCGAGGTGGAGGCGTACATCGGCGACGGCCTCGACCCGGGCTCGCATGCCTTCCGTGGCCGGACCAAGCGCAATGCCGTCATGTACGGTCCGCCCGGGCACGTCTACACGTACTTCACGTATGGGATGCACGTCTGCGCCAACGTGGTCTGCTCGCCCGAGGGCGAGGCGACCGCTGTGCTGCTGCGCGCGGCGGAGGTCGTCGAGGGTGAGGACCTCGCGGAGCACCGCCGCGTCGGCGCCAGCGGCCGCCGCATCCCGCACCGTGACCTCGCCCGCGGGCCGGCCCGGTTGGTGGTCGCGGCGGGGATGAGCCTCGCCGACGACGGGGCCGACCTGTTCCGCTCGCCGTTCGAGCTGGAGCTGCCGACGGAGAAGGCCGAGTACGCGACCGGCCCGCGCACGGGTGTGTCCGGCCGGGGAGGCGGTGGCGGCTTCCCCTGGCGCTACTGGCTGCCCGGCGACCCGACGGTCTCGCCGTACAAGCGGCACCCGAAGTCGCACGACTGACCGGGCCCGCCGACCCGGCGGGGGTGTCGCCCGCGCTCAGCCCGCGACGATCCGGAAGATCCCTGCGCAGACGCACGCCCAGAGGACGCTGGTCAGCGTGCCGATGATGAAGCGCTCGCGCGCCTCCGCCTCCGCCAGCTCGGTGAAGCGGCCGACACCCTTGATCGCCACCAGGACGGCCAGCCCCTCCGGGAATCCGGCCATGATCGTCGCCGCGGCGGCGAAGCGCTCCAGCACCCCGATCGTGGTTCCACCACGAAGCACCTCGCGTGTCGTGGTCTCACCGCCGGGAGTGAGTGCGGGCACCAGGATGCCGTCGTGCGGGCTCGGCCGGGTGGTGCTCCGGGTCGCAAGGACGAGGGCCAGTTGCGACGCGGGCCAGCCGCCCAGCACGGCGAGGGCGAAGACGACGATGCCGATCAGGATGCGGAAGATCGGGGGCGCGTGCTGCTCCGGGATCAGGACGACGACGAAAGCGGCGCCGAGCAGCGCGGTCGCGCAGTAGACGAGGGGGCGGCGCGGGCTCCGGAGCGTCGCGGCGATGCAGCCGAGTGCCGCGATGAGCAGCACCAGTGCGAGGGCCCACGTTGCCTGGGGGAGGACCTGGTTCAGCAGCACGGGGACCGGTGGCCAGGTCGTCATTCGTCCTCCTCGGCGGGTGCGTCATCCGATGCAGTGCCGGACTGTGCGGCGTCGGCGCGTGCCAACAGCCTAGTCAGCGCCGGGAGGGCGGCGAACTCGACACGGAGGGCGGCGGCGCGGGCGCGATCGCTGGCCGACTGCGGGGTGATGCCGAGGCGCGCCCCGGCCTTCGCCTGGGTCAGTCCGGCGGTGAGGAGGTCGTAGAGCTGCCACCCGGCCGGGGTGCGCCCCTGCCGCAGCGTCAGCAGCAGGGCGAGCATCGCCTCCACATCGGCAGCGGGCTCGGGCGCGGTCACCGCTTCGACCGCCAGCCGGGTCGGGATGCGCTTGGCGCGGTCGACCGCGGCGCGGGCCGCGACGAACGCGTCGCCCGTGGCCTCACGAGTGCTCTCGGGGAGTGGGCGCCGGACGTCGCCGAGGCCGAGCCCCACGCTCCACGTGCCGTCCCGCGTGAGGGAGAGGACGACGTCCAGTGAGGTCGCCGCGTCGGCGGTGAGCACCTGGAGCTCGTCGCCTGCGTTGCGGTCGGGCGGCAGTGCGAGCCGCGGTCCGAAGCGCTCGGCGAACGAGGCCAGCGTCGGCGCGACGATGTCGGCGCGACGCCGGCTGTCCACCTGGTCGGCAGTGACGACGTACATCTGATCCCCTTCATCAGGCTTCTGGTCCTGATGACGACCATATCAGGTCTCTGCACCTGATCGCTAGATCATCAGGCGCGTGGTCCTGACAGCGCACGGCGGCGGCCTCGTCACCGCTGCTACCCTGAACGGGTGTCCGAAATCGCCATCGCCAGCGCGCAGAACCTGACCGCGCAGACCAACGACGCGTCCTTCGACGACGTCTGGGACGAGCTCACATGGCGCGGCCTCATCCACGTGTCGACGGATGAAGCCGCGCTCAAGGAGCTCCTGGCCGGCGAGCCGATCACCTACTACTGCGGCTTCGACCCTACAGCGGCCAGCCTGCACCTCGGCAACCTGGTGCAGCTCCTCACCATGCGTCGTCTGCAGCTTGCCGGCCACCGCCCGCTCGGCCTGGTCGGCGGGTCCACCGGCCTGATCGGCGACCCGAGACCCACGGCAGAGCGCACACTGAACACCAAAGAGACGGTCGCGGAGTGGGTCGGCTCCCTGCAGGCGCAGGTCACCCGCTACCTCTCCGACGAGGGCGAGAACGCCGTCCGCCTGGTCAACAACCTGGACTGGACCGCCCCGCTGTCGGCGATCGACTTCCTGCGCGAGATCGGCAAGCATTTCCGAGTCGGCACGATGCTGAAGAAGGATGCGGTCGCCGCACGTCTGAACTCCGACGAGGGCATCTCGTACACCGAGTTCAGCTACCAGATCCTTCAGGGCATGGACTTCCTCGAGCTGTTCCGGCAGTACGGCTGCGTTCTGCAATCCGGCGGCAGCGACCAGTGGGGCAACCTCACCAGCGGCACCGAGCTCATCCGGAAGGTCGAGGGCGTGCATGTGCACGCCATCGGCACGCCGCTGATCACCAACAGCGACGGCACCAAGTTCGGCAAGAGCGAGGGCAACGCCATCTGGCTCGACCCCGCGCTCACGACGCCCTACGCGATGTACCAGTTCTGGCTCAACACCGACGACGCCGACGTGATCGACCGCCTGAAGGTGTTCACGTTCCTGTCGCGTGCCGAGATCGAGGAGCTGGCGCAGAAGGTCGCCGACGAGCCCTTCAAGCGCGAGGCGCAGCGCCGCCTGGCGTTCGAGGTGACGTCGCTGGTCCACGGCGAGGAGGCGACGCAGGCGGCCATCGCCGCGTCGCAGGCGCTGTTCGGCCAGGGCGAGCTGACGGCGCTCGACGCGGAAACGCTGGAGGCCGCGCTGCGGGAGCTTCCGAACACGACGACCACAGAACCGTCGGCGACGGTCGCGCAGGCGCTCGTCGACACCGGACTCACCTCGAGCCTGGGCGAGGCGCGCCGCGCGGTCGCCCAGGGCGGCGTCTACGTCAACAATGCCAAGGTGGAGGATGCCGACCAGTCGATCGGGGCGGACGTGCTCCCGGGCGACATGGTCGTGCTGCGACGCGGAAAGAAGACGCTCGCGGGTGTCTTCGTCGCGTGACGCGCTGACGTACGGTGGGGTCATGACGGATGAACCGCAGGTCGGCGAGGACGGGCTCGTCGCCCGCCTGGACGTGATCGAGGAGCAGCCGCTCACCGCTCGCGCCGACGCGTACGCGCAGCTGCACGAGCAGCTCCGGCGAACGCTGGAGGGCGACGACGAGCATGGCCGCGGCTGAGCGCCGCCTCGACGTGGCGCTCGCCGAACTGGGTCTCGCGCGGTCGCGCTCGCACGCGGCGACCGTGATCGCGGAGGGCCTCGTCACGGTGGATGGGCGCCCGGCGGTGCGTGCATCCCTCAAGGTGTCGGACGACCAGGACATCCGCGTTGCCGGCGCCGACCACTACGTGAGCCGGGGCGCGGACAAGCTGATCGCCGCGCTGGACACGTTCGCGGTGGACCCGGTCGGCCGGGTGGCGCTCGACGCGGGTGCCTCCACGGGCGGGTTCAGTCAGGTCCTGCTGGAGCGGGGAGCCGCCCGGGTGATCGCCGTGGATGTCGGGCACGGGCAGCTGTCGCCGGTCGTCGCCGCCGACGAACGGCTGGAGTCGTATGAGGGCGTGAACGTCCGCTCGCTGACGGCCGAAGCGCTGGCCGGGCTTGCGGGGGACGACGTCCGCCCGGACCTCGTGGTCGCCGACCTCTCGTTCATTTCGCTCACCCAGGTGCTGCCCGCTCTGGTCGCCACGGCGGCGCGCGGCGCGGATTTCGTGCTGCTCATCAAGCCGCAGTTCGAGGTCGGCCGCCAGGGCATCCGGGAAGGGGTGGTCCGGGACGCGGGTCTCCGGGCCGATGCAGTCTCCGATGTGCTGTGGGCCGCGTACGACGCGGGGATCGGGACGGCCGGGCTGATCGCCTCTCCGATCGCCGGCAGCCACGGTAACAGGGAGTTCCTCGCCTGGTTCCGGGCGGGCGCGCCGGACCCGTCCGGACTGCGCGACGAGGTGGTCCGGCTTTCGCGCTGAGTGAATGTTCTCCACAAACCCGGACCGCGGACTCGTCCCGCGCGAGAAACCAGACAGAATGGGAGGACCGCTTGTGAAGGGAGACGACGTGACACTGATGGGTGCAGCGACGCGGTACATCCTCGTCGTAGCGCACACCGGTCGTCAGGACTCCCTGGAGGCGGGTGTCCGGGTGTCCCGGCAGCTGCTCGCCGCGGGCGTGGTCCCGGTGCTCAGCGCCGACGAGCGCAAAGACCTGCTCGAAGCGGACCCGTCGCTGGAGGCCGTGGCCGTTCTCGGCGACGACGTTCCGCCGAGCGAGCTGGAACTGGTCATCGTCCTGGGAGGCGACGGCACCATCCTGCGTGCAGCGGAGCTCGTGCGCGGCTGCTCGGCGCCGCTCCTCGGCGTGAACCTCGGGCACGTGGGCTTCCTGGCCGAGAGCGAGCGCGACGACCTGGAGACCGCCGTCGCACGCGGGCTCGCGAAGGACTACGAGGTCGAGGAGCGGATGACCCTCTCCGCCCGCGTGAAGGTCGGCCGCGAGGTCGTCTACGAGAGCTGGGCCCTCAACGAGGCGACGGTCGAGAAGGCGAGCCGCGAGCGGATGCTCGAGGTCGTCATCGAGGTCGACGGCCGGCCGATGTCGAGCTTCGGCTGCGACGGCGTGGTGATGTCGACGCCGACGGGATCGACGGCGTACTCGTTCTCGGGAGGCGGTCCGGTGGTCTGGCCGGGCGTCGCCGCCCTGCTGCTCGTACCGCTGAGCGCTCATGCCCTGTTCTCGCGGCCCCTCGTCGTCGACGCCGATTCGTCGCTCGCCGTCGAACTGCTCGATCGCGCAGGGGGCGCCGGCATCCTCTGGTGCGACGGCCGCCGACCGTTCGACCTGCCGCGCGGCGCCCGCGTCGTCGTCCGCCGCTCGCCCATCCCGGTGCGCCTCGCCCGCCTGCACACGTCGCCGTTCACCGACCGCCTGGTGCACAAGTTCAACCTTCCCGTGACGGGATGGCGGGGGCCGGCCGGTCGTGACTGACGCTCGCGGAGGAATCGAGGAGATCTCGATCAAAGACCTGGGCGTCATCGCCGACGCGTCCCTCCCGCTGGGGTCCGGTTTCACCGCGATCACCGGCGAGACGGGCGCGGGCAAGACGATGGTCGTCTCTGCGCTCGGTCTGCTGCTCGGCGAGCGCGCCGACACCGGCTCCGTGCGCCTCGGCAGCCCGCAGGCGTGGGTGGAGGGCAGGTGGCGCGTGCCGTCGGCCAGCGAGGTCGTCGCGCGCGTACGCGACGCCGGCGGCGATGTGGATCCGATCGATGCCGCCGAGGCGGAGCTGGTGCTCACCCGCTCGGTGTCGGCGGAGGGCCGCTCGCGCGCGGTCGTCGGCGGCCGGAGCGCGCCCGTCGCTGTGCTCTCCGAGCTTGGCGAGCAACTCGTGGTGGTGCACGGCCAGTCCGACCAGATCCGGCTCCGCTCCGCCATCGCCCAGCGTGCCGCGCTCGACCGCTTCGCCGGGCCGGTCTTCGGCGAGGCGCTCGCCGCCTACGAGCAGGTCTTCCACCGCTGGCGCGACAACCGGGCGGAACTCGACGAGCTGGTGGCCGATCAGGACCGCCGGGCCCGTGAGGCCGAGGATCTGCGGGTCGCGATGGCCGAGATCGAGTCCGTCGCGCCCCAGCCGGGCGAGGACGACGAACTGGCCGATCGCGCAGAGCGACTCACCAACCTGGAAGAGCTGCGCCTTGCCGCGGCCGCCGCCCGTGAACTGATGAGCGCGGAGGAGTCGGAGGGCGTCGATGCGCTCGCCCTGCTCGACAACGCCCGTCGCCAACTCGAGCGCGTCGCCCCGCACGACAGCGCGCTGCGGCCGCTGGCCGAGTCCGTCGCCGAAGCCAACTACCTCATCTCGGACATCGCCGCACAACTGTCGTCCTACCTGGCGGCGCTGGATGCGGACGGGGCCCACGAGCTCGAAGCGGTGCAGGAGCGCCGCGCCGAACTCGCGGGACTCATCCGCAAGTACGGTCCGACCTTCGACGACGTCATCCAGACCCTGGAGACCGGCAGCCTCCGCCTGCTCGAACTGGACAGCGACGCCGACCGCATCGGCGAGCTGACGCGCGAGGTGGAGGAGGAGGCCGCCCTCGTCCGCGAGCTCGCCGCCGGTCTGAGCGCCGAGCGCACGGCAGCGGCGGTCCGGCTCTCCGAGGCGGTCAGCGACGAGCTGTCCGCCCTGGCCATGCCGGACGCGCGCATCGTGGTGGAGGTGACCCAGCGCGACGCCGACGACCTCGGCTCGTACAGCTCCAATGGATGCGACCAGGTCGCCATCCTGCTGCAGCCGCATCCCGGAGCCGAGCCGCGCCCGCTCGGCAAGGGCGCCTCGGGAGGCGAGCTGTCACGGGTGATGCTCGCGATCGAGGTGGTCATCGCCGGGAGCGACCCCGTGCCGACCTTCATCTTCGACGAGGTCGATGCCGGTGTCGGCGGCGCCTCGGCCATCGAGATCGGCCGGCGCCTCGCGCGCCTCGCCGAGTCGGCCCAGGTCATCGTCGTCACCCACCTGGCTCAGGTCGCCGCGTTCGCCAACAACCACCTCACGGTCGTCAAGGGCAACGACGGCGCGGTCACCGCCTCCAGTGTCCGCCGGCTCGACGGCGACGAGCGCATCGCCGAGATGGCGCGCCTGCTCTCCGGCCTGCCTGATTCCGAGAGCGGGCTGGCCCACGCGCGCGAACTGGTCGAGATGGCGTCCGCGCGCAGATGATAGGCTGTAAGCCCGTGGTGGATAATTCAGATGCGGACCTCTCAAACGGCATTACCAAGCACATTTTTGTGACGGGTGGTGTCGTTTCTTCGTTGGGGAAGGGCCTCACGGCGGCCTCTCTCGGCAACCTCCTGACGGCTCGCGGACTCCGCGTCGTCATGCAGAAACTCGACCCGTACCTCAACGTGGACCCGGGCACGATGAACCCGTTCCAGCACGGTGAGGTCTTCGTCACCGACGACGGGGCCGAGACAGACCTCGACATCGGACACTACGAGCGCTTCCTCGACATCAACCTCGGCCAGTCGGCCAACGTCACCACCGGGCAGATCTACTCGAACGTGATCGCCAAGGAGCGCCGCGGCGAGTACCTCGGCGACACGGTCCAGGTCATCCCGCACATCACCGACGAGATCAAGCGCCGGATGCGGCTGCAGGCGCAGCCGGGACCGGACGGCGAGCCCGCACCCGACGTCATCATCACCGAGATCGGCGGAACCGTCGGCGACATCGAGTCGCAGCCGTTCATCGAGTCGGCCCGCCAGGTGCGGCACGAGCTGGGGCGCAAGAACTGCTTCTTCGTGCACGTCTCCCTGGTGCCGTTCATGAACGCCTCCGGCGAGCAGAAGACCAAGCCGACGCAGCACTCCGTCGCCGCCCTCCGCTCCATCGGAATCCAGCCGGATGCGCTCGTGCTGCGCAGCGACCGGCCGGTCTCCGAGAGCAACAAGCGCAAGATCGCGCTGATGTGCGACGTGGACGAGCAGGCCGTCGTGAACGCCATCGACGTGCCGAGCATCTACGACATCCCGACCATGCTCCACGAGCAGGGACTCGACGCGTACATCATCGATCAGCTCGGCCTGGACAAGGCCGACGACGTGGACTGGAACGGCTGGGCGCGCCTCCTGGAGTCGGTGCACGACCCGAAGCACGAGGTCACCATCGGCCTGGTCGGCAAGTACATCGACCTCCCGGACGCCTACCTCTCGGTCACCGAGGCTCTGCGCGCGGGCGGTTTCGCCCACCGCACCAAGGTGAACCTGAAGTGGATCCCGTCCGACGAGTGCCAGACGCCGGAGGGTGCCGCGTCGAAGCTCAGCGACGTGGACGCGATCTGCGTGCCGGGCGGCTTCGGCGTGCGCGGCATCGAGGGCAAGGTCGGTGCACTGCGCTTCGCACGCGAGAACGGTATCCCCGCGCTCGGCCTGTGCCTCGGACTGCAGTGCATGGTCATCGAGTACGCCCGGCACGAGGCCGACCTCGGCGGCGCATCCTCGTCGGAGTTCGACCCGGAGACCGAGTTCCCGGTGATCGCCACGATGGCGGAGCAGGTCGACATCATCGCGGGCGGCGACCTGGGCGGCACCATGCGCCTCGGCCTCTACCCGGCGACCCTCGCCGACGGCTCCATCGTCTCCGAGCTCTACGGCGCGAGCGAGGCCTCCGAGCGCCACCGCCACCGCTACGAGGTGAACAACAACTACCGCGAGCAGATCGCCGACGCCGGCCTCTGGTTCTCCGGAACGTCGCCCGACGGCCACCTGGTGGAGTACGTGGAGCTCCCGCGCGAGGTTCACCCGTTCTACGTCGGCACGCAGGCGCACCCCGAGCTCCGGTCGCGCCCGAACCGCGCGCACCCGCTGTTCTCCGGGCTGGTCGGCGCCGCGCTCGAGCGTCAGAAGGCCGCCCTGCTGTTCGAGGTGGCCGAGGCGGACGCCGAGATGGTCGCCGAAGCCTGATGACGGGCGACCTGAACGACCAGCCGTTCCGGCCGGAGATCGTCTCGTCCGAGACGGTGTTCGAGGGCAAGATCTGGAACGTCCGCCGCGACGTCTTCCGCTACAACGGCGACGAGATCACTCGTGAGTACGTGGACCACACCGGGGCCGTCGCCGTCCTGGCGATGGATGAGGACGGCCGCGTGCTCCTCATCCGCCAGTACCGGCACCCGGTGCGGCACCGCGACTGGGAGATCCCGGCCGGGCTGCTCGACCAGCCGGGCGAGGACCCGCTGACCGCGGCCCAGCGCGAACTGGGCGAAGAGGCGGACCTCGAAGCCGACGAGTGGAACGTGCTCACCGACGTCTTCACCAGCCCGGGCGGCAACGACGAGTCCATCCGCCTGTACCTGGCCCGCGGCATCCGCTCGACCGGTTCCGCGTTCGCCCGCGAGGCGGAGGAGGCCGACATCGAGGTGCGCTGGGTGCCGCTCGACGATGCGGTGGAGGCGGTGCTGCAGCGCCGGGTCCACAACGCACCGCTGATCATCGCCCTGCTGGCCGCACGCACCGCGCGGGAGCAGGGATGGAGCACGCTCGGCGCGGCGAACGAGCCCTGGCCGAGCCACCCGAAGCTCACGCCATGACCGTCGCGGTCGATGTCGACGCCTTTTTGAGGCATGTCGCCATCGAGCGCGGCCTCTCGGCGAACACCGTCGCGGCGTACCGGCGCGATCTGACCGTCTACAGCGCGTGGCTGGAGGCTGAGGGCATCGGCGACGTGCAGCAGGTGACCCCCGTCATGCTCTCGGCGTTCGCCGTGCACCTCGGTACGCGTGAGGAGTCACCGCTCGGCGCATCCCCGTTGGCCGCATCCTCTCTGGCCCGGATGCTGTCGACCGTGCGCGGGTTCCACCGGTTCCTGCTCGAGGAGGGCCGGGTCGAGGTGGATGCGGCGCGCGACCTCCGCCCTCCCAAGCTGCCCAGCCGGCTGCCGAAGGCGATCTCCGTGGAGCAGGTGGCGGCCCTGCTCGCCGCGACCGACGGCGACGACGTGGCCGCGTTGCGTGACAAGGCGCTCCTGGAGCTCATGTACGCGACCGGGGCCCGCGTCAGCGAGGCGGTCGGCCTGAATGTGGACGACGTGATCGACACCGACGTCGTCCGCCTGACCGGCAAGGGCAGCAAGCAGCGCATCGTCCCGCTCGGCAGTTTCGCGCAGGAGGCGGTCTCGGCGTACCTCGTGCGGGCGCGGCCTGTGATGTCGGCGAAGGGCCGTGCGACCCCCGCGCTGTTCCTGGGGATGCGCGGTGCGCGGCTGTCGCGGCAGAACGTGTGGCTCATCATCCGCGCCGCGGCCGAGCGGGCGAAACTCGACATCGAGCTGTCGCCGCACACGCTGCGGCACTCGTTCGCGACGCACCTGCTGGCCGGGGGAGCGGACGTCCGCGTCGTGCAGGAGCTGCTGGGCCACTCATCCGTGGCCACGACGCAGATCTACACCCTCGTGACGGCCGACACGCTGCGCGACGTCTACACGACATCCCACCCGCGCGCCCGCTGACCGTCGCGGTGGCGCCGGCGTTCGTCACGTGCGCCGCTGCGCGCGCGGCCGCCGACGCTACGAACCGCCGCGCTCGCCGGTCGGCTGAGCGTCGCGGTGGCGCCGGCGCGGCGCGCGACGGCGCAACCAGACGAAGACCGACCGGCCGTCGCCCCCGGCCCGCCGGGTGCCGGTGAAGCCGAGCTTGCCGAGCACACCGAACGACGGCGCGTTCCAGGTCGCCACCGTCGCCCAGACCACGGGGAGACCCGCGTCGAACGCCGCGTCGGCGACCGCGGCGGCGGCCTCCGTCGCGTACCCGTGGCCGACATGCGCGCGCAGCAGTTCGTACGCGATCTCCGGCTGGGCGAGGCTGGCCCGGCCGACGACGAGCCCGCAGTAGCCGACCGCCTCGCCCGTCTCGGCGAGCTCCACGGTGTACAGCCCGAAGCCCAGCTCGTCGAACGCATCGCGCTGCGCATCCAGCCGCTTCCGCTCCTCCTCCACCGACCCTGGCTCGCGGCCGAGAGGGTGCTCGGCGAGCAGTGCGAGGTTCCATTCGGCGTCCCGCCCGTCGCGCCGACGCAGACGCAGGCGCGGGGTCTGGAGGGTGGACGGCATCTGCTGCACGGCGTCAGCGTACCGAACCGCCGGGCGCACGCCCCGCAAGCGAGGCACGGCGCGCATAGACTGGTGCCTTGAAAGACCGCTCCACGAGAGGGACGAGGAACACCCAGGTGACGCGCAACGACGAGGTCGAGACCCAGCTTCCGGGCATGGATGCCGCATCCATCGCCGTGAAGCACGGGCCCACCGGTCGGCCGCTGCGCCCCTTCGCGGTGCCCGCCCCGCTCGCCCAGCACGGACCCGCCAAGATCGTCGCCCTCTGCAATCAGAAGGGCGGCGTCGGAAAGACGACGACCAGCATCAACCTGGGTGCGACGTTCGCCGAGTACGGCCGCCGGGTGCTGGCCGTCGACTTCGACCCGCAGGGTGCGCTGTCGGCCGGTCTCGGCGCGCGGACGCACGACGTCACCACGATCTACGACCTGCTGCTCAACCGGAAGGCCGACGTCCAGGAGGCCATCCAGTCCACGTCGGTTCCCGGTCTCGACATCATCCCGGCGAACATCGACCTGTCGGCGGCAGAGGTGCACCTCGTCAACGAGGTCGCGCGCGAGCAGATCCTCGCCGGCGTGCTGCGCCGGGTCGCCAACGACTACGATGTGATCCTCGTCGACTGCCAGCCGTCGCTGGGCATCCTGACGGTGAACGCGCTCACTGCCAGCCATGGCGTCCTCATCCCGCTCGAGTGCGAGTACTTCGCGCTGCGCGGCGTCGCCCTGCTGATCGAGACCATCGACAAGGTGCGTGAGCGTTTGAACCCGGCGATCGAGCTGGACGGCATCCTGGCCACCATGTACGACTCCCGGACGCTGCACTCCCGCGAGGTGCTGGAGCGCGTCGTCGACGCCTTCGGCGACCGGGTGCTGGAGACGGTCATCTCGCGCACCGTTAAGTTCCCGGACGCGTCGGTCGCGGCCACCCCGATCACGCAGTTCGCGCCCGAGCACCCGGCGGCGGAGGCGTACCGCCAGCTGGCGCGGGAACTGGTGTTCCGTGGCGCCGTCGCCTGATACGACCGAGCCGGAGCACGCGACAGAGCCGGAGCGCACGACCGAGCCGGAGCACGCGACGGAGCCGGAGCACGCGACGGAGCCGGAGGGCACCGCCGAGCCGGCGGAAGCCGGCTTCCGCGTCTCCGTGGGCGAGTTCGAGGGTCCGTTCGACCTGCTGCTCTCGCTGATCACGAAGCACGAGCTCGACATCACCGAGATCTCACTCAGTCGCGTGACGGACGAGTTCATCGCCTATCTCCGCGCCCTGGACACGGAGGAGAGCCTCGACGAGGCCAGCGAGTTCCTGCTGGTCGCCGCCACCCTCCTCGACCTGAAGGTGGCGGGTCTCCTGCCGCAGGGCGAGCTGGTGGACGCGGAGGATGTGGCGCTGCTGGAAGCGCGCGACCTCCTCTTCGCCCGCCTGCTGCAGTACCGCGCGTTCAAGGAGGCGTCCACCTGGTTCGCGCAGCGGCTCGAGGCGGAGGGCGCCCGGCACGCGCGCCTGGTGCGGCTGGAGGACAAGTTCCGCCAGCGCACGCCGGAGCTCGTCTGGACACTGAGCCTGGACGACTTCGCCGCGCTGGCCACGCTCGCCATGACGCCGCGCGAGATCCCCGTGGTCGGGCTCGACCACCTGCACGCCCCGCTGGTCAGCATCCGGGAGCAAGCGGCGATCGTGGTCGGGATGCTGCGGCACGGCGAGCCGATGAACTTCCGCCAGCTGGTGGCCGGGGCCGAGCAGAAGGGCGTGGTCGTCGCGCGCTTCCTCGCCGTGCTGGAGTTGTACCGCCGTGCGGCGATCGCCTTCGAGCAGCTGGAGCCGCTGGGTGAGCTGACACTGCGGTGGACCGCCGAGCACTGGTCCGAAGAGAACCTGTCGAATCTGGGAGCCGACTATGACGGTTGAGAATGTGGCCGCGGAAGCGGTGGTCGACGCGACGGACACCACCGAGGTCCCGGCGCCGGTCGAAGATGCGGACATCGAGCGTGCGCTGGAGGCCATCCTGATGGTCGCCGACGAGCCGATGAGCATCATCACGCTGGCGACCGCCGTCGGCGCGCCGGTGAAGCGTGTGCGCGCCGCGATCGCGACGCTCGTCGCCGACTTCGACGGCGAGGACGGGGGAGTCCGCCGCGGCTTCGAGCTGCGCGAGGTGGGCGGCGGCTGGCGCATCTACGTGCGCGAGGAGTTCGACCGGGTAGTGTCCGGCTACGTGCTGCAGCAGAACCCGACGAAGCTCTCGCAGGCGGCGCTGGAGACTCTGGCGGTGATCGCCTACAAGCAGCCGATCAGCCGCGGCGCCATCGCCTCCATCCGCGCCGTCAACGTGGACTCGGTGGTGCGGACGCTGCTCGGCCGCGGCCTCATCACCGAGCTGTTCACCGACAGCGAGACGGGTGCCATCAACTACGGCACCACCGACCTCCTGCTCAGCCAGCTGGGCATCAACTCGGTGGACGAGCTGCCGAAGATCTCGCCGCTGCTGAGCGACGGAGCGGACGGGTTCCAGGGCGATGTCCGCTGAGAACGACGCGCAGGGCGAGCGCCTGCAGAAAGTGATGGCCGCGGCCGGGGTGGCGTCCCGCCGCGTCTCGGAGGACATGATCGTGGCAGGCCGCGTGACGGTCAACGGAAAGGTCGTCACCGAGCTCGGACGACGGGTCGACCCGACCACTGACCTGGTCGCCGTCGACGGGACCGCCGTTCAGCTCGACACCTCCCGCCGCTACGTGATGCTGAACAAGCCCGTCGGCGTGGTCAGCTCCATGCGCGACGAGCAGGGCCGGCCCGACCTGTCGCGCTTCACCGCGGACTACCCGGAGCGGCTGTTCAACGTCGGCCGTTTGGATGCGGAGACCTCGGGCCTGCTCATCCTCACCAACGACGGCGAGCTGGCGCACGTGCTCGCCCACCCGTCGTTCGGCGTGACCAAGACCTACATCGCGCGGGTGCGCGGCGTCGTCTCACCGCAGACGATCGGCCGGCTCACGAAGGGCGTCGAGCTGGAGGACGGGCCGATCGCCGCCGACAAGGCCAAGCTGCTGCAGACGCGCAGCGACGACTCGCTGGTCGAGGTGACCCTGCACTCGGGTCGCAACCGGATCGTGCGAAGGATGCTGGCCGAGGTCGGGCACCCGGTCATCGAGCTGGTCCGTCGGCAGTTCGGGCCGCTGCATCTGGGCACGCTGAAGGTGGGCCAGCTGCGCGACCTGACGAAGGCCGAACTCGGGCAGCTGCTGACTATCTCGCGCGAGAGTCGCTGACCGGCTGTCCCGTCCCTGCCCTCCGGGAACGGAGGAGGTCTGGCCACTTCCTGCCACATCTACCTCCCTTTCCCGCCTGCCCGCGGCGTGTCGCGCCGGATGTCCTCCGTTTCCCGCCGCGGAGACGTCGCGTGGAGAACGGAGGAGTCCGGGCCCGACGCGCCGATCACGCGCGGGGAACGGAGGAATCGGCAACCGATCCGCCCGAAGGCTCCTCCGTTGCCCGCTCTCGGCGGAAACCCGCGCCCGCCGCTGGCTAAAGTGGACGGGTGACTGACAACTCCGCCCGCCTCACCGGCCCTGTCCGCGTCGTCGGCGCGGGGCTGCTCGGCGCCTCCGTCGGGCTCGGGCTGCGTGCCCGCGGCGTCGACGTGGTGCTCGCCGACGCCTCGCCCGCGCATCTGCGGCTGGCGGCGGACTACGGCGCCGGACGGATCGACGACGGCGGAGTGGAGCCCGCCCTGATCGTGGTCGCCGTGCCGCCCGACCTGACCGGCCGGGTCGTCGCTGACGAGCTGGCGGCGCACCCCGAAGCGGTGGTGACGGATGTGGCGAGCGTGAAGGTCGCGCCCCTGGCGGAGCTCGAGGATTCGGGTCTCGACCTCGCCCGTTACGTCGGCGGGCATCCCCTCGCCGGGCGCGAGCGCGGAGGACCCTCGTCGGCTCGCGCCGACCTGTTCGTCGGGCGGCCGTGGGTCGTCGCGGCGCGGCCGGAGAACCCGCGGTCGGCGGTCAGCCTGGTCGAGGCGCTCATCCTCGACCTCGGTGCGACCCCGGTCGAGATGGCTGCCGATCAGCACGACGCCGCCGTGGCTCTGGTGTCGCATGCTCCGCAGATCGTGTCCTCCCTCATGGCGAAACGACTGGCCGACTCTCCCGACGCCGCGCTCGCGCTGGCCGGGCAGGGCGTCCGCGACGTGACGCGCATCGCCGCGAGCGAGCCCGAACTGTGGGTGCAGATCCTGGGTGCGAACGCCCCGGCGATCGTCGAGATCCTGCGTGCCTACCGGGACGACCTCGACCGCGTGCTCGTCGCGCTCGGCGACGTCGACGCCTCCGGCGCCCGTCGCACCCTCGCGGAGGAGATCGCGGGCGGCAACACCGGCGTCTCCCGGCTGCCGGGCAAGCACGGCCAGGATCGCAGGTATGCGCGGTTCGTGGTGATGGTGGAGGACCGCCCCGGAGAACTGGCGCGGCTGCTGAACGAACTCGGCGAGCTGGGCGTCAACATGGAGGACCTGCGACTGGAGCACTCGCCCGGCGCACCGTTCGGCCTCGCCGACATCGCGGTGCTGCCCGAGGTGGAGCACCGCACCGTCACAGACCTGACCGAGCGTGGATGGAGGATCACCGGATGACCGAGACAATCGTGGTCGCGGTCGACGGACCGGCCGGCAGCGGCAAGTCGAGCGTCAGCAAGGCGGCCGCCCGCCGCCTGGGCTGGGCGTACCTCGACACCGGGGCGGCGTATCGCGCACTGAGCTGGCACGTGGTGGCCCGGCGCGTCGACCCGACCGATTCCGCCGCGGTGATCGACGCTCTCCCCGACTTCGACTACCGGATCGGAACCGACCCGGACACCTACCACGTGTTCGTCGGCGACCACGACGTGACGGAGGCCATCCGCACGCCCGAGGTCACGGCGGTCGTCGCCCCGATCGCTCGTGTCCCGGAGGTGCGGACGTTCCTGACCGGGCTGTTCCGCGACATCATCCGGCACACCGACCGCGACGGGATCGTCGTGGAGGGCCGGGACATCACGACGGTGGTCTGCCCCGATGCTCCGGTGCGCATCCTGCTGACCGCCGACGAAGCCGTTAGAATGGCCAGGCGTTCCGCGGAGCTGATCGGCCATTCCGCCGCCCACGTCGGTGAAGCCCTGCGAAGGCGCGACGCCGCGGATTCCCGCGTCGTCGACTTCATGAACGCCGCGGACGGTGTGACCACCGTCGACTCCACCGACCTCGACTTCGACCAGACCGTTGACGCGGTCATCCAGGTCGTACAGAAAGCAGCACATGTCTGACATCGAAAACGAGCCCATCGGCGACGACGACCTCGTCGCCCGGCTTTCCGCCATCGACGAGGACCTCGCGGTCCAGCGGGCGAACGCGCTGCGCAGCGGCCTCGAGGACTACGAGCTCGAAGAGAGCGACCTCGACCTGCTCGACATCGCCGGCGAGGACGTCGACGGCATCACCTACCTCCCGGCGCTGCCCGTGCTGGCCATCGTCGGCCGCCCGAACGTGGGCAAGTCCGCGCTGGTCAACCGCATCCTGGGCCGCCGTGAGGCCGTCGTGGAGGACACCCCTGGCGTCACCCGCGACCGTGTCTCGTACCAGGCGGAGTGGAACGGCCGACGCTTCACCCTCGTCGACACCGGCGGCTGGGAGCCGGATGCTCGCGGCATCGACGCGTCCGTCGCGGCGCAGGCGGAGGTCGCGATCGATCTTGCCGACGCCGTGCTGTTCGTGGTGGATGCGACGGTCGGCGCGACCTCGACCGACGAGCACGTGGTCCGTCTGCTCCGGAAGACGAAGAAGCCGGTCTTCCTCGCCGCCAACAAGGTGGACGACGCACGCCAGGAGCCGTTCGCGACCGAGCTGTGGTCGCTCGGGCTGGGCGAGCCGCATCCCGTCTCGGCTCTGCACGGCCGCGGCGTCGCCGACCTGCTCGACGAGATGCTCAAGGTGCTGCCGGAGGAGTCCGCCGTCGCCAAGCGCGAAGTGGGCGGCCCCCGCCGCGTCGCCATCATCGGGCGACCGAACGTCGGAAAGTCCTCCCTGTTGAACAAGACGGCGGGGGAGGAGCGTGTGGTCGTCAACGAACTCGCCGGCACCACGCGCGACCCGGTCGACGAGCAGGTCGAGCTGGGCGGCAAGGTCTGGCGCTTCGTCGACACGGCCGGCATCCGCCGCCGTGTGCACCTGCAGCAGGGCGCCGACTTCTACGCCTCGCTCCGCACCTCCACGGCCCTCGAGAAGGCCGAGGTCGCCGTCGTGGTGCTCGACGTGAGCGAGCCGATCAGCGAGCAGGACGTCCGGATCATCGATCTCGTGCTCGAGTCCGGCCGAGCACTGGTGCTCGCCTTCAACAAGTGGGACCTGCTGGACGACGACCGCCGCCGCTACCTGGAGCGCGAGATCGAGCAGGACCTCGCGCACGTGGCGTGGGCGCCGCGGGTGAACATCTCCGCCCGCACCGGCCGCCACCTCGAGAAGCTGGTGCCCGCGCTGGAGTTGGCGCTCGAGTCGTGGGACACGCGCATCCCGACCGGTAAGTTCAACGCGTTCCTCGCCGAGCTGACCGCCGCGCATCCGCACCCGGTCCGCGGCGGAAAGCAGCCGCGCATCCTGTTCGGCACCCAGGCGACGAGCCGCCCGCCGACATTCGTGGCGTTCACGACCGGGTTCCTCGACCCGGGCTACCGGCGGTACATCATCCGGCGGCTCCGCGAGGTGTACGGCTTCGAGGGCACGCCCATCGTGCTCAACATGCGGGTGCGTGAGAAGCGCAAGCGCTAGGCGCTCGGGGCGCGAATCCCACCATCGCTTCCTCACTTAATCCGTGTCTCGCGGCTCGAGGCGCGGATTTTTCGAGGAAGCGATGGTGTGTGAGCTTGCTCAGCGCTGGCGGGCCACGTCCAGGACGGGGTCGAAGGCGTCCGGCGCGTGCACGATGACGACCGGCGCCGTACCGCCGGGGAACAGCCGCCCGACCTCGGCCGGGTCGGCCCGGTCGTCGACCGTGATGTCGATCGACTCGCGCCAGCGGCCGTCCGACAGCCGCTGCACCGTGGACTCCCACGTGATCCCGGGCGTCGCGCGGGCTTGCAGCCGCAGGTGGATGCCCACAGCGCGCCGTCGCGCGAGCAGCGACAGCAGGCCCCGGTACACGGCGGTCCGTCCGGCGTCGATGAGCCACGGGTCGAGTTCGCGCACGAGGATGTCCGCGTTCCAGAGGATCGTCGTCGCGAACCCGCTGCGCGACTCGTAGACGTCCACCGCGATCACGCCGTCGAGGCGCCGCACGGTCTGCCGAAGCGTCCCACGGGTGATGCCCTCCTCGACCGTGCTGTGCAGGTAGAGCGGCACCGACGGTCGCGGCGGCAGCCCGCCCGCTCGCGACGTGGCGTGGTCGTGGATGCGCTGCGGCGGCCCGAAGAACTCCCTCAGTTGGGCCAGCACGTCCGCCACCCGTGGGTCCGGCGGGTCCGCCTCCACCGCCGCCGCCGTGTCCGCGTAGGCCGTCGACTGGTGCAGCGAGCCGATCCGGAAGCCGTGCGTCAGCGGCGGGCGCGCCCTCACGGTGAGGAACGGGGTCCCGGCCTGGATGCGGACCGGGTTGTCGCGGCCCTCAACCCGGGGCACCGGGTCGAGTACGTGCTCCAGCGCCAGCACCGTCACCGCGTCGGGCACGCCGATCCGCCCCAGGGGTGTCCCCGCGACAGCCAGGTGCGTCACCGTCAGCCCCTCGGTGACCGCGGCCGAGGCGACCTGCGCGGCCACCATGCCGCCCAGGCTGAAGCCCGCCAGCAGCACCGGTTCGCCCGGCCGGATCCCCGCCGCCCGCATCGTGTCGAGTGCCGCACGGGTGACGGTCGGCTCGGCCCCTGCGCCGATCAGCAGGTCGGCCGTGATGTCGTTCGGCGCCGCTCCGGCGCGTGGGTGCCATGACTTGGTGCTCGCGAACTGCACCACCCAGCGCCGACCGCCCGGCGCATCCACCTCGACCACACGCACGAGCGCAACGTCCGCCCGGTCGTCGAGGTCCGGATCGCACAGGTCGTCGATCTCCCGCTGGCTGAGCAGCAGCTCGCGCAGCGAGCCGATCGACCGCCGCCGCATCGCGCCCGCGGCGATCCCGGGCTGACCGAGCGGGTCGGGGGAGGGCCCGAGCGGCAGCCCGAGCAGCCCGCCCGGTACGTCCGGAAGACCCGGAGTCGGGACGTAGTCGTCGCCGCCGTCGGAATCGTTCCACCAGTCGAGCACGTCGCGGATCAGCGGAAACGCGCGGCCCAGGAAGTCGTCGTAGCCGAGCAGCAGCGCGTCGTGGCCGTCGCGCAGCAGCCCGCGCCGCCGCCCCAGGTTCACGATCTTGCGCAGGATGGCCGGCAAAGTGAACACCGCGACGTACGGCCGCGCCCGCCAGCGCGGGAGGAACACTCCGATCAGCGAGACCAGCAACGCCAGCGGGGCGAACAGCCACCCGGCGCCGCGGGCCGCCGCTCCGACCGTCCGCGGCACGAGGGTCAGGTAGAGCCCGCTCAGGGCGACGCGCCTGGTCCGGCGGGTGGACGGCGGCGGCGTCGCGAACGGATACGGGATGCGCTCCCTGCTCTGGATGGCGAACCACACCCAGGCCGCACCGGCGCAGATCAGCCAGAGCAGCAGCCCGACAACAGCAGCAACGACTCCGACCGCCAGCAGGAGCAGCCCGAGGGCGAGGGCGATCGGGATTCCGACGATCAGCCCGAGGACGAAGACGACTCGCCCACCTGCGCTGCGGCCCCGCCACAGCTGCGGAGACGGCTGCGACGGCATGCCGCCAGCCTATGCCTCGCCCTCCGACATGCTCCGCCATTCGCGCGCTCGCCCTGCGACCTGCCCGCCCAGTCGATGCGTTCGCATGAATCACCGACCCCCGCAACTCCGACACGCCGCCGCACGCTGTGCACCTTCAGAGAAATCCACCCCCAAAGGGAGGGGGACCCGAAAAGGGGTATTTGTACCCCGGTTTGTCCTCACTAGTGTGGACAACCGGGAGCCACCCGACCGTGCCCACCCGAGGGCCGGGCTCCCGACGTACAAGGACGCATACCCGATCATGAGTTCTACAAATCAATACACCCCTGCCCGAAAGCGCCAGCTCGGCTCCGAGAAGCGCACCGAACCCCTCCCGACGGTCCACCCGAAGCCGTCGGATCGCAAGATCACCTGGAGCCGTGTCGCCATCGTGCTGACCGTCCTGTTCTGGGCGATCTACGTGGTCACCACGATCATCCGCCAGTTCATCGACAGCGGCAGCGAGAACTTCCGCTTCACGATGGAGGCGATCGGCTACACGGTCGTCGTCACGTTCCTCACGTTCTCGGCCCTGATGTACCTGGTGGCCCGGCAGGGAGCGCTCCAGCGCTTCCAGAAGCACGTCCGCGTGCCGCGCGCCGAAATCGACCGGCACTTCGCCGAGAACCAGCCGAGCATCACGGTGCTCGTGCCCTCCTACGCGGAGGAGCCCGAGGTGGTCCGGATGACCCTGCTCTCCGCCGCGTTGCAGGAGTTCCCCTCGAAGCGCGTCGTCCTGCTGCTCGACGACAACCCGAACCCGACCGACCCGGCCGTGCGCGAGCGGCTCGACGCGACCCGCGACCTCGCCGACGACATCAGCGCGATGCTCGCCGAGCCGCGGTTCCGCTTCTCCGACGCGCTCATGCGCTACGAGCTCGGCGACTCCGGCGTCTACGCGACCGACGAGTCCGCTCTCGAGCTGGCCGAGCACTACCGCTGGGCCGCCCAGTGGCTGTACGGGCAGGCCGACGCGCACAGCATCCAGGACCACGTCGACGTCTTCTTCGTGGACCAGGTGCTCCGGGCGCTCGGCGACGACCTGGCGCTCACCGGCGAGGCCGTCTCCGCGGCGATCGCCGAGGGGGCGTCCCTCACCACCAAGCGCGTCGCGCAGCTGTACCGCCGCCTCGCCTGGACCTTCGACGCCGAGCTCACCGTCTTCGAGCGCAAGAAGTGGGCGTCCCTCTCGCATGAGGCGAACAAGGCGATGAACCTGAACGCCTACATCGGCCTGATGGGTGGCAACTACCGCGTCGAGGAGACGCCGGAGGGCCCCATCCTGAGCCCGGTTCCGGCCGGTCAGCGCCGCCACGGTGACATCGAGATCCCGGACAGCGACTTCCTGCTGACCCTGGATGCCGACTCGATCCTGCTGCGCGAGTACTGCCTCCGGCTCACCTACTTCCTGCAGCAGCCCGACAACGCGCGCGTCGCGGTCACCCAGACGCCGTACTCGTCGTTCCGTGGCGCCGGCACTCGCATCGAGCGCCTCGCCGGTGCGACCACCGACATCCAGCACATCCTGCACCAGGGCAAGTCGTACTACGGCGCCACCTTCTGGGTGGGTGCGAACGCGGTCATCCGCAAGCGCGCACTCGACGACATCGTCGAGACCGAGTTCGTCGGCGGGTTCGAGGTGCGCCGCTACATCCAGGACCGCACGGTCATCGAGGACACCGAGTCGAGCATCGACCTGGGCACCCACGGCTGGACGCTGTCGAACTACCCGGAGCGTCTCAGCTACTCGGCCACCCCGCCGGACTTCGGCTCGCTGATCGTCCAGCGCCGCCGCTGGGCGAACGGCGGACTCCTGATCCTCCCGAAGCTCTGGCGTCAGGTGAAGGAGCGGAAGCGCCGCGGCGAGACCGTCTCCCGCATCGAACTGTTGCTGCGCGTCAACTACATGGCGTCGATCAGCTGGGCCAGCTTCGGCCTGGTCTTCCTGCTGGCGTATCCGTACGACGGCCGGCTGCTGAGCCCGATGGTGCTCCTCGCCGCCCTGCCGTACTTCATCAGCCAGGCGGCGGACCTCCGCTACAGCGGCTACAAGGCCACCGACATCTTCCGGATCTACGGCTTCAACCTCATCCTGCTCCCGGTGAACCTGGCCGGTGTGCTCAAGTCGATCCAGCAGTCGCTGACCGGCAAGAAGATCCCGTTCGCCCGCACGCCGAAGGTGAAGAACCGCACCGCCTCGCCGCTGCTGTACGTCGTCGCCCCGCTCGCGATCGTCGGGTTCTCGCTGTTCACCCTGTGGCGTGACGTGAACGCGCACAACTGGGGCAATGCCGCGTTCGCCGCCTTCAACGCGACCCTGGCCATCTGGGCGATCGTCGCCTACATCGGCCCGTGGAACACGATCGTGGACATCTGGCTCGGCGTGACGAAGCCGCTGTACGTGGACAAGTCCCGCACGCAGTCGGCCTCCGTCGCGACGCCCGCGACCGCATCCATCGACTGGCGCTCCGTGCTCTACCACGGGCACGCCGGTGGCGAGGTTCCGCATCTGGCGGGCGTCGGCGCGGATGTGAACGTCCCGGCGGGTTCGGCTTCCGACCTGAGCGGGGACCCGGAGTCGGCGCTCGCCGAATCCGCCGCCGCTGAGTCCACTGCTGAGTCCGTCTCCGGCGAGAGGCAGGCCGCCTGATGGCCCGCGCACGAAAGGCGTCGAAGGACGCCGGGTCGAAGCCTGCCGACGCTGTCGAGCGCGCGCAGGCTCCCGAGTCGACCGGCGGCCGCCGCCTCTCCCCGTGGCGGGTGATCGGCGCAGGCCTGGTCGCGGTCGTGGTCGTCTCCGTCGGCGCCGTCGGGCTGCAGTGGTGGAGCGCACGCGCCTCCGTCGACGTGCAGCCGTGGTTCGCCTCCTATGTGGATGTGACGGCAACTCCCCGGTTCGCGTTCGAGAACATGGGCGGCACGTCGACCAAGGATGCGGTGCTCTCGTTCGTCGTGTCGTCGAAGAGCGACCCGTGCGAGCCCACCTGGGGCACCGCGTACACGATGGACGAGGCGCGAGGCTCCCTCGACCTGGATCGCCGGATCGCACGCCTGCAGCAACAGGGCGGGACGGTCGCGGTCTCGTTCGGCGGCCAGGCGAACGACGAGCTCGCCGTGCACTGCGACGACCCGTCCGCACTGAAGAAGGCGTACGCCTCCGTGGTCGACCGCTACAAGATCGGCACCATCGACCTGGACCTGGAGGGGAGCGGACTCGCCGACCGCGACGCCGCCGCGCGCCGCGCCTCCGCCATCGCCGCCCTGCAGCAGGAGCGACGGGCAGCGGGGAAGAGCCTGGCCGTCTGGCTGACCCTCCCGGTCGCGCCGACCGGGATGACCTCCGACGGGACCGACGCCATCGAGGCGATGCTGAAGGCGAAGGTCGACATCGCGGGCGTCAACGTCATGACGATGGACTACGGCAACGCCAAGGACGCGAAGTCCTCGATGGCGAAGGCGTCGGAGGCGGCTGTGTCGGCCGCCCAGCGCCAGCTCGGCATCCTGTACGACCGGGCGAAGCTGCACCAGAGCGACCCGAGTCTGTGGGCGAAGCTCGGCGCGACGCCGATGATCGGCCAGAACGACGTCCAGGATGAGGTCTTCACCCTGGCGGACGCCGCATCCTTCAACGCCTGGGCGGTCTCGAACGGACTCGGGCGCATGTCGATGTGGTCGGCGAACAGGGACAAGACGTGCGGTTCCAACTACGTCGACCTGACCGTCGTCTCGGACGCCTGCAGCGGCGTCGCCCAGGGCAAGAAGACGTTCGCCGGCGTGCTGGCGAAGGGCTTCGCCGGCCACATCGCGCTGGGGGAGGCGGCGGTCACCACGCCGGAGCCCACCTCCAGCATCGCGGCCGACGACCCCGCGACGTCGCCGTACCCGGTCTGGGCCACCAAGAACTCGTACCTGAAGGGCGCGAAGGTCGTCTGGCACCACAACGTCTACCAGGCGAAGTGGTGGACGAAGGGCGACGTCCCCGACAACCCGGTGCTGAACGCGTGGGAGACCCCGTGGGACCTGGTCGGCCCCGTGCTGCCCGGTGAGACGCCCATCCCGCAGCCCACGCTGCCCGCCGGAACGTACCCGAACTGGAGCGGAATGACCGCCTACGACAAGGGCCAGCGCGTCCTCTTCGACGGCGTGCCCTTCGAGGCCAAATGGTGGACGCAGGGCGACAGCCCCGAGGCCGCCAGCGCCAACCCCGACTCGTCCCCCTGGAACCCGCTCACCCAGGACGAGATCGACCAGATCATCGGCGGCTCCGGCCGCTGACCCAGCTCGGCGGCGGGGCGCTGATCCCCCTTCGCGCCCCGTCGCCGACCCCAACCTGGACTCCCGCTGCGGGGCGGGAGCGCCCGGGCGCCCACGCGCGCCGGAATTCGGCCGACGCGCGCTGCGCAGTGCCGGCGGGGATGTGTGCGGCCGTCGGGTGGCGCACGAGGTCCCCGCCGGCACGATCGAATGTGTGATCGCGTGTGCGCGGAGCCTCTCGCGGACACGGTAAGATGGACGGGTTGCCTCGCGCGGAGCCTCGGCTCTCGCGGACAGCGGGCTGTGGCGCAGCTTGGTAGCGCACTTGACTGGGGGTCAAGGGGTCGCAGGTTCAAATCCTGTCAGCCCGACGTTGTGACATGAGAGAAGCCCCGATCAACTCGCTCTGCGAGTAGATCGGGGCTTCTCTCATGTCACAACTCGCACCTGACTATTGGGGTCCCCGCGCGCGAGGGGCCCCGGGCGACGCCCCGCGCGAAGCGCGGAGCGGCGTTTGGGGTAGCGCGTGGGGCGCAGCCCGGCGTTGTGGGCCGTTTGCGTAACTGTTTGCCCGTCTTCAATGAATTGTTTCCACAGATCACTGAGGCCGAGCTTCCACCTCGTCGGCGGGGAGGGCGGCGGCGTGGGTTGATGGGCGCGGCCTTTGCGGATGAGTTGCAGTGGAGGGTTTCGGGGGTGAGACGTGACGACACGTGGACGGTTATTCGGCGGCAGGATTCGCGGGGATTCGGGAGGTCACCGACCCGAAAATGTCGTTCATTTCTTCACCGGAGATTTCACCTCGATACCAGCGAGGAAGATGCTCCGCGATGAGTACGGATATCCAGCTGGTCTGCTCGGCCGTCTCGGCGCGCATGGCAGCTTTCATCGCGTTGGACACGGCGAGCCCGGCTGAACTGTCCTCTGCAGCTATGAGCAGGCCGAATTCCAATTCGCACGAGAGGGCCGCGTCAAATGCCACGCGCAGGCGTTCCCCCTGTCGCTTGTCCAATGCGAGGGCGGTTACGGCGGCTCCCATTCTGATAATGACAGCCCGGAGGGCTTCGCGTCTTGCTACCTCGCGTAGGGAGTCGTCCCTTTGGCGGTCGTTCCGTCGCTTGAAGTGTTCGGTGACGAGCGTTGTAACTGACACCAAGGCGGCTCCTACGACGACGCCGATCAGGCCCAGCCACGAAGCGTCCATGGCACGCACTCTATCGAAGGTGGTCATTCGTGGATTCTGATTGTTCTTGAGATTCGCTTGGCGGCTCTGGCATAGTCGGCACGGACGTAACGGTCACTCGGGGGGGGATTTGTGGAGATTTCGCGTCGGGCATTAGTTGTTGGTGGCGTGGCCCTCACCGTGGAGGCGGCGGCGCTTACCGCAAAGGTGGCGCCAGCCGCTGCGGCGGCGGTGCCTGCATTCCAGGTTTCCAACGCGGACATCGACATAACCCCGTCCATCGGATATCCGATGGCGGGTTATGGGGTGGACTCGCCACGCCTCTCCGAAGACGTGAACGAGCCGCTGCGCGCGCGCTGCACTGTTCTCTGGGACTCGGGCGCGCCCAACGTCATCGTCACGGCTGATGTGCTCGCGTTCGGTCGAACGATGCACCAACAGATCCGCGCCGGCGTGGTGGATCTCGGCGTCGGCAATTCGGATTTTGTTCTGACCGCGACCCACACTCACAACGGCCCCGTGCTCATCGAGAAGCTTGACCCCTATATCGCCTACAACATGAGCGACCAGACCGAAATCTCGGAATACAGCTCATGGCTGGTGCAAGCGCTGATCGACCTCGTGGCGGATGCCCTCGCGGCTCCCCGAACGACGTGCACGCTTGAGTACTACTTACTCGACGAAAATTTCTCCATTAACCGCACAGGGTTCGCACACCAGGAAACCGCGGTACCGACTCTCGTCGCCCGCGACCTCGCAGGCAATCCCTGTTCAGTGCTCTTCGGATACGGAACCCACCCGGTGGCCGCCGGAGGGCAGGTTAGTTTCGACCCTGACTATCCGTCCGAGGCGATCAAGACGATCGAGGCGTACTTGCCCGGTTGCTTCGCACAATTTCTCACCGGTGCAGCCGGCGACCAGAACCCGGCAACCACCGAGTCGTTCGAACAGTCGGACGCTTATGGGCAAGACCTCGGCCTGACCGTTGTAAACGCCGTAGAGTTGCCGGGCCGATCGATATCGGGTCCCATTTCCACCTCGTACTCCGAGGTCCAACTACCGCTTGACATCACCCTGACGGACGAAAACATTAAGGCCGTCGCGAATGCTTTCGCTGCGCGAGCAACTCGCCCGAACGACCCTCCGTACCCGGGCTGGGTTATTCGACACGCGTCCGTCTCAGCGGCATATCTCCGGTCCAAGCCGCCCCTCGACTCGCTTGAAACGAGCATTCCACTGCCGATTCAGTCGTGGAAGTTCGGAGGCCTCCGTATCCTCTTCACCGGCGGAGAGCTCGTGTCCGGGTACGCCGAGTACTTCAGGAACGTATTTGGCACGGAGAACGTGTGGATCAACGCGTACTCGAACGAAGTACCCGCCTATATCCCAAGCGACGAGATACTGCGTGCCGCTGGCTACGAAGCAGGATATGACGCTGATGCGCCCGGAATCGGCGGCGGTTCGATGGGTGTCTACAATCACATCGCCCACTTCCGCGGCAAGCCAACCTCAACCTCACCAGACGGAGTGGAGCAACTGCTCATTGCAAGCGCACTGAGCATTCTCTGACCTCGCTCTGTGGCCGGCACCGAACTGGTAGTAACCATTCATCGAGCTGGAAGCAGCCTCGTACTCCGCCGCTGACACATCCGAAGTGGCCCGATGGAACCATTTGACCCCGTCCGGACACTATGAGGTAAGGGCAGTTGCCCGTTGACACCAAGGGGGATCACATGAAGAAGGTTGCGCTGTTCGTCGCTGCGGCCGTCGTTTTGACCATGGCCGGCTGTTCGGCATCGTCGCCGTCCGGCATGTCGCCGGTGGCGCTGGCCACCGCGCGGCCGAGTTCGACTGCTTCCGCGAGCCCGAGCTCCACGCCGGTGCCGTCGAACTCCGACGCGGCGACTCCTACGCCGATCGCGACACCCCCTTCTTCAGCGGCCGTGGACGGCCCGGGCGCGGTCATGCCCGACACGGCGGAGGTGCCGGTCGACTCCGCCCCGTCGCCCGACCCGGCTCCCGCTCCCGCTCCTGCTCCGGCGCCTGCGCCCGCGCCGCCTGTCGACCCGAACGCTGTCGACCCAGCTGACTACCCGTCTCACGCCTGGGACACCGGCAACAATGTCGCGCTGAAGGGCGTGGAGTTCATGACTGCCGACGGCAACATCGTCTGTGGAATCGGCCCGAGCGGTGAGGGGTTGGGCGTGGCCGCGTGCACCCCGAGCACCTGGAAGGACATCATTCCCCAGGGCGTCCCGCAGATGCCCCCGACCCACGCTGTCGAGGTCGACCAGGCGTACAGGGGTGCGATGTATCTGTTCCCCGACTTGTTCTCTCAGCCCGCGCGCACCATCCCCGTGCTGCCGGACGGCAAGAACATCACTCTCGATAACATCACCTGCTCCGTGTCCGGCGGGACGGTGACCTGCAACAATTTCGTCTACAACGCGGGCTTCACGGTGTCGACCACCGCGATCACCATGCACAACTGATGACCGCGTCCGGTTTCCCGCCAGAATGAGGGGATGACCGCCGCTGACGCCCTCCTGGCCCGTTTCGTCCACGCCGTCGACCGGGAGGGCCTCGGCGCCTACGGTGCCCACGCGCTCGTCGGCGGCGACGAGGCCCAGCACCGCTGGCGCAGCGACGACCGGGTCAACCTGTACTCCGTGTCGAAGGGGGTCAGTGCCCTGGCTGCCGGCATCGCCGTGGACGAGGGCCTGCTAACACTCGACACGACCGTCGTAGAGGCCCTGCCTCAGGTCCAGCTGGGCGAGGGGGTGGAGCGGGTGACGCTCCGCCACCTCCTGACCATGTCGAGTGGCATCCCGTTCCAGTGGTTCGGCGATCAGCCGGTGCCAGGGCCGGACCTGGCGCAGGAAATGCTGCGTCACCCCACCCGTGGCCCCGGCGAGCATTTCCTGTACACCGATTCCAGCACGTACGTCGCGATGCGGATGCTCGGCGCTGCCGTGGGCGACGTCCGCGACTGGCTGCTCCCGCGGCTCTTCGGCCCGCTCGGCATCGACAATCCGCAGTGGATGCGGTGCCCGCAGGGCTGGATCGTCGCGGGCAGCGGCCTCCAACTCCGCACCGGGGAGGTGGCCCGCATCGGCAGGGTGCTGCGCGACCGGGGCGAGTGGCAGGGTTCGCGGATCGTCAGCGCGGCGTGGATCGACGGGATGCACACCGAGTGGCGCGACACGGGGGAGGCCGGATCGTCGGCGCACTACGGCATCGGGACCTGGGAGGGCCCGTCCGGCTTGTGGCGGTTCGACGGACGGTACGGCCAGTATGTGGTCGTCGACGACGCTCACGACGCGGTTCTGACCGTCACCGCCCACGAGGAGTTCCGCACGGGTCGCCTGCTGGAGGTCGCGCACGAGGCGCTCCTCGGCTGACTCCCGGTGCGACCGTGGCGTCGGGCTCGGCCGGCTTCGCGGACCGCCCACCGGAAAGCTCAGCTCGGTGACGGCATGCCTACCGCACGAATGATCCGCGTCAGCCCGAACTCCCACGCGCGATCGACGTCCCCGCCGAGGCGGAACCGCCCATTGAGTTCCATGCTGATGAAGCCGGTCGCCCATGCCGTCAACGTGCGCGCTGCTTCGAGCGCCGACGCTTCGCCGGCGAGGTCGCTCGCCACGCGGAGGATCCCCGCGCTGGACGCGATGTTCACATCCGAGCTGGCCACCGGAGCACCGGGATCCGGGGTCATCACCAGTTGGAACGCTGCAGGAGACTCCTTCGCGAACACCCGGAGACCGTTCAAGAGGTCCTGTGCGTTCGAAGTAGAGTGCAGCCGGCCGGTGAGGTCGCGCAGGGTCGCTTCGGCGACGAGGCGGATGAGCTCATCACGGTTCCGCACGCGCTTGTAGAGCGAGGGAGCGCGCACGCCGACCCGGGCAGCAACGGCCTGCATCGTCACACAGGTCAGACCGTCCGTCTCGAGAATCTTGCGGGCAGCCAGGACGATAGCGTCGAGCGATGTGCGGTCCGGTGCAGGCATGCTCACAGTATAGCTATTGACAATAGCCATGAAGGCTATGTAGCGTAGCCATCATGGAACTTGCCCCCCACCTCCACCGCATCGGCAACGACATCGTCGCCGCCTATCTCGTCGACACCTCCGAGGGCGTGACGCTCATCGATGCCGGACTTCCCGGACACTGGCGCGACCTCCTCGCCGAACTCAAGGCGATGGGGCGCCCGATCGGTGACGTCAAGGGCCTCATCCTCACCCACGGAGACTCCGACCATGTCGGTTTCGCCGAGCGGCTGCGGCGCGAGCACGGAGTCCCGATATATGTGCACCCGGCCGACGCCGAGCGCGCCAAGGGCGGACCCAAGCCCGCCAACGCGAAGCAGACGATGCGCCTCGGACCGCTGCTCCAATTCGGGGCGTACTCCCTGAGCAAGGGCGGCGCGCGCGCCAAGTGGCTGACGGAGGTCGTCGAAGTATCCGATGGGGAAATCCTCGATCTGCCGGGTGCGCCGCGGATCATTGCGCTTCCCGGTCACTCGGCGGGGAGCATTGCGATCCACATCCCTGCGGTCGACGCGGTGTTCGTCGGAGACGGGCTGACGACACGCCATGTTCTGACGGGCACGGTCGGGCCGCAGCCCGCGCCCTTCACCGATGAGCCCGAGCAGGCGATCAGTTCGCTCCAGGCGCTGCTGGCGACCGGAGCGAGCTGGGTCCTCCCCGGGCATGGCGCACCGTGGCACGGCGGCATCGCGGCCGCCGTGAAAGCAGTGGAGCAGGCTCGCTGACCTCCCGCGAGTTACCGCCTACGCACCCGTTTTCAGCGCCTCGCGCCGCCGGTACAGCAGCGCGGACAGCAGGGCGCCGAAGGCGAAGAACGCCGCGCCCCACCAGTACGCGGTCGCGTAGCTGTGGACGGCCGCCTGCCGTGCGACCTCCGCGGTCGGGGGCAGGTGGGATGCGACATAGTCGACCGCTGCCGTCGCGGCCAGCGTGTTGAGGAGGGCCGTTCCGATCGAGCCGCCCACCTGCTGGCTGGTGTTCACGAGGGCGGACGCCACGCCGGCGAAGTGCCGGTCGACGCCGAGGGTGGCGGTCTGGATCGCGGCGGGCATGATCGACCCCATGCCGAAGCCGAGGATCATCAGAGGGGGCAGGATGTCGGCCGCGTAGTTCGCGCTGACTCCGAGGTGCGTCAGGTACACCATTCCCGAGCCGGCGATCACCATCCCGATCGGCACCATCAACTTCGGCCCGAATCGCGGAAGGGTCAGGTTGGTGGAGAGCTGCGCGGCGGCCACCAGCATGATGATCATCGGCAGGAACGCCAGCCCGGTCTGGATGGGGGTGAACTTTAGCGTCGTCTGCAGGTAGTAGGTGACGAAGAGGAAGATGCCGAACATCCCGGCGCCGGCGATCAGGATGGAGATGTAGGACGCCGCGCGGTTGCGGTGGAGCACGATCGGCAGCGGAAGCAGGGGATGTGCGGCCCGGCGCTGCCAGATCACGAAGGCGATCAGCAGCACGCCGGACGCCGCGAGGAAGCCCCAGGCGGACGGCGAGTCCCAGCCGTCCGTCTCGGCGTTCGAGAAGCCGTAGACCAGCGAGAACAGGGCGCCGGAGACGAGGACCGTCCCGGGGATGTCGAGCTTCGGACGTGGGCCGGTGCGGGGCGTCGAGACCACGAAGAAGGCAGCGCCGACGATGCCGATGATGGCGATGAAGACGTTGATGTAGAGGTTCCAGCGCCAGTCGAACTGCTCGGTGAGCACGCCGCCGAGCAGGAGGCCGACGGCACCGCCCGCACCGGCGATGGCGCCGAAGATGCCGAACGCGCGGGCGCGCTCCTTGGTGATGGTGAACGTCGTGGTGAGCACGGCCAGCGCGGTGGGAGCGAGCAACGCGCCGAACGCGCCCTGCAGCGCCCGGGCGCCGACGAGCATCCCGAACGTGCCGGCCGCGCCACCCAGGGCCGAGGCGCCCGCGAAGCCGATGAGGCCGATGATGAACGCCCGCTTGCGGCCGATCAGGTCGGAGAGGCGGCCGCCGAGCAGCAGCAGGCTGCCGAAAGCGAGGGAGTAGGCGGTGACGATCCACTGCCGGTCGGCGTTGGAGAAGCCGAGGTCCTGCTGGGCGGACGGCAGGGCGATGTTGACGACGGTCGAGTCGAGCACGACCATGAGCTGCGCCAGGGCGACGGTCACGAGCGTCCACCAGCGGTGGGAGCGCGCAGCGGGCGCGGCGGGCGCCTCGGGAGCGACTGCGGTGAGGGAGGAAGTCTGCGACATGGCGGCAAGCATATACGAAACTTGTCAGTTTCGGATCTCTTTAGTTCCAAAATTAACCTTACAATGGATGCGATGCACCAGCCAGAACAGGGAGAAGCCGCAATGACGCAGCTCGACACCGGCGACGCGCCGCGCAAACTCGGCCGCCGCCGCGACCACACCCGCGACGCCGAGATCCTCGACGCCGCCGTCGATGTGCTGGCCGAGACCGGCTACGACCGGATGACGATGGACATGGTGGCCGCCCGGGCGCAGGCCGGCAAAGCCACGGTCTACCGCCGCTGGGCCTCCAAGAGCGAACTGGTCGTGGAGGCCATCGCCTGCCTGAAGAAGAACGACATCGACCTCGACAACGTGCCGGACACGGGCACGCTGCGCGGCGACCTGGTCGCCATGATCCGGCCGCACGCCATCGAGGACGGCGAGAAGAAGCTGCAGGTGATGGCCGGCATCACCTCCATGCTCGCCCGCAATCCCGAACTGGTGGATGCGGTGACCGCCGCGATCGTCGAGCCGCGCGCGGCGCTCAACCGAATGCTCATGCGCCGTGCCATCGAGCGCGGCGAAATCGCCGCCGACACGGACGTCGACACCCTGGCGATGATCATGCCGTCGATGACCTCGTATCGCGTGCTCATCCTCCAGAAGCCGGTGGATCGCGAGTTCCTGCTGTCGCTGATCGACGGCGTGCTGCTCCCCGCGGTCGGGATCAAGCCCTGACCATGTGAGGGTTCTCAGGACAGTGGGCGCCCCGATGTCGCTATCGTCTCGGATAACGAGACGGATGGTGTTGAGCGACGAGGAGCGACATGAGCCAGGAATCAACGGCCACCAGGCCGCAGCGCGGAATCGAAGTCCGCTCGATCGACTACGTGCCGCAGAGCGAGCGCCACGGCAAGGTGTCCCGGATCGGCTCGCTGTGGTTCATGAGCAACGCGCAGATCGCGACCCTGGCGACCGGCCTGATCAGCATCACCAGCGGCGGTAACGTCGTCTGGTCCCTCATCGCCATCGCGCTGGGAACCGCCCTCGGAACCCTGTTCATGGCGGCACACTCGTCGCAGGGTCCGGTGCTGGGCCTTCCGCAGATGATCCAGTCCCGGCCGCAGTTCGGCTACATCGGTGCCCTTCTCGTCTGGCTTTTCGCGTACATCCAGTACGCCGGGTTCAACATCTTCAACACGGTGCTGGCCGGCGAAGCCGTCGGCGGTTCGCTGCACACTCCGTCGAGCCTGGACAACCTCTGGTTCTGGGTCGTCACCATCGTGGCCGCCGGGATCGCCCTGTACGGCTACGACCTGATCCACTCGTTCGAGCGCTACCTCAGCATCGTGACCGTGGTGATGCTGCTTCTCCTCACGATCGCGGTGCTGACCCACCTTCAGATGCCCGCATCCCAGTGGGACCTCGGGCACTTCTCGGCGGTACCGTTCTTCGCCCAGCTCGGCGTCGCGGCCGGCTACCAGATCTCCTGGGCCATCTACGTCTCCGACTACTCCCGGTACCTGCCGGCGACCGTATCCCGGAGCAGCACCTTCCGCTGGACGTTCTGGGGCAGTGCCCTCGGCGGGATCTGGGTGATGTTCCTCGGCACGTACATCGCCGTGTCGGTCAAGACGATCGGCTCCGCGACGATCGCGGCCATCGGCACCGTCGCGGACAAGCTGTTCCCCGGATTCGGCTCCATCGCCCTCATCGTGGCGGCCCTCGGACTCATCTCCGTCACCGCCCTCAACATGTACGGCGGGTCGCTCACCCTGATCTCCTCGATCGACAGCATCCGCAAGATCCGGCCGACGCTCAGGATCCGCATCATCACCATCGTGATCACCGCCGCTATCTCGATCGGCTTCGCGAACTTCGCCTCGGAGAGCTTCCTCAGCAACTTCGCCGACTTCCTGCTGGTGATCCTGTACCTGTTCATCCCGTGGACCGCCGTCAACCTCACCGACTACTTCATCGTCCGGCGCGGGCACTACGCCATCGCCGAGATCTTCAAACCGGACGGCATCTACGGGCGCTGGGGCTGGGCGGGGATCGCCTCCTACCTGCTCGGCTTCGTGTGCATGATCCCCTTCTTCAACGTCGCAGGCTTCTTCGAGGGGTTCATCGCGCACGCCCTCGGCGGCGTCGACCTCTCGCTCTTCGTCGGCCTACCCGTGGCCGCGGGCGCATATTGGCTGCTGACCCGCAACGTGGATGTCGTCGCCGAGCAGGCCCTCGCCGAGCAGCAGGCGGCAGAGCTCGAGCGCGACTCGGAGGAGCACGTGCTGCCCTGAGGTCGGCGAGCACCCCAAACCGAATCGTCCGGAGTCACACCCCGACGAGTTTCACGCCGACGATCGCCGGGGACGTCAGTTGTGCATCGTGATCGCGGAGGTGGAGACCGTGAAGCCCTTGTTGTAGACAAAGTTGGTGCACGTCACCGTTGCACCCGAGACCGAGCAGGTGATCTGCTCGAGGGTGATGTTCTTGCCGTCCGGCAGCACGGGGATGGTGCGTGCGGGCTGCGAGAAGGTGTCCGGATACAAGTACAGGGCACCTTGGCTCCCGTCCATGACCTCGACGGCGTGCGTGCCCATGCCCCCACCGGGCACCTGCGGAATGATGTCCTTCCAGGTGCTCGGGGTGCAGACTCCAGCGCCCGTCACGGCGTCGCTGGACCGGATTCCGCAGATGATGTTGCCGTCGGCGGTCATGAACTCCACGCCCTTCAGCGGGACGTTATTGGTCGTGTCCCACGCGTGGGATGTGTAGTCGGCGGGGTCGACCGCGTTCGGGTCGCGCGTTGGCTGGCTGGGAGGCACGGGAACGGCCGGCAGCGGCTGCGACTGCGCGTCTGGCACCGTCGCGCTGAGCTGTCCGTTGTCGACCGGCGCGGCGGCCGTCGGCGTCGGCGTGGGCGTCGGTGTGTGGGCGGAAGCGGTCGGGGTTGTAGAACTGGTCGAGTGCGCTATCGGCGTCGAGTCGGCGACCGTGGATGTCGCTGAGCACCCGGCAAGGATGGCAGCGACGGACAGGGCCAGAAACCCCGATGTGATTCCCCTCATGATCGAACACTAATGGCGTTCGTACGGTCGACTTACCAAAACAAGCAACGCTTGCATAACGGCCGATAGACGCGCTCGGCGACGGTGGGGCGGAGGGCCCGGCTGCCACCCAGCGTCGGACAACCGGCCGCAATTCTCCGACGCACCGCGGCCGGTCGGAGCAACCGCGTACATCGCAGCCGGATCTCCGACGCAAGGCGGCGAATCTCCGACACTTCGGCCGGTCCCGTGCGCTGAGCCGGGACCGTAGACTCCTCGGGTGAACCGAACGGAACGCCTCTACGCCCTCGTGGAGGAACTCCGCGCCGTCTCGCCGCGTCCGCGCAGCGCCCGCTGGCTGGCCGACCGGTTCGAGGTGTCGGCCAGGACCATCGAGCGCGACCTCTCGGCCCTGCAGGAGTCGGGCGTCCCGATCTGGGCGGAGCAAGGCCGGACGGGCGGGTACGTCATCGACGCCGCATCCACTCTCGGCCCGCTCGGGTTCTCGCCGGACGAGGCTCTCGCGATCATGATCGGGCTGGGAGGGTTGCGGCGAGGGCCGTTCCGGCATGCGTCGGGAACGGCGCTCCGCAAGCTCCTGGCCGTGATGCCGGACGCCGATGCGCGGCGGGCCGCGTCGTTGGCGGCGCGCGTGCATCTGCTGGAGAGCGAGGACGAGAGCGAGACCGCGTCCGCCCCTCCGATGTTCGCGGAGGCGCTCCGCTCCAACAGCGTGCTCGCACTGGGATATCGCGACAAGCAGGGCGCCGTCACCCAGCGCGAGGTGGAGCCCCTCGGGTACATCGGAAAAAGCGGCGACTGGTACCTCATCGCCTGGTGCCGGCTCCGGGACGGGGTTCGGGCGTTCCGGGCGGACCGGATGACGTCGCTCGAGCCGACGGGTGAGCGGCCGGCCACCCGGTCGCTGCAGCGGGCGGACCTGGAGATCCCCTTCGGGACTCTCCGCTCGATCGGCGACGACCTGGACTGAATGTCTCGGCAAACACCCTGTCGACAAGCATCGTGTCGAGAAACACCGACAGGACGGTGTCGCCAGGCGCTGTGACCATGGAGGGGAACCCAACCAGCTGGAGGCAGCCCATGTCATTCGCATCGATCCGCATCATCACCGAGGACGTCGATCGGCTCGCGTCGTTCTACGAGCGCGTCACCGGAAGGCCGGCCGATCGGCCTGCGCCGGTGTTCGCGCAGTTCACCGGTCCGGGAGCGACGCTCGCGATCGCGAGTCCGGCCACTGTGGCGATGCTCGGCGGGGCGCCGGCTACCGCGTCCAACCGCTCCGTGATCGTCGAATTCGAGGTGGACGACGTCGACCGTGAATTCGCGCGTCTGCAGGACGAACTCCACGACTCGGACCTCTGGGATGTCGTGATCGAGCCGTCGACGATGCCGTGGGGCAACCGCTCCGCCGTACTCCGCGACCCGGACGGCAACCTCGTCAACCTGTTCAGCAGGCCGCGGAGCTAGTTGGCGCGCAGCAGTCTAAGGGCCGACGCGCGTCGGGCTTGGGCCTGGTGTCGGAGTCGTGTCGGGTGTCTGGGGCACCGTCGGGATGACGAGGTGGCCGTCGTCCGCGCCGTCGAACCGGAGTCGGCCGTCGAGGAGGATCGTGAGCCGCAGGCTCCACTGGTCCGGCATCGGGCAGGGAGCGCCCGGCTGTCCGGGGATGCGCTCGAGCGCGACCCTGGCCGTGAAGGTGCCCGTGCCGTCGCTGTCGGTCTCGGTCACGGCAAGCGGATGCTCCTCGCCCGGCGCCATTGCGGCGGGGACGATCAACTCGAACTCCAGCGCGCTGTCGTCCTTCTCATCACAGGAGCCCGCGTAGCAGATGCGGACCGTCCCGCCGGGGTGCGCTCCGTGCCAGGCCCGGGCGTCGACGGCAATGTGGGGCGGCTGAATCGCCGGCATGGCGCACGCCGCAGGAAAGAGGGGAGTGCAGCCGGACAGCAGAAGCGCCGCGGCCGAGAGCACCGCGACCCGGGCGCGACGACGACCGCGCGACCCTCGGCGTAAGTCGTGCCTCGGCTGTGGTGGCGTAGCAGATGCCATGAGGACTAGGGGTGGTGGGCCGGTTCCGCCCGCAGCACGAAGAACAGGAATGCCAGAAAGCGCCCGCTGGGCCGCGCAGCGAACTCCTCCGGGAACCGCTCGTACGCTGCCGCTGCCGGTGGCGGCTCGCTGATCGAGACGATGCGGAAGCCGGCGTCAGCGAACGCGTCGGTCATCGCGTGAAGCGGTCGGTCCCAGAACGTCAGCTGCGCGCTCTTGCCGCCGAGAGTCCACTCTTCGGTCCGTGCATGCGTCCCGAAGTACTCCGCGCTTCCTCCGGACAACCGGTCGCTCAGGAAGGTGGCCGACGGGTGCTCCTCGGAGACGATGAGTCGTCCGCCCGGTTTCAGCACCCGACGGAACTCCGCCAGGGTGGGCGCCCAGTCCTCGAGGTAGTGCAGGACCTGCGACGCGATGACGTCGTCGAAGGTGTCGTCGGGGAACGGCAGCGGATCGGCCAGGTCGGCCACGCTGAGGTCCGCGTCGACGCCCACGCGCTGCCTCGCCTGCTCCAGCATCCCGGCACTGGAGTCGATGCCGGAGACGATGGCACCGCGTTCACAGAGGTCGGAGAGGATCGGCCCGGAGCCGCATCCGGCGTCGAGCACCCGCCGGCCGGCTACGTCTCCGGCGAGACCCAGCAGTGCCGGACGGTTGTAGTACTCGTTCAGGAGGCTGGTCTCGTTCAGAGCCGCGTAGCCCTCGGCGATCGTGTCGTAGGCCTGCGTCATGCGCCCATCGTGGCACACCCTGTGAGCCTCGGCTCGGAGCCGATCCAGCGGCGCACCGGGTCAGTCGCGGTTCAGATGCCGTCCGATCAGGCTGAGGTCGGCGTCGCTGGACCGGCCGTCCGCGGTGTTCGCCTGGTGCCAGTACGGGTAGGGGAGCGGGGTCGCGCTGGCCTCGTCGAGACGGGCGATGTCGGTGTCGGTCAGCTTCAGGTCGGCCGCGCCCAGGCTGTCGGTCAGCTGCTCCTCGGTGCGCGCACCGACGATGACGGACGTGACGCCCGGCTTCGACAGCGTCCACGCCAAGCCGACCTGGGTGGGGGAGGCATGGTGCTCTTCGGCGATCTCGACCAGCACCTCGATGGTGTTGTAGAGGCGGTCCTCGTCGTAGATGGGAGGCTCAGTCCAGCCCTCGAAGCGACGCGAGCCCTCCGGTGCGTCCTGCCCGCGACGGTACTTGCCGGTGAGCAGCCCGCCGGCCAGTGGGCTCCAGACCAGGATGCCGAGACCCTGGTCGAGGGTGATCGGGACCAGTTCGTTCTCGGCCTCGCGCGACTGCAGCGAGTAGTAGATCTGCTGGCTGGCGAAACGCTCGAAGCTGCCCCTGTCGGAGGCCCAGAGCGCCTTCATCAGATGCCAGCCGGAGAAGTTGGAGGCGCCGATGTAGCGCACCTTGCCGGAGCGGACCAGGTCGTCGAGTGCGGAGAGCGTCTCCTCCAGCGGGGTGGAGCCGTCCCAGCCGTGCAGCTGGTACAGGTCGATGTGGTCGGTGCCGAGCCGCCGCAGGCTGGCCTCGGCCGCCTCGATGATGTGGTGACGCGAGAGTCCGCCGTCGTTCGGCCCCTCGCCCATGCCACCGCGCACCTTCGTCGCGATGAGCATCCGGTCGCGCTCGGCACCGAGAGCCTTGCCCAGGATCTCTTCCGACGCGCCGTCCGAGTACACGTCGGCGGTGTCGATGAGGTTCACGCCGGCGGCCTGGGCGACGTCGATCTGCCGCCGCGCACCGTCCACATCGATGTGGCCGACGGGACTCGCCCAGCCGGTGCCCGCGAACCCCATCGTTCCGAGGCTGACGGTGGAGACCTTGAGGCCGGTCTTGCCGAGGTGACGATATTCCATGAATCGGATAGTACCCACCGCGACGGGTTTGTCCATTGAGGCAACAAAACGCCTCCCTCTCGGGCTCCTTTAGCACGAACGAGCGCTTTGGAAAACGGCCTTTTCGCCCCCGGAATCCGGCATACCGTCGCCGTCAGCGCCGGTCGTCACCGAACCGGTCGCCCGCACCGACAAGGCGCACCTGCGCCGGACAGGGAGTCACACGTGAACGACGAACAGGACCAGCAGGAGCTGCAGCCGCTCTCCGCCGACGAACTCGCCGCGGAGGGCGTGACGGCGCTGCCCGACAAAGAGGTGGCGTCCATCCTCGACCTCAACGCCGACCTCAACCTCGGCCTGGGGCTCGCGGCGCCGGTCGACCTCGGCGTCGCCGCGAACGCCAACGTCGCTGCGCCGATCGAGGCTTCGGCCGGCGCGAACGTGCTCTCGGAGGGGTCGACGGCGGTGGCCGGTGCGGATCAGTCCGCGGGCATCCACCAGGGAATCGCCGCGGACGCTCTCGCCAACTCCCAGCAGACGAGCGACATGGCTCCGGCAGCCGACACCACCACCCCGGCACCGGCTCCCGCCACTCCCGCGGCCACCCCCGGATCGCTGACCGACGGCAGCCTGCTCAACGTCAACGTGAATGCGGCGGCGGACGCGCACATCGCGGCACCGATCAACGGCGCCGTCGCCGCCAACGCGAACGTCGCGGCGCCGATCGACGCGAGCGTGGCCGCGAACATCGGCACGATCGACAGCCAGGCCGCCGCGGTCTCGCACCAGGACGCCGTGATCGACCAGAACATCACCGGGACCGCCGACGCCACCGCCGGCCAGCAGTCCACCATCCAGCAGTAACCGCGCGTGACAGAAATCGCGGACCGCCGGCCGGAGCGGCACGATCCTCCGGCCGGTGCTGCCGTCGACGCGGCCGGCGAGCGGCCCGAGGTCGTCGCGAACCGCGGCGACGAGGTCCCGACGCGCGCCGGCGGTGTCGAACTCCTCGGCGCGATGCGCGGCTCGGGGTACCGGGAGCCGCCGTCGCTCGCGCGACGCATCGACGGCCAGACCCTCCAGCTCACACCGCTGCTGTACGCGACGCTCGACGAAGTGGATGGGCGGAGCACGCTCACGCAGATCGCCGCGCGCGTGAGCTCACGAACCGGTCGGCTGGTGCGGGCCGCGGATGTCGCCCAACTGGTCGACGGCTCCCTCCGGCCCCTCGGCCTGCTGACGCAGCCGGACGGATCGGAACCCGAGCTCAAACGGTCCGATCCTCTGCTCGCCCTGCGGCTGCGGAAGGAGATCACCAACCCGGATGTGACGCGACGGGTGACCGCTCCGTTCGCCCGGCTGTTCCATCCGCTCGTCGTCATCCCGCTCGTCTGCCTGTTCCTCGCGGTGTGCTGGTGGCTGTTCCTGGTCGAGGGTCTCGCCGCCGCCACCTATCACGCCTTCCAGGACCCGGGCGTGCTCCTGCTGATCGTGGTCGTCACCATCCTCTCGGCGGGTTTCCATGAATTCGGGCACGCGGCGGCGGCTCGCTATGGGGGTGCGCCTCCCGGCCGGATGGGGTTCGGGCTCTACCTGTTCTGGCCGGCGTTCTTCACCGACGTGACCGACTCCTACCGACTGGGCCGGGCGGGCCGCGTTCGCACCGATCTCGGCGGACTCTACTTCAACGCGATCGTCGCTGTGGCCATCGTCGGGATCTGGTGGGCGACGCGGTGGGACGCGCTCCTCCTCGTCGTCCTCACCCAGGTGCTCCAGATGGTGCACCAGTTGCTTCCGATGGTCCGCTTCGACGGCTACCACGTTCTTGCCGACCTGACCGGCGTCCCGGATCTCTTCCAGCGCATCCGGCCGACCCTCCTCGGCCTGCTGCCCTGGCGGTGGGGCCGCGCCGAGGGCCGCACCCTGAAGCCCTGGGCGCGCGCCGTCGTGTGCGTCTGGGTTCTGGTCGTCATCCCCCTCTTGCTGTTCTCGCTGCTGATGATGGTGCTCACCCTGCCGCGGGTGCTCGCGACAGCCTGGGTTGCGTTGAGCGCACGCGGGGGCGCTCTCGCGACGGCGTTCGCCCACGGGGAGCTGGCGGCCGCTGGCGCCCAGCTCGTGCTGATGGCGGCGACGGCCATCCCGATCCTGGCGACGCTGTACATCCTGTTCCGGCTCGCCCGCGCCGGACTCGGCCGGTTGCGCACCGGCACCCACGGCCGCCCCGGTCGCCGGATCGCCGCCGTCGTGCTCGTGCTCGCCATGGTGGCGGGCCTCGCCTGGGCCTGGTGGCCGGCGCCGCAGACGTACCGTCCGATCCAGTCGTACGAGCGGGGCACGATCAGCGACGTGCTCTCGCCGGTGAGCGACCGGACCGGCCGCCTCGCCGCCGGCAGTCACGGACAGGTCCAGACCGTGTGGCCTGCCGGGGCGGCGCGGCCCACCGCCGCGCACCCGCAACTGGCGATGGTCCTCGTGCCACGCAACGGGCGGGCGCCCTCGTGGGTCTTCCCGTTCGACAAGCCGCAGCCGCCGCGCCCGGGCGACAACCAGGCGCTGGCGGTCAACACCGCGGACGGCTCGGTGCTCTACGACGTCGCGTTCGCGCTGGTCTGGGTGCAGGGCGGAGACGCTGCGCTGAACACGAACTCCGCCTACGCGTTCGCCCACTGCAGCGGCTGCACGACGGTGGCGGTCGCCTTCCAAGTGGTCCTGATCGTCGGTCAGTCGAACGTCATCGTCCCGCAGAACCTCTCGGTCGCTGCGAACTATGGATGCGTCAACTGCCTCACCGCCGCGATCGCCGACCAGCTCGTGCTCACCCTCTCCGGCCCGCTCAACCCCAGCACCATGGACAGCGTCAGCGCGCTCTGGTCGAAGATCATGGCGCTGTCGCGGAACCTGCAGGGACTCTCGGCGTCGGACATCCAGTCGCAGCTGCTCGCCTACGAGCGCCAGCTGAAGGACGTCATCCAGAAGGATCCGGCCGCCAGCCCGAGGGCGAGCGGGGGTGGGACCGCGCCGACCTCGACCCCGCAGCCGGGGTCCTCGGGAGCGCCGGACGGCGGCAGTACGTCGGCGCCCGCGCCCGCGCCCGGCGTTCCGACGACGGAGGCGCCGGCACCCGCCCCGACCGCCGCACCGCAGCCGACCACCGAGCCCAGCGCACTCCCGCCCACGGACCAGCCTCCTACCCCCGCCCCCGCTCCCAGCCCCTGACCCGCCTCGCGGGGCCGCGAGGTGCGAGTAGATGCCCTTATTCCGCCGGATTTCCGACATCTACTCGCCCCTCGGTGACAGGGGCAGGGGGGCGACAGCCGGGGGGCCGGGGTGGAGCGGGTCGGATGCTTATTCGCAGGCGATGCCGTCGCCGTCCCGATCGAGTTTGCGGGAATAGCCCGGCTGGCCTGCGTAGAGAGGAGCCTTGCCCGCAGCGCGGACCTCCGTGCAATTGGCGTAGAACGGGTCCGGCGCAGGCGCGGGCACAGGAGCGGGCGCGGGCGCAGGGGCGGGCGCTGGAGCCGGGGCGGGCGCCGGTGCCGGCGCGGGCGCAACGGTGGGCGTCGGTGCCGGAGCGGCCGGCGTGAACGTCGACGATTCGGCACTCTGCGAGGAGCACCCGGCCAGCACGCGGCTCATCGCTGCCTGCTCCGCACTCGTCACCCACAGTCCGTAGGTCGCCTTCACGGAGATCTGACGTGCGACGTACTCGCACCGGAATGACTTGTCGGCCGGGAGCCAGGTGGCGGCGTCGCCGGACGACTTCTGCTCGTTCGAGTGCGCATCCACCGCGAGGAGGTTCAGCGGGTCGTTGGCCAGGCTGATCCGCTGGGCCTGCGTGAGCTGCTGCCCTCCGGTCACCCATGCGTTCTGCAGCGGCACGATGTGGTCGATCTGCACGAGCGCCGAGGTTTTGGCGCCGCGGACGAAGCCGATCGTGGCTCCCGTGTACGGGTTGTGCAGGCTCCCGCTGAGCACGGTGCACGTCCCCTGTCGCACGATGCCGGTCAGGTCTCGAGCCAGGATGTCGTTCCGGGTGTCGCAGCCGTTGCGGTCGACATCCAGCCAGGCCGCCCCGAAGTCGGAGGTGCGCTGGTACCCGGTTGCCGGTGCTCTGCCCTTCACGGGAAGCGTCGCGAGCACCTCGAGCGCTGTCTTCGAGGTGATGCTGTTGTCGGCCAGCGCGACGGACGGCCCGCTCTCGGCGGCGACGACGGTCGCCGGGTCGAGGGGTTCGTCCGGCGGTGAGCTCGTCCTCGTCGGAGTGGGAGCCGGGGTCCGGGTCGCGGTCGGCGAGGCGACTGTTGCGGCCGCATTCACCGGGTCCCTCGGGTGAGCGGCGGCGGACACGGTCGCTCCGACCACCAGCAGCACGACGGCGCCACCCGCGATGGCACCCGCGAACCGGCGGGATCTCGGGAGCAGTGCCCACCCGCGCCGACGCGTGATGATCGTGTACATCGCGGTGAAGATCGCCACGAGTGCGAGGAAGACCAGAAGGGTGCCGACGCCGGCCGGTGCCACGAGGAGCAGAATCAGCGCGGTGAGCGCGCCGCCGACCCAGGTGCTCACGGGGATGCGGCGAGTCTTCTTGCCGGAACCGCCCACGGAGGCTGCGGGTGTCACCGTCCCGGGCTCCGCGGTGTGAGTGGACCATGCGGCTCCCTCCCACCAGCGCAGCTCGGACGGGTCGTCGGGGTTCGGGTACCAGCCGGCGGGCGGAAGGGAGGCTTCGGTCACGTGAGATTCTCTCGTTTCGGGTCCCGTGCAGATTATCCGGAAACGGGCCGTGCGGTACGGAACTGCCCCCGAACGGGGTGCTCGGGCGTGTTCGCTGAGCGAAGCCTGAAGATCCTTCCCCTCCGCCTCTGAACGATATATCGTTGGGTATCGCTGACGATAGGAGGCTGTCATGTCCAACTCATTCCCCACCGGCGGGTTCGGCGCCCGCATGGACCCGGACGCCATGTGGCAGGCGTTCGAGCAGTTGCGCTCGACGTTCGAGAAGAAGGTCGGCTCGCGCATGGGCCGCGGCGACGTCCGCGCGGCCGTGCTCTCCCTACTGGCTGAGAAGCCGATGCACGGGTACCAGATCATCCGCGAGATCGAGGAGCGCAGCGGAGGAAGCTGGAAGCCGAGCGCCGGCTCCGTCTACCCGACGCTGCAGCTGCTCGCCGACGAGGGCCTCATCACCGCCGAGGAGTCGAACGGGCGCAAGACGTACGCTCTGACCGAGGCCGGCCGGGAGGTCGCCGCGAGCGAGGCATCCGCCCCCTGGCAGACCGACGGTACGACCGGCGGCGCCGGCAGCACGACCGGCCAGCGACGGACGAACTCGGGTGCTCTGCCCAAGGCCGGCGTCGCGCTGGCCCAGGCGGCGGCGCAGGTGCACCGCACCGGAACCCCCGAGCAGGTGCAGGAGGCGGTGAGCGTGCTCGAGGAGGCACGCCGGCGTCTGTACTCGATCCTCGCCGAGGGCTGACGCGGGTGACGTCTGACCAGGCCGCCGCGGCTCGCCCCGCGGCGACACCGGCCACCCGCGCCCGCTACCGCCGCATCCTGCGATTCGCCGGCTGGAACCTCGCCGTCACCTGGTGGTACGAGCTGTTCCTGCCGCGGATCGGGCTCGCCGGCGTCGCCGCGCGCACCCGGTCGCGGCGGATGCGCCGGTTCGCGCAGCGCTTCCATGTGCTCGCCGTCGACCTCGGTGGTCTGATGATCAAGGTCGGGCAGTTCATGTCGTCCCGCCTGGATGTTCTGCCCCCGGAGATCACCAGCGAGCTGGAGGGGCTTCAGGACGAGGTCCCGCCCGTGCCGTTCCCGGCGATCCGCGACCTCGCCGAGGCCGAGCTGGGCGTTCCGCTCGGGCAGGCGTTCGCCTCCATCGATGAGGTGCCGGTGGCGGCCGCCTCCCTCGGGCAGGCTCACCGGGCCACCCTGACGGCGCAGGCGACCGAGCACACCGGGCTGGTCGGCGTCGTCATCAAGGTGCAGCGTCCCGGCATCGACGCGATCGTGGATGTGGACCTCGCCGCCCTGCGCCGGGTCGGCCGTTGGCTCAGCCACGTCCGGCTCGTCTCCGACCGCGTCGACGCTCCGGCGCTCGTCGAAGAGTTCGCCCGCACCAGCCTCCAAGAGATCGACTACCTGCACGAGGGCGCCAACTCGGAGCGGTTCGCGGAAGAGTTCGAGGGCGACGAGCGCGTCGCCGTCCCCACCGTCGTCTGGGAGCGGACCACCCGGCGCGTCCTCACAATGCAGGACGTCACCGCGATCAAGATCACGGAGGCGGAGGGGCTGCGCGCCGCCGGCATCGACCCCGCCGAGGTCGCACCGATGTTCGCCGAGGTGATGTTCGACCAGCTGTTCTCGAACGGGTTCTTCCACGCCGACCCGCACCCGGGCAACATCTTCGTGACACCGCGACCGGAGGGGGCGGAGGGCCGCCCCTGGAAGCTCACGTTCGTCGACTTCGGCATGATGGGCGAGGTCCCGTCCGGCACCCGCAGCGGGCTCCGCAAGCTGCTGATCGCTGCGGCATCCCGTGACGGCAAAGGGCTCGTGGATGCGATCCGCGACGTGGGCGTGCTGCTCCCGACCGCCGACACGGCCGAACTGGAGCGGGCGATGACGCACCTGTTCGCCCGGTTCGGCGGCATGGGGTTCGCTGAGCTGCGGGAGGTCGACCCCCGCGAGTTCCGCGATTTCGCGGTCGAGTTCGGCGACGTGGTGCGGTCGCTGCCGTTCCAGCTGCCGGAGAACTTCCTCCTCATCATCCGGGCCATGGCGCTCACGTCGGGTGTCTGCAGCGCGCTCGACCCTGCGTTCAACCTGTGGGACTCGGTCGAGCCGTACGCGGGGCAGCTGATCCGGGACGAGCGAGGCAACGTCATCCAGGATGTCGCGCAGCAGGCCCTCGAGCTCGCGGGGATCGCGTGGCGGCTGCCGAAGCGGCTGGATGCGCTGGTCACGCAGGTCGAGGACGGCTCGGTCGCAGTCACGTCGCCGCGGCTCGAGCAGCGGGTCGGGCGACTGGAACGCACGGCCCGGCGGCTGGTGGCGGCCGTCGTATTCGGCGGTGCGATCATCGCCGGGGCGATCGTGCACGCCGACGACACGACGCTCGGGAGCGTCATCATGATCGCCTCGGTGATCCCGCTGGCCGTCGCGGTGTTCGCCGGGCGTCGCGGCAGCTGAGCCGGAATAGTGCCTGGTCCGATTACGTTTCAGCTGACATGGCAACCACCGAGATCACTTCGACCAACCACGACCAGGCCGTCGCCGACGGCATCGTGCTGCTCGACTTCTGGGCCGACTGGTGCGGCCCGTGTCACATGTTCGCCCCCGTCTTCGAGAAGGCGTCCGAGCAGCACACCGACGTCACTTTCGGCAAGATCGACACCGAGGCGCAGCAGGCGCTCGCCGCGTCGTACGGCATCCAGTCCATCCCGACCCTCGTCGCGTACCGCGACGGCATCCCGCTGTTCTCGCAGGCCGGCGCGCTGCCGGGCGAGGCCGTCGAGGACCTCATCGCGCAGATTCGCGAACTCGACATGACCGAGGTGCGGAAGCAGTACGACGAGCTGAAGGCCGCGGCCGAGCAGCAGCAGAGCTGACGTCCGTCAGCACTCGCGGAGGCGCGGGCCCGTCACTCGACGGGTGCCGCGCCTTTCTCATGCACGCTACCGGCAGGCACGAGCAGCCGGCCGACGTACGCCATCACCACCGAAGCGCCGATCAGCGCGACACCGAGCGGCGGCACGACCTGGCTGATCAGCTGCACCACGTACGACGACGCGGTCAGCATGCCCTGGTCGACGCCGCCGGCGCCCAGGTTCTGCGGCATCACCCCATACGCGAGCGCCGGGTAGACGGTGGTCAGCACCAGTCCTCCGAGCGTCAGGCCGATTCCCCACCACAGCACGACCTTCGGTCGCAGCTTCGACTCGATCACGAACATCCCCCTTCGTCGTGGTTCTACCGGGATGCTACCGGAGGGGTCGCGGCCTGTAGCGAAGGAGAAGTGTGCTCAAATCTCCGACGGACCGCGGTCGTGCAGGAGATTCGACCGGAATCCATTCGGATCTCCGACGGAAGCAGCGACAGCGCGGACGGAAGCCGGCGGCGGCCCGGACGGACGCTGGCGGCCTTCAGGCGCGGGGGACCGCGCCGCTGCTCGCTCGCGCGACGAGCGCCGGCTGGAACTCGACGTGCACCGGCGGGGCATCCGGCTGGACGGTGAGCTGGAGCAGCAGGTCCATCGCGGTCGAACCGATCTCGTGGCTGGGCTGGCGGATGGACGACAGCGGCACCACGGCCGCCGAGGCGAACGCGATGTCGTCGTAGCCGATCAGCGCCACATCCTCCGGCACCCGCAGGCCCGCCTGCAGGAGGCTCTGCAGCAGGCCGATCGCGACCAGGTCGTTCGCGGCGAAGACCGCGTCGGGGCGGTCCTCCGGCGCACGGGATGCGAGCGCCGTGCCGACCCGCTGGCCGCCCTCGAGTGTCAGGTTCTCGGTTTCCAGCTTCTCGATCGTGCTCCCAGGGTACGCTGCGGCCAGCTCGTCGGCGGCGCCGCTGTAGCGGTCCGCTACCTGCTCGATCGCGAACGGTCCGCCGGCGAACGCGATGCGGCGGAAACCCTGCTCGATCAAGTGCTTCGCGGCCAGTCGGCCGCCGGCGACGTCGTCGACCGCGACCGAGCTGAACGAGCGGTCCAGGCTGGTGCGGTCGACCAGGACCGAGGGGATGCCGCGCTCGCGCAGCCGGTGCAGGCGCGGGATCGCGTCGCCGACCGGGGAGATCAGCACGCCGCGGATGCGCTCCTGCTCGAACATGGTCAGGTACCCGGCCTCGCGCTGCTCGTTCTCGTCCGAGTTGCCGACCAGCACCGAGAGCCCGTCGCGGGCCGCCCTGTCCTCCGCGCCGCGGATGAGGGAGGCGAAGAACGGGTTGCCGACGTCGAGTACGACCATGCCGATGCCGCTGCCCTGACCCATGCGGAGCTGGCGGGCGGCGTTGTTGCGCACGAAGCCGAGCTCTGTGATCGCGGACTGCACGCGCTGCACCACGGCGTCGGAGACGCGCTCGGGGCGGTTCAGCACGTTGGACACCGTCCCGACGGAAACACCGGCGAGCGCGGCGACATCTTTGACGCTGGCGGAGGGCATGGGGCTCCTTCGTTCGGGGCAGTGCCTGCAATTATGCACGTTTCAACGCGCTCCGTGTCAGTTTTTCCCAAAGACTTGACGCACCCCCATTCGGTCTGGCAAGGTCATTTCAACGTTTCAAATTGAAACGGTTCACAGCTCGACGCGGAGATACGTTCACGACAATGACGTCCCCAGCAACTGCCGCCCCCGGCGGCCCGCCGGTTCTCGAACTCCGCGGCGTGGCCAAGTCCTTCGGACAGGTCGTGGCCCTCAGCCGCGCCGACCTCCTCGTCCAGCAGGCGTCGATCCACGCCCTCGTCGGCGAGAACGGCGCGGGCAAGTCCACTCTCGTCAAGATCGTCGCCGGGCTGTACCAGCGCGACAGCGGTGAGATGCGCTTCCGCGGCGAGACGGTCGACTTCAGCACAACGGCCGAGGCCAAGAACGCGGGCATCGCCGTCATCTACCAGGAGCCGACGCTGTTCCCCGACCTGTCGGTCACCGAGAACATCTTCATGGGCCGGCAGCCGACCGACCGTGCCGGGCGCATCGACCGCAAGGGCATGCGCACCGAGGCCCGCGCGATCTTCCAGCGGCTCGGTGTCCACATCGACCCCGACCGCCTCGCGGAGGGCCTGTCGATCGCCGATCAGCAGCTGATCGAGATCGCCAAGGCCATCTCGCTCGATGCGCGCCTCCTGATCATGGACGAGCCCACCGCCGCCCTCTCGGGCGTCGAGGTCGAGCGGCTGTTCGCCGTGGCTCGCAGCCTCCGGGACGAGGGCCGCGGCATCGTCTTCATCTCGCACCGCTTCGACGAAGTGTTCTCCCTCTGCGACACCATCACCGTCATGCGCGACGGCGCCTACGTCTCCACCGATAGCACGGTCGATGTCACCGAGGACGAGATCGTGCGCCGCATGGTGGGCCGGGATGTGACCGAGCTGTTCCCCAAGCAGGAGACGACGATCGGCGAGCCGCTCCTCGTCATCGAGCACCTGAGTTCCCCTGGCGTCTTCCACGATGTGAGCTTCACGGTTCGCGCCGGCGAGATCGTGGCGCTCGCCGGCCTCGTCGGCGCCGGCCGCAGCGAGATCGCGCGAGCGGTGTTCGGTGTGGACGGCTACGAGACCGGCAGTGTGCGGGTCGAGGGGCGGGCGGTTCCCAAGCGCCGGCCGACCGCTGCGATGGCCGCCGGCCTCGCGCTGGTCCCCGAGGACCGCCGCAAGCAGGGTCTGGTGCTCGAGGAGTCGGTCGCGCGCAACAGCACCCTGGCCATCCGGAAGAAGCTGACCAAGGCGGGGTTCATCCGCAGTGCCTCCGAGAACTCGGCCGCCCGCGTGTGGGCCAGCCGGCTCCAGCTCAAGACCAACTCCCTCGACACGCTCGTCGGCACGCTGTCCGGCGGCAACCAGCAGAAGGTCGTCCTGGGCAAGTGGCTGGCCACCGACCCCCGCGTACTGATCATCGACGAGCCCACTCGCGGCATCGACGTCGGTACCAAAGCCGAAGTGCACCGGCTGCTCAGCGAGCTGGCCGGGCGGGGCATCGGCATCCTCATGATCTCGTCCGAACTGCCGGAGGTGCTCGGGATGGCGGACCGCGTTCTCGTTGTACGCGAGGGCCGCATCACGGCAGAGCTGGACCGCTCCGTCGCCGACGCCGAGAACGTCATGTTCGCGGCGACCCACGCTCTCGAGGAGGCCGCCGAATGACGACACCCGCCCTCACCCCGGAGAAGGTGCCCAATGCGGGTGTCCGGATCGCACGCTCGTTCGTCCGGGCGCGCGAGACCGGCATCCTGCTCGCGATCCTCGTCGTCATCGCGGTGACAACGGCCATCAACCCGTCGTTCCTGTTCAGCGCCGACGGCTGGCGCGACCTGCTGCTGACGCCCGCCATCCTCGCGCTCGTGGCGATCGGGCAGGCGATCGTGATCATCACCCGCAACGTCGACCTGTCGGTCGGCTCGGTCGTCGGCCTCACCGCCTACCTGACGGGGCGTCTGTTCGCCGACATCCCGGGCATCCCGATCATCGCGGTGTTCGTGATCGGCGCATTGGCCGGGGCCGTCCTCGGACTGGTGAACGGGGCGCTCGTCGCGTTCGGCAAGGTGCCCGCCCTGGTCATCACCCTCGGCACGCTGTACGCGTTCCGCGGGATCGACGTTCTGTGGGCAGGCAGCAACCGGATCAACGCGAGCGACATGCCCGCAGGCTTCCTCGGGCTCGGGACGGGGTCGTTCCTGACCATCCCGTACCTCACCATCCTCGCCGTGCTCGTCATGCTCGTCGCCGGCTGGTTCTTGCGGAACCGGCGAGGCGGTCGTGAACTGTACGCGATCGGGTCCGACCCTGCAGCGGCCGAGCTCTACGGGCTCAAGGTGACGCGTCGCATCCTCACCGCGTTCGTGCTCTCGGGTGCGACCGCCGGCCTCGCCGGCGTGCTCTTCGTCGCCCGCTACGGCACGGTCAGCTCGCAGACCGGCACGGGCCTCGAACTGCAGGCGGTCGGAGCTGCGGTCATCGGTGGCGTCGCCATCTTCGGCGGCAGCGGCTCGGTGTACGGCGCCGTGCTCGGTGCTGTGCTGCTGCTCACCATCAACCGGGCGCTGCCCATCCTCGGAATCCAGGACTTCTGGCAGCAGGCGGTCGTCGGCGTACTGATCATCGGCGCCATCGTCCTCGACCGCGTCCTCGCTCTGCGGCTGTCCCGCCGCCTCGTCGCCGAAAGGGAGGTCACCGCGTGACCGACACCCAGGTGCCCACCGCCGCCGCGTCCACCCGCAGCTACCCCGACTACAGCCGCCCGCTGTGGCAGCGCTGGTTGCTGACCCGCGAGTCCGCCGTGATCGTCGCGCTGATCGTGGTCGCCATCGTGGCCTCCTCGACCGTGCAGAACTTCGGCACGCCGGTCACGCTCGGCTTCCTGCTGCTGGATGTGACGCCCATCCTGATGATCGCCCTCCCGATGACCTTCGTGATCGTCACCGGCGAGATCGACCTGTCGGTGGCGAGCACTCTCGGCCTCAGCAGCGTCCTCCTGGGCGTGCTGACGAAAGCCGGCTGGCCGATCGAAGGGGCGTTCGTCGTCTGCCTGGTGGTCGGGCTGGTCTGCGGCGCCGTGAACGGGTTCCTGGTCACTGTGGTCGGCTTGCCGTCGCTCGCGGTGACGATCGGAACGCTCGCGCTGTTCCGCGGCATCGCGGTCGGCCTGCTCGGGACGACGGCCATCACCGACTTCCCGTTCTTCTGGCAGAACCTCGCACAGCAGCGTTTCGGCACCTCGGGCATTCCGGTCGTGATGGTGCTGGTCGTGGTGCTCGTCATCGTCTTCGCGCTGCTGCTGCATGCCACCCCGTACGGGCGCGGGCTGTTCGCCCTCGGGCTCAGCTCCGAGACGGCCGCCTTCTCTGGCGTGCATGTCGCGCGCACCAAGTTCATCGCCTTCCTGCTGACGGGACTGATCGCCGCGCTGGCCGGCATCTACTGGACCCTGCGCTACGGCAGCGCCCGAGGCGACAACGCGGTCGGCCTGGAACTGTCCGTGATCGCGGCGGTGCTGCTCGGCGGCGTCTCGATCTTCGGGGGCAAGGGCGCGATGCACGGCGTGATCGCCGGCGTGCTCCTGATCGGCGTGCTGCAGAGCGCGCTCCGCCTGGCGAACGTCAGCTCCGACGCCATCAACATCATCACCGGCGTCCTGCTGATCCTGTCCGTCCTCTCACCGCGCATCCTCGCCTGGGCGCGCGGCTCCCGTGCCCGCCGACGGCGAAGTCAGCCGTAGGCGCGTTCCACCCGCATCACCTGCACTCACCCACCCCGAAAGGAACAACGATGTTGCCCTCCACCTCGCGCCGCACCAAGCGCCTACTCGCCTTCGGCGCCGGCGTCGTCACCGTCGCCCTCGCCCTCACCGGCTGCTCGAGCAGCTCCGGCGGCTCCGGCTCCGGTTCCGGCGACAAGAACTACAAGATCACCTTCCTGCCCAAGAACCTCGGCAACCCGTACTTCGACACGTCCGACAAGGGCGGCGAGACGGCCATCAAGTCCTTCAAGGGCACCTACAACCAGGTCGGACCGTCGACCGCCACCGCCGACGCGCAGGTCAGCTACATCAACACGCTGACGCAGCAGCAGGTCGGCGCGATCGTGCTCTCCGCCAACGACCCGACGGCGCTCGGCAGCGCCCTCACGCAGGCCAAGTCGGCCGGCGTGAAGGTCGTCACCTTCGACTCCGACACCGACGCCAAGTACCGCGACGTCTTCGTCAACCAGGCCACGGCCGAGGGCATCGCCAAGATCCAGGTGGACACCATCGCCAAGGAGATCGGCGACAGCGGCGACATCGCCATCCTGTCGGCCGCCGCCAACGCGACGAACCAGAACGCCTGGATCGACCTGATGAAGAAGGACCTGGCGAAGGACCACCCGAACGTCAAGCTCGTCGACACCGTCTACGGCAACGACGACGACCAGACCTCCTTCGACAAGACCGCTGCACTGCTGCAGACCCACCCGACGCTGAAGGGCATCGTCTCGCCCACCACGGTCGGCATCGCGGCAGCCGCTCGGTACCTCTCGACGTCGGACGCCAAGGGCAAGGTCAAGCTCACCGGCCTCGGCACCCCGAACCAGATGCGTGCCTACGTCAAGGACGGCACGGTCGACGAGTTCGCGCTGTGGAACCCGGAGGACCTCGGCTACCTGGCCGCGTTCGCCGCGAAGGCGCTGATCGACGGGACCATCACCGGCAAGAAGGGCGACACCTTCAAGGCGGGCAAGCTCGGCTCGTTCACGGTCGGCGACAAGGGGACCGTGCTGCTGGGCGACCCGTTCGTCTTCAACAAGGACAACATCGACAAGTTCCACTTCTGATCCTGTCCTGACCCCTCGCCCGGCCGGCTCCGGCCGGCCGGGCGAACCCCTCCCTCCCTCTCCTGAAGGTGACCGCCATGCAACGTGCGTGCTTCCGACTGCGTGTCGATCCGGCGCACCTCGACGAGTACCGCGCGCGGCACGCCGCGGTCTGGCCGGACATGCTGACGGCACTGAAGGACACGGGATGGGACAACTACTCGCTCTTCCTCGCGGACGACGGCTGGCTGATCGGCTACGTCGAGGCGCGGGACGACTACGAATCGGCGCAGCGGCGGATGGACCTCACGGAGGTCAACACGCGCTGGCAGGCCGAGATGAGCCGCCTGTTCGACGGCCTCGACGGGGCAGCGCCCGATCGGTCGTTCGAGCTGATCCCCGAGATCTTCCATCTCGAGGACCAGCTCGCTGCGATCGATGACACGCACGACGACACGACACGAAAGGCGTAAGGAACAGTGACTGACTTCACGTCCATCCGCGACCAGCTGGCGCTGCAGGCGATCGAGCTTCCGAGCTGGGCGTTCGGCAACTCCGGCACCCGCTTCAAGGTGTTCGGCACCCCCGGCACCGCACGCGACCCGTTCGAGAAGATCTCGGACGCGGCCCAGGTGCACAAGCACACCGGGCTCGCCCCGACCGTCGCGCTGCACATCCCGTGGGACAAGGTCGACTCGTACGCCGACCTGCGCAAGCACGCGCAGGACAACGGCGTCGACCTCGGCACCGTCAACTCGAACACGTTCCAGGACGACGACTACAAGTTCGGCTCGATCTCCCACGCCGACGACCGCATCCGGAACAAGGCGATCGATCACCACTTCGAGTGCATCGACATCATGAACGAGACGGGTTCGCGCGACCTGAAGATCTGGCTCGCCGACGGCACGAACTACCCGGGTCAGGATTCGATGCGCGCCCGTCAGGACCGCCTGGCGGAGAGCCTGCAGAAGATCTACGAGCGGATCGCCGAGGGCCAGCGGCTGGTGCTGGAGTACAAGTTCTTCGAGCCGGCGTTCTACCACACCGATGTTCCGGACTGGGGGACCAGCTACGTCCAGACCGCCGCTCTCGGTGAGCGTGCGTTCGTCTGCCTGGACACCGGCCACCACGCGCCGGGCACGAACATCGAGTTCATCGTCATGCAGCTGCTGCGGCTCGGGAAGCTCGGCTCGTTCGACTTCAACAGCCGGTTCTACGCGGACGATGACCTGATCGTCGGGGCGGCGGACCCGTTCCAGCTGTTCCGCATCCTGTTCGAGGTCATCCAGGGCGGCGGCTACGCCAACCCCGACGTGGCCTTCATGCTCGACCAGTGCCACAACCTGGAGGCGAAGATCCCCGGGCAGATCCGCTCGGTGCTCAACGTGCAGGAGGCGACGGCCAAGGCGCTTCTCGTCGACACCGAGGCACTCGCCGCGGCGCAGCGCGCCAACGACGTGCTCGCCGCCAACACGGTGTTCATGGATGCGTTCAACACCGACGTCCGTGCCGACCTGGCCGCCTGGCGCGAGTCCCGCGGTCTGCCCGCCGACCCGATGGCCGCCTACAAGGCCTCCGGGTACCAGCAGAAGATCGAGGCCGACCGCGTGGGCGGCACCCAAGCCGGATGGGGTGCGTGACACCGATGACGAACGAGACAGTCGCGGCGCTGATCGCCCGCTCCAACCGCCTCGGGTCGGACCCGAAGAACACGAACTATGCCGGCGGCAACACCTCGGCCAAGGGCACCGAGACCGACCCGGTCACCGGTGAGCCCGTGGAGCTGCTGTGGGTGAAGGGCTCCGGGGGAGACCTCGGCACCCTGAAGGAGTCCGGCCTGGCCGTACTCCGCCTCGACCGCCTGCGCGCGTTGCAGAATGTCTACCCGGGGGTGGAGCGCGAGGACGAGATGGTCGCCGCGTTCGATTACACGTTGCACGGCAAGGGCGGTGCGGCTCCCTCGATCGACACGGCCATGCACGGCCTGGTGGACGCGGCGCACGTCGACCACCTGCACCCCGACTCCGGGATCGCGATCGCGACCGCGGCCGACGGGGAGGCGCTGACCGAGACGATCTTCGGCGGACGCGTGGTGTGGGTGCCCTGGCGGCGCCCCGGCTTCCAGCTCGGGCTCGACATCGCCGCGATCAAGGCGGCGAACCCCGAGGCGATCGGCACCCTCCTCGGCGGCCATGGCATCACGGCGTGGGGGGAGACCAGCGAAGAGGCCGAGGCCAACTCGCTGTGGATCATCCAGACCGCGGCCGACTACATCGCGGCCAATGGCCGTCCCGATCCGTTCGGCACGCCTCTGGCCGGCTACGCGCCGTTGCCGGAGGCGGAGCGCCGTGCGAAGGCGGCGGAACTGGCTCCGCACCTGCGCGCCATCGCATCCACCGACCGGGTGCAGGTCGGCCACTTCAGCGACTCCGACGTGGTGCTCGACTTCCTGGCGTCGTCCGAGCACCCGCGCCTTGCCGCGCTCGGCACCTCGTGCCCGGACCACTTCCTGCGCACCAAGGTGAAGCCGCTGGTGCTCGACCTGCCGGCCGACGCGTCCATCGAGGACTCGGTGGCACGGCTGGAGGAGCTGCACGAGCAGTACCGCGCCGACTACCAGGCGTACTACGACCGGCACGCGACCGCCGACTCGCCGGCGATCCGCGGTGCTGACCCGGCGATCGTCCTCATCCCCGGCGTCGGGATGTTCTCCTACGGCAAGGACAAGCAGACCGCCCGGGTCGCCGGCGAGTTCTACACGAACGCGATCAACGTCATGCGCGGCGCCGAAGCGCTCTCGACCTACGCGCCGATCGACGAGTCGGAGAAGTTCCGGATCGAGTACTGGTCGCTGGAGGAGGCGAAGCTTCAGCGGATGCCGAAGCCCAAGCCGCTCGCCGGCCGCATCGCGCTCGTCACCGGTGCGGCGTCGGGCATCGGCAAGGCGATCGCCACCCGGCTCGCCGCCGAGGGCGCGTGCGTGGTCATCGCCGACCTCGACCTGGCCAAAGCGGAGGCTGCCGCTGCCGAGATCGGCAAGAGTGACGTCGCGATCGGTGTCGTCGCCGACGTGACCGATGAGAAGGCGGTGGATGCGTCCATCCGGGATGCGCTGCTCGCGTTCGGCGGCCTCGATCTGGTGGTCAACAACGCCGGCCTGTCGATCTCGAAGCCGCTGCTGGAGACCACGAACGCCGATTGGGACCTGCAGCACAATGTGATGGCGAAGGGCTCGTTCCTGGTCTCGCGTGCCGCGGCGAAGGTCCTGATCGACCAGAAGCTCGGCGGCGACATCGTCTACATCTCGTCCAAGAACAGCATCTTCGCCGGACCGAACAACATCGCCTACTCGGCGACCAAGGCCGACCAGGCGCACCAGGTGCGACTGCTCGCGGCGGAGCTCGGCGAGCACGGCATCCGGGTCAACGGGATCAACCCGGACGGGGTCGTGCGCGGCTCCGGCATCTTCGCCGGCGGCTGGGGCGCCAAGCGCGCCGCGGTCTACGGCGTGCCCGAGGAGGAACTGGGCCAGTACTACGCCCAGCGCACGCTGCTCAAGCGCGAGGTGCTGCCCGAGCACGTGGCCAACGCGGTGTTCGTGCTCTGCACCAGCGACCTCGACCACACCACGGGCCTGCACATCCCGGTCGACGCCGGGGTCGCGGCCGCCTTCTTGCGATGAGCGGGAACCCTCTCGGCAGGGCGACGCAGGACGGTACGGTCGCCGCCGTCGACCTGGGCGCGACCAGCGGCCGGGTGATGCACGCTAGGGTCGGCGCGAACACGCTGGAGCTCACGGAGGCCGCGCGCTTCCCGAACACGCCCGTCCGGGTGTGGGAGGGGAGCCGCGCGGCCCTGCACTGGAACCTGACGGGGCTGTACGCGAGCGTGCTCGATGGTCTCGCATCCGTCTCCCGGTCGGACCCGGCGCTCCGCAGCATCGGTGTCGACTCGTGGGCGGTCGACTACGGGCTGCTGCGCAACGGACGGCTGGTGGGGGAGCCGTACCACTACCGCGACGAGCGCACCGAGCGGGGCGTGTCGCTGGTGCAAGCGGCTGTCGAGCCCGCCGAGCTGTACCGCGAGGGCGGCCTGCAGTTCCTGCCGTTCAACTCCCTCTATCAATTGGCGGTGGATGCGGCCGACGGCGCTTTCGACTCGGCCGATCGCTTCCTCCTGGTGCCTGATCTCATCACCTACTGGCTGACCGGGGTGCAGCAGGCGGAGCGGACCAACGCCTCCACGACCGGGCTGCTGACCGCCGAAGGTGAGTGGAACGACGCGCTCATCGGGCGACTGGCGCTGCCGCGGGAAGCGTTCCCGTCGCTGGTTTCTGCGGGCACGTCTGTCGGCGGTCTGCTGCCGACGCTGGCGCGCGACTTGCCGTTCGCGGGCGCCGGACCGGTCGTCACCGCTGTCGGCTCGCACGACACGGCGTCGGCGGTCGTCGCGGTGCCGATGGATGCGTCCCGCGCCGCGTACATCTCCTGCGGCACCTGGGGGCTCGTCGGTGTGGAGCTGGAGCATCGCGTCGTCTCCGAGGAGGGGCGCGCCGCCAACTTCACCAACGAGGGCGGCGTGGACGGCCGCATCCGCTACCTGCACAACGTCATGGGGCTGTGGCTGCTCAGCGAGTCGCTGCGCGAGTGGCAGCGCCGTGGACTGCAGGTCGGACTCTCCGGCCTGCTGGCGGAGGCGGCCGAGCTGCCGCGGCCGACGGACGTCTTCGACGCGGACGACCCGCGCTTCCTCGCCCCCGGCGATATGCCGTCTCGCATCGCGTCGTGGTTCGACGAGCGCGGCCTGCGCGCGCCGGCGTCGCCGGCCGGGATGGTCCGCGTCATCGTCGAAAGCCTGGCCGCCGCGTTCGGGGATACGGTCCAGCGCGCAGGCTCGCTCACCGGCGTCGGGGTGGAGGCCATTCACATCGTCGGCGGCGGAGCGCGCAATGCCCTGCTCTGCCAGGCGACCGCCGACCGCAGCGGGCTGCCCGTGCTCGCCGGCCCGGTCGAGGCCACCGCCATCGGCAACGTCCTGGTCCAGGGCCGCGCCGTCGGCCTCCTCACCGGCGACCTGGAGACGCTCCGCGCCCTGGTCGCCCGCACCACCCAGATCGTCCGCTACGACCCCCGTTAGGATCTTTCCCCATGGTGACTCGCCAATTCCCGAAGCCGGTTGAACTGTTGGAGTTGATGCAGTTCAAGAAGCCGGAGCTGGATCTGAAGAAGCGTCGGCTTGAGTCTGCGTTGACGATCGAGGACCTCGCGCGGATTGCTCGTCGTCGGACGCCGAAGGCGGCGTTCGATTACACCGAGGGCGCGGCGGAGGGTGAGTTGTCGTTGGCGCGGGCCAGGCAGGCGTTTCAGGATGTGGAGTTCCACCCGTCGATCCTGAAGGATGTGTCCACCGTGGACACGTCGTGCCAGATTTGGGGTGGACTGTCGGCGTTGCCGTTCGGGATCGCGCCGACCGGGTTCACCCGGTTGATGCAGACCGAGGGGGAGACCGCGGGTGCCGGGGCGGCGGCGGCGGCGGGGATCCCGTTCACCCTGTCCACGTTGGGGACCACGTCGATCGAGGAGGTGAAGGCGGTCAACCCGGCCGGTCGGAACTGGTTCCAGTTGTATGTGATGCGGCAACGCGAGATCTCCTACGGGCTGGTGGAGCGGGCAGCAGCGGCGGGGTTCGACACCCTGTTCTTCACGGTGGACACCCCGATAT
>NZ_JBFRGV010000009.1:0-209457 GCF_052115525.1 Leifsonia sp. 2MCAF36 | reverse complement strand
CGCGCCGCCCGCGCGGGGGGCGGCGGGCTTGCGCGGCGTGGGCGGCTTGCGCGGCGTGCCGGCCTTGCGGCCGTCTGCGGCCTCCTGGGCGGCCACCTCCGGGTTCCGCGAACTGTGGGCGGTGCGGCCGCGCACGATCCCGATGAAGTCGTCGACGAGTGGATGCTGCCCCTCGCGCGGCCAGGTGAGGCCGATCCGGCTCTGCGGCGCGTCCTCGACGCGGATCGCCACCACATCCTTCCGCCGCAGCGCCTTCGCGACCGAGGCGGGCAGCAGCGCGATGCCCTGGCCCTCGGCGATGCTGCGCATGAACGCCTCCGACGGCTCGCCGGTCACCCGCGGCTGGTCGTCGAGGTCCGCGAGGTGCAGCGGCTCCTCCTCGAGGGTCAGCAGGTGCTCGTGGTGCATCACCGCCACGATGTCCTCGGCGTAGAGCGGGATCAGGTGCCGGCCGTCGTCCGGCTCCGCGTCGCGGGCGAACACCATGTCGGCCTCGCCTGCCGCCAGCACGCTGACGGGGTCGTCGCTCGGCCGCACCACCAGGTCCACGTCCGGGAACCTCTGCTCGAAGGCGCGCGTCCACTTGCCGACGGTGACACCGAGCGGGAAGGCGATGGCGAAACGGGAGGACACCTGACGAGGGTAGCGAACGGTAGCCTGGGAAGCATGAAGGCGCAGACCATGAAAGCGGCCACAGCGGCCAAGAAACTCGGCATCTACCTGCCGGCGGCGCCCGAGGACTTCCGGGACCGCGAGATCAGCAGGACCGAACTCGACGAATTCGCCGCGAACCCGCCGGAGTGGCTGCTCACCCTGCGCGCGGAGGGCCCGCACCCGCGCGACGTGGTGTCGCACAAGCTGGGCGTCTCCAACTCAGGGCTCGCTCGCGGCGGAGTCACCGAGGCGCTCACGACGGCGGAGATCAAAGCGCTGCTCGAAAACCCGCCGCAGTGGCTGGTCGAGGAGCGCGCCCGGCAGGCCGCGGTCCACGCCGAGAACGCGCGGGTGAAGCAGCGTGACGCCGAGCGTGCCGCGCGTCGGGCGGCCGACCGCGCTTAACGCACGCGAGGCGGGTCCTTACAAATCGACTAGTCCGAGCGCTGTCATGGACGTTGCAAAGCGTCGCGCGATCAGGTCCGGGGCCACTGGGACGAATGGTCTGCGTTCCCGCAGTCATCGAAGATGCGCGCGAGGCGAGAGCAGGGAGCCATCGGAATGTGCGTGACTCCAAGGCGTGACGCCACCCGGTTGAGTAGCCGGTTCATCGAGGGTCGGCAATTGGAATCTGGTCGAGTTTCGAACGACGAGTGGAAGGCAGCAACAAGCTCATGCCGCAGGCGGCGACGACAATGAGGGCTGCTACGGCGAGTGTCATCGAACCGGGGAGCGCTGCGATGAGTACTCCGACGCTGAGAGTGGCGCAGCCATTGCCGAGATTGAACCCGGAACCCAATGCAGCATTGACCTCTGTATGACTGTGGACAGGGATGACCTGACCGACGATCACAAAGGATGCTATGAACATCGGGGTCATTCCTGCGCCAAGGATGACGCTCGCGATCACCGCCACGACGACATCGTCCGCGGCCGCGAACAGGATCATGGCGAGGCCAGTGAGGCCGCATGCAAGTTGATATTGCCTGACGTCCGAGAGCACCCTGGTGGGCAGACGACCCGCCAGTGCGCCAACTACAGTGCCAGACAAAGAGATGACGCCGAGCAGGATTCCCGAGAAGGCTGCCTGCCCCACATGTCGTTGCGACCAGTCCGGAAGGACGAGACTGAGACCACCCATAGCGACACCCAATCCGAACATGGGCGCTAGTAACCCTGCTGTTCGGCGACTGCTATAGATCCTCAGCCCTGACGCAAGACGGGTGAACCACGGCCTACCTGCAGCCGGGGCGAGCACAAGGGCCCGATCCGCGAAGATGCTTCGAACCCCGGACGAGCGGCGCAATCCCGCCGCCAGGATGAGCGCCGTACCGATGATTGCGGATGCTGCGCCAGTGGTAACGGTCCATGCGGCACCCCACGTCACCCAGATCACGGATGTCAGGACTGGAGCAACGGCGAACGTGAGCTCTTCTGTCACCGAATCAAGGGCATGTAGAGTCCTACTTTCATCTCCGCCTGGTGCAAGTCGGTTCCAAGATGAGCGGACCAGCGCACCGACCGGTGGAACGATCAGGCTTCCGGCCGCAATCATCGCCAGCGGTACAAGGGTGGGCGCGCCTGCCTGGGCGACGAGTGTCGATGCACCGCATAGAGCGCCATAGGCGAGCACCATCGGCATTACGACGCTGCGCGGTGACCACCGGGTGATGAATCGCCCTTTGGCGGGTGCGCTGATCGCCGTAACGATGAGAAAGATGGCCGATGCGGCCCCTGCCAAGGCATAGTCATTCTCGGACGTGTAATAGGCGATGATCCCGAACGGAATCAGTCCGCTTGCGAGGCGCGAGATATTGACCACGCTGAGCATGAGCGCGATATCTCGGCGGCGCAGTAACTCACGGTAGGTCATCGACCATCCATTTCGTCGTCGTTGTGTCGACCGCTTCGCACGCAGTCCAGCTCATCAGCAAGTGGCAAAGGTCGTCCATGCTCTCCGTCGACAACGGAACATCGGACTGCAGTGCCTCGACGGTCAAGGCCGATCCGGCCCGGCGTGCTGCGACCCGCCCAACGATCCGGTAGTTCTGGAGCATGGGCATTCCGAAATAGCCGAATTGCCTTTTCGCTGCGGGCTTATAGCTCTCGAGCAGATAGTCCCGATCGAATAGTTCGCGCTGCCGCTGGCGGGTCCATACCAGCGAGTCCAGAGGTGAAAGGGGAGTGATGCTGTCGTCGTCCAGCGTTGCGGGCATCGTTTCAGAATGGAGATACCAGACTTCGTCGGAACCATCCACCGTGGCCGTCAGCGCGTCAGATCCGCGCAGAAGCCGCTGAACGCTCGGGTGGTGGATGCGGAAATAGTCGGCGATGTGCCGCGAGGTTGCGATGCCGAGGGCTCGAAGGCTGACGTCGACCAACCCGCGCCTGCAGTCTTCATCGGAAAGCTCGTCGCGAAGTAGTGGCGCCGGGATGGCCTCACGCGCTAGCGAGTACACCCGTTGCCACTTCTCATTGCGGTCTGAAACGACGAGATCGCCCACACTCAGCAGCCACTCACAGGCCGCTCGACTCGGTGAGCTTCGTTCCCACCCCGTTCCCCGAGCATTTTCCAGTTCTGTGAGCGTTTTCGGCCCTTCGTTCCTGATCGTGGCGAGCACCCGTTCGCATACCTCGGTGTCGACCTGCGGTCCGGTTAGGCCATGCTCGCGGATGGCACGCCGGCGGGATTCAAGGAGCGGCCAGTACTTGAGCGCGATGACCGAATGCGCATGTCCCCAGGTCTCGAAGCCGTTTACGTGGGACGGCCCGAAACCGTCACCCGGATCATGACCCCTGGAAAGGAATGCGAGTTCGTGTGAACGACGGACTGCTCGGATCGCGTCGATCTGCACGCAACCCAGCTGGTCGAGCGCTTCAGACGTAGTGAGGCCGTCTGCGCCTCTCAGCGCTTGCGCATGCACGGCGATCGTCCGAGCTTCTTGGCGGCTGACGCTGTGCACGGTCATAGTGCCAGCGCTTCGGCGCTGATGGGAATGATCCGTGCGATCTCTTGCCCTCGGGCTATCGAGACAGTCTGGCGCGGCGCCACCGCAATACTGGTTCCCTTGCCGGCGATGCGTTCAAGCGTCTTCGCCGACAGGAATCCAACCTGAGTGCCAAGATCGGGTGTTTCAGCCGATGGGATTATGAGCAGCCCGAACTCATTCGGTTCGGCGACGCTCCATCCGAGCCGCCATTCGACTGTGTCCAGACCGTTCGGCAAGAACATACTGTGGCGTTCCCCTTTGTCGAGAAACTCATACCCACTCAGCCAGGCAGGGGACATGGTTGCCAACGCGGCCTTATCGCGATGCCACACGTGGCTCTGCCCACCCATGGCGCGTGCACTGGCAGCACGATCGGCGGCTGCTGGGATCTCAAACTGCTCAAGTGGCGTCAGCCGCACATCGACCGGGCTGGCAACGCGCCACCCAATTGTCTGCCCCTGCACCCACGGCGGACAAAACTCCGGGAGGCGTTCGGCGCGGTAGTGTGCGAAGTTGTCGCGCAGAAGATCGCGTTTCGCCCGGGCGGCCTTGAGGTCGGGAGAGAATTTGCGTGGGATCAGTGCCCACGGCTGAAGCTCTTCAAAGTACATGCCGAGTCCTTAACCGCTCCGATGGGCGACGAGGACACATCGCCCATCGGTGCGAACGGTCAACTACGCGTCGACCGCGATGGTCGAGTTCGAGGTTTTTGATCGCACGAGTTCAGCCTTTGCCGGGTCGAACACTGAAACGCTGCACGGTCCGAACCCCACGCCAACGCTCGTCACCGTCACATCGTCCCCATCACGGCTCAAGTCGGCGCGGGTGGGGTCGATGACTGTGACACTGTGCGAAGCGTAGTTCTCGACAGGAAACATGGTGACGATTGGGCGAGAAAAAGCGGCCGCGTACACCACGCCGTCGGGGTCGACGGTCACTCCGCGTGGTCCCGGTCCCACCTGAATGTAGCGACTGACACGGTTCTGATCGAGGTCTACCACGGCGATGCTGGAATCGCGTTCCAGTGTGACGAATGCGTAATCTTCGTCTGAGCTGAACGCGATCGCGCGCGCACCGCCGGCCCGGATCTCGACGTCTGCAATGAGGCTATCCGTCGCTAAATCGATCACTGGAACGCTCTGGATGGCGTTGCATGCGACCAGCGCAGTCATGCGTTTCCGGTCAACATTCACGCTGTAGGGGAAGGTGTCGGGCCCGAGCATGATTGTCCCGGTCTGAACGACGCCATTCACATCGCCAGACTCCAGCGAGGTGATGTCGAGCTTTGCAAGTGCGCCGTCTCCCCACAGACAAACGTAGGCCGCATCAGCAATGACAGCCATATGGCGAGGGTCGCGTCCTATCGGAATTTGGCGGACCTCTTCACGCCGTTTCAGGTCAACGATCGAGAGGGTGTCCGACCCCGAGTTCGATACAAGCAGATAGCGATCTCCAGGGACGATATGCAGACCTCGCGGCCCGGAACCGACAATGATGCGTCCGACTTCTTCGTGGGTCACCGCGTCGATCTCCGACACTGTGTTCGTGCTCGTGTTCGACACGAATCCGCGGCCGTCGGCGGTGAACTTCACGCTACCGCGCGGCGCGTTTCCAACACGGATTGCAGCCGCCGTGCTGTAACTGTCGCCATCCTTGCGCAATACGGTCAACTGACCAGAATCGGTGTCGGTTGAGTAGATCTCGATCACTGTTACTCCTCAGCACTCGTTCCATCGGAATCGACGGTGCTTGGAGCCTAGAGGGGACATAAATACAGGCATTTCAGTATTCATACAGAGCATGTTGGTACGGCGACTCCTGCGCCTGCGCGCCTGTCTCGCGCGGTGGAGGTCATGGCCAGATCCCTGCTTACCAGGAATGAGCGGCGGTCAAAGACATGCGGCTCGCGCGCTAGTCGATTCCGATTGTGGGTGGCCGCACGCTTACACGCCAGGCGCCTCGCCCGCCCCGTCCGGCGTCCGCGCCGCCGAGCGCGCCGTCCGTGCCAGCGCCTCCGGCCCGGTCACCAGCGCCCGCCGCCACGGCGCCACCCCGTCGATCTCGATCTGCAGCGAGAAGCTGAGGACCGTGCGGATGAGCACGATGATCCCGAGGACGAACGCGTCGGTCAGCGACGGGGTCGAGGTCACGGTCCTCACCAGGTCGGCCGCGACCAGGATCTCGAGTCCCAGCAGGATGACGCCGCCGAAGCTCTCCCGCAACGTCCGGAACGCCGCAGCGCCGCTGCGCTGACGTCGCCACGCGACCAGCCCCAGCCCGATCGCCACCACGAAACCGACGGCCATCGCGGCGACTCCGGCGAACTCGAACGCGGTGGCCGTCACTCCGAACAGTGCGTGCGCATCCATGCGCTCATCGTGCCACGTAGAATTCTCCGGTGCCTCCCGAAACCCCGGCCTCCTCCGGCCTCGACCCCGACGATCTCGCGGCCACCCTCCGCGTGCTCGCGCAGTTGCACGAGTTCGACCGCGAGCACCCCGACTACGTGACCGTGCGCCAGGCGACCTCCCACATGTTCAAGGCGTCGAAGGTCGCCCGCCGCCGTGAGCTGCGCCAGCAGGTGCAGGATGCGGACCGCGCCGTCATCGCGGCGACCGCCACGGGCGCACCGGACCGCATCGACGACGAGACGCGCGGACGGGAGCTGACCTCCAGCTCGACCGGGTCGCACTCCGCCGGAACGCTCATCACCCCGCGCGCCTGCTACATCTGCAAGCAGCCGTACACCGATGTCGACTGGTTCTACCACCAGCTCTGCCCGTCGTGCGCCGCCTTCAGCCACCTGAAGCGCAACGCCCGCACCGACCTCACCGGCAAGCGTGCCCTGCTCACCGGCGGCCGCGCCAAGATCGGGATGCACATCGCCCTCCGGCTGCTGCGCGACGGTGCGCACCTCACCATCACCACCCGGTTCCCGCGCGATGCGGTGCGACGGTTCTCGCAGCTCCCGGACGCGGGGCAGTGGCTGCACCGCCTGCGGGTCGTCGGCATCGACCTGCGCGACCCGGCCCAGGTGATCGCACTGGCCGACTCGGTCGCCGAGCGCGGCTCCCTCGACATCCTGATCAACAACGCCGCACAGACCGTGCGCCGCTCGCCGGGCTCGTACTCGCTCCTGGCCGAGGCGGAGACGCAGCCGCTGCCGGACGGCCCGCTGCCCGAACTCGAGACCTTTGGTCACACGGCCGACCCGCATCCACTCGCCCTGGAGCGGTCCGTCGCCTCGCACCCGCTGCTCTCCGCTGCCGACGTCCGCGGCACCGTCGCCGAACTCGTCGGTGCCGGCGCTCTCACGGCCGACGACCTGGCTGCCGCGGCCATGGCCGCCGGCTCATCGTCGCTCGCCCGGCACGCCGACGGCACCGCCATCGACGCGGGAGGCCTCGTGCCGGACGTCGCGCACATCAACAGTTGGACGCAGACCATCGGTTCGGTGGACGCCCTGGAGCTGCTCGAAGTGCAGCTGTGCAACCAGACCGCGCCGTTCATCCTGATCGACCGCCTGCGGCCCTCGCTCGCCGCGGCCGGCCGGTCGTACATCGTCAACGTGTCGGCGATGGAGGGGGTATTCGGCCGCCGCTACAAAGGCCCGGGCCACCCGCACACCAACATGTCGAAGGCGGCCCTCAACATGCTCACGCGGACCAGCGCTGCCGAGCTGTTCGAGACCGACGGCATCCTGATGACCGCCGTCGACACCGGCTGGATCACCGACGAGCGTCCGCACCACACCAAGGTGCGGCTGGCGGAGGAGGGCTTCCACGCCCCCCTCGACCTGGTCGACGGCGCAGCCCGCGTCTACGACCCGATCGTCCGCGGGGAGGCGGGCGAGGACCTGCACGGGGTCTTCCTGAAGGACTACCGTGCCTCGGCCTGGTGAGCGGTACGATCAGCACGACGTCGAAGGGATGCGGATGCCGAGCACTCCGGAACAGGCCGCGGACCCGGCGCACGCCGAGGCGGGCCGCGAGGCACCGACTCCGCTCCCGCGGGTGACTCCGCGCGACGACATCCCGGTTCCCGGGCAGGCGCGACCCATCCCGTCGGTAGCGCGGGGCGGTCGACTGCGTCACTGGCTGCTCACCGGTCTGGTCGACGAGCGCGGCACGCAGCAGGGTCCGCACGGCCAGAGTCCTGAGCACACGCACTCGTGGTGGCAGGTCATGTGCCTGACCGGCGTCGACTACTTCTCGACCCTCGGCTATCAGCCCGCCATCGCGGCGCTCGCCGCCGGGCTCGTCTCGCCGTTCGCCACGCTGGTCCTGGTCGCGCTGACCCTGCTCGGCGCCCTCCCGGTCTACCGCCGGGTGGCACGGGAGAGCTTCCGCGGCTCCGGCTCGATCGCCATGCTCGAGCGGATGCTGCCGTGGTGGGCGGGAAAGCTGTTCGTACTGGTGCTGCTCGGCTTCGCCGCGACGGACTTCATGATCACCATGACCCTGTCCGCCGCGGATGCCTCGGCTCACGCCATCGAGAACCCCTTCGCACCGTCCTGGTTCCACGGCAACAACGTGATCATCACACTGGTGCTGCTCGCTCTCCTCGGCGCGGTCTTCCTCCGCGGGTTCAAGGAGGCGATCGGCATCGCGGTGGTGCTGGTCGGTGTGTACCTGGCGCTCAACGTCGTCGTGGTCACCACCTCCATCGTCCAGGTGTTCCTTCACCCGACCGCCGTCGACGACTGGTGGGCCGCCCTCTTCCAGCAGCACGGCGACCCGCTCGTGGTGGTGGGCGTCGCGCTGATCGTGTTCCCGCGGCTCGCGCTGGGGTTGTCCGGGTTCGAGACCGGTGTCGCCGTCATGCCGCAGATCAAGGGCCGTCCCGACGACGATCCGGCGTACCCGAAGGGACGCATCCGCGGCGGGGGACGGCTGCTCACGACGGCCGCGATCATCATGAGCGTGTTCCTCATCACGTCGAGCTTCACCACGACGCTGCTCATCCCGCAGCGGGACTTCCAGCCCGGCGGCCCGGCGAACGGCCGCGCGCTCGCGTACCTGGCGCACGAGTACCTGGGCAACGGCTTCGGCACCGTGTACGACATCAGCACCATCCTCATCCTCTGGTTCGCCGGCGCGTCCGCGATGGCGGGGCTGTTGAACCTGGTGCCGCGTTACCTGCCGCGCTACGGGATGGCGCCGCAGTGGGCGCGCGCTGTGCGACCGCTGGTGCTGGTGTTCACCGCGATCGGGTTCCTCATCACGCTGATCTTCCAGGCGAGTGTAGATGCGCAGGGCGGCGCGTACGCGACCGGTGTGCTGGTGCTCATCACGTCGGCCTCCCTGGCGGTGACGATCTCTGCCAGGCGCAAGCGGCAGCGGAAGCGCATGATCGCCTTCGCCGTCATCACGGCGATCTTCGTCTACACGACCATCGACAACATCATCGAGCGGCCCGACGGCCTGCGGATCGCCGCCCTGTTCATCCTCGGCATCCTCGTCGTGTCGATCGTCTCGCGCGTCGGCCGGTCGTTCCAGCTGCGTGCCACGTCGGTGACGTTGGATGTGACCGCCCTGGACTTCCTTCTGGAGGACGCGGAGGAGGGCGAGGTCCGCATCATCTCGCACGAGCCCGACGTGGACACGAACACGGAGTACGCGCAGAAGGACAGGGACGAGCGCAAGTTCAGCCACATCCCGCAGCGGTCGCGCACGATCTTCCTCGAGGTGCTGCCGTCGGACTCCTCCGACTTCGAGGAGGACCTGGAAGTGCACGGCGTCGTCAAGCATGGCTACCGCGTGCTGCAGGTGAGGAGCGGCAACGTGCCGAACACGATCGCGGCGGTGCTGATCGAGATCCGCGACATCACCGGCGTCGTCCCGACCATCTACTTCGAGTGGACGGAAGGCAACCCGATCTCCAACATGTTCCGCTACCTGATCACCGGCGTTGGCGAGGTCGCCCCCGTGACCCGCGAGGTGCTGCGCGAGGCGGAGAGGGACGTGAAGCGGCGCCCGGCGGTTCACGTGTCGTGACGGGTCGGCGGAAGTGGACCGCGCGCCGTCGAGGCTAACGTCGGAGATCGGCTGCCGAATCTCCGACCGTCCGCGGTAGGGCGGAGATTCGGAGCGCGCCGGCCGGGGATCTCCTTCGGTGGGGCCGGATCTCCGACCGAAGGGGCGAGGGCGCGGCGCGCGCGGCGCTACTCGACCGCGAACTCCAGCCAGGCGAGGCCCCGCAGGTCGAGGCAGAGGCGGCCGGCCCGCTCCGCGGCGACGGCGAGCACGTCGCCGCAGACCGAGCAGCGCATCACCAGGCCGTGCTGGTCGACGTAGACGCGGCCGCGCGCGACGACCGACTGGTCGCCGCAGTTGGCGCAGCAGCCGACCGCCGTGGTGACGTCGGCCGCGAAGACCTCCGAGAGCAGGCCGGCGGCTGCGTTCCCGTCGAGGTAGTCCTGATCGGTCATGGCGTGCCTCCGATGCCGCCGTAGCGTTCGGTGCGGACCCGGGCGGGGTCGTGGCCGGCCTCGACCAGCCAGCCGGAGACCGCCTCGACGAACGGCGTCGAACCGCAGATGAAGAAGGTGGGGGAGTCGGAGGCCGGCAGCACGCGCTGCATCAGGCCCTCGGCGGTGAGGCGTCCCGGTTTCGTCTCCGAGGCCGTCTCCGAGGCGGTGGGCGCCTGCCGCGTGTAGATGTAGTCGACCCGGAGGGGCGCGGCGGCGTCGGCGGCGAGGGCGGTCAGCTCGTCGGCGTAATAGCCGGCGAACGGTGTGCGAAGCGAGTACAGCATCCGGAACGGCGCCGAGCTGCCGGCCGCCGAGTGCGCTCGTGCCATCGACATCAGCGGTACCACGCCAGAGCCGCCGGCGATCAGCTGCACCGGGGTGGAGTCGCCGTCACGCCACACGAACCAGCCGCCGACCGGTCCGCGCACCTCCAGCTGGTCGCCGTTCTGCAGACCGCGCACCAGGTACGGCGAGACCTCGCCGTCGACGAGCTCCTCGACGGTCAGCTCCAGCTCATCGTCGGGCAGATCATGCGGCTCGAGTGCGCCGCGACCGCCGCCGGACGCGATCGAGTACGACCGCACCGCCTGGTAGCCGTCCGCGGCCGTCAGCCGGATGTCGACGTGCTGCCCCGCGAGGTGGCCGTGCAGGCCGGGGATGCGCAACCGGATGGTGCGGGCCGTGGGGGTCTCCATGCGCGTATCGACCACGTCGGCCACTCGCCATACGGTGCTCACCAGTAGCGCTGTTCCTTCCACGGGTCCCCGTACATGTTGTAGCCGTTCTGCTCCCAGAAGCCGGGCTGGTCCTGCGGCAGCATCTGCAGGCCGTTCACCCATTTGGCGCTCTTCCAGAAGTACAGGTGGGGCACCAGCAGCCGGGCCGGCCCGCCGTGCTCCGGCTCGAGGTCGTGACCGTCGAAGCTGTGGGCGACCCACGCCTTGCCGTCGAGCAGATCGGCGAGCGGGACGTTGGTGGTGTAGCCGCCGTAGCTGTGCGCCATCGTGTATTCGAACGTCGTGTCGACATCCTTGAAGAGGGTGTCGAGCGAAACGCCGCGCCACGACGTCCCGAGCTTCGACCAGCTGGTGACGCAGTGGATGTCGGTGCTCACGTCCTCCTGCGGGAGGGCCAGGAACTCGTCCCAGCTCCAGCGGTGGACGTCGCCCTTCTCCGTCGTGATGGTGAACGCCCAGTCGTCTTTGGCGATGCGGGGCGTCGGGCCGGCGGAGAGGACGGGAAAGCCTTCGGTCAGGTACTGGCCGGGAGGGAGGCGGGGGTCGTCGGTCCTCCGACGGCCGCTGAAACCGGACGAAATGATACCCATGGGGGAAGCTTATGGTCTGTGGTCCCGGCCGGTCTATGGTGAAGGGGTGACCGCCGTCAACCTGGGACTCCCGCTGCGGGCGACTCTGCCGCCTGCGCCGGGCTCGACCGCGCCGAGCGCGTCCGTGCCACCCAGCATGGAGGGCCGGCCGGAGAACTCGGGCCTGCTCGACCGGTTCGGGCGGGTCGCGCGTGACCTGCGTGTGTCGGTCACCGAGAAGTGCTCGCTGCGTTGCACGTACTGCATGCCGGCCGAGGGGCTGCCCGCTATTCCGCGAGACGACCTGCTGACGGCGACGGAGATCGCTCGTCTGGTGGCGATCGGCGTGCGCGACCTGGGTGTCCGGGAGGTCCGGTTCACCGGTGGCGAGCCCCTGATGCGCGCCGACCTGGCCGAGATCATCGGCCTGTCGGCGGCCGCCGCCCCCGGGATCGACCTCTCGATCACCACGAACGGCATCGGCCTGGACCACCGCATCCGCTCGCTCGTCGACGCAGGGCTCACCCGCGTGAACGTCTCGCTGGACACCGTCGACCGGGAGCATTTCGCCCGGCTGACCCGCCGCGACCGGCTGCCCGCGGTGCTCGCCGGCATCCGCGCTGCGCACGAGGCCGGGATGTCGCCACTCAAGCTGAACGCCGTGATGATGCGGGACACCCTGGCCGACGCGCCCGACCTGCTGGCGTGGGCGCTGGAGAACGGCTGTCGCCTCCGGTTCATCGAGCAGATGCCGCTCGACGCGGACCGCTCCTGGCTGCGCGAGAACATGGTCCCGGCCGAGGAGCTGCTGGCCGTGCTCGGGGAGCGCTTCACCCTGGTGGAGGCCGGCCGCGACGACCCGCACGCGCCTGCCGAGGAGTGGCGCGTCGAGGGGTGGACGATGGATGGCGCCCCCGCGACGGTCGGCATCATCGCCTCGGTGACGCGGTCGTTCTGCGCGGCATGCGACCGGACGCGCGTCACGGCGGAGGGCACGGTGCGGTCGTGCCTGTTCGGTGACGACGAGACGGACCTGCGCGGGCTGCTGCGCGGCGGGGCGGACGACGCCGAGATCGCCCGCTGGTGGCGCGCCGCGATGTGGGGCAAGCAGGCGGGGCACGGGATGGACGCCGCCGGCTTTGCGCCGCCGGTGCGGAGCATGGGGGCGATCGGTGGCTGAAGTCTTGGTGCGGTACTTCGCGGCGGCAGAGGACGCGGCGGGGCGCCCTGAGGAGCGGGTCGAGGTCGCGGAGGCGACCGTCGGCGGTCTCCAGGCGGAACTCGTCGCCCGTTACGGCGAGCCGATGGAGCGCGTGGTCCGCTCGGGCTCGTTCCTGGTCGGCGGCATCGTGTCGCGCGACCCGTCCCGCGAGCTGTCCGGCACTGTCGACGTGCTCCCGCCCTTCGCCGGCGGCTGACGCCGCGCCTGCGCGCGGGGCCTCGAGCCGTGAGTAGATGGCGCAAAGTGCGCCGAGTGGTGACATGATGTCGCGACTCGGGTGAGTCGCCGGGCGTCAGGCGGGGTAGACGGCGACGGCGTCGGGCGGGACGTCGAGGTCGACGGGGTCCCCGATGCGGAGGCGGAGGTCGGCGACGACCGCAGGAGGGACCAGTGCGTCCAGGCGGTCGGTCCGCACGCGGACGAGGTCGGCCTGCGGTTCGAGCGCGGTGACCCTCGCAGCCACGGAGGTGGAACCCGCCAGGCCCGCTGCAGCCGAGGAGCCAGCGGCGCCCGCCGCACGCAGCCGCACCGCCGACGGACGCACCGCGGCCAGGGCACGGGCGCCGACACCGACCGGGCCGATCGCGTCGCCGCGGACCTGCATCCCGTCCGCCGTCTGCAATCCCTCGGCGGTCCGGATTCCGGTCAGCAGCGTGAGTCCGGAGAGCTCCGCCGTGAAGGGATGCTGCGGCCGCTCGAGCACCTGACGCGTCGGGCCCTCCTCGACCACGCGGCCCTCGTGCATGACGGCGACGCGGTCGGCGAGGAGGTACGCGTCCAGCGCATCATGGGTGACCAGCACCGTCGTGCGTTCGGTGAGGACGTCGGCGAGCATCCCGCGGATGTCCGCCGCGACGGCCACATCCAGTGCGGAGAGCGGCTCGTCGAGCAGCAGGAGGCTCGGTTCGGCCGCGAGGGCACGGGCGATGGCGACCCGCTGAGCCTGCCCGCCCGAGAGTTCCGAGGGCCGGCGGTCGGCGAACGGGGTCGTGCCGGTGCGGCGCATCCACTCGTCAGCCCGCTGCTCCGCTTCGCCGCGCGACGACCCTGTCGCCCGCGGTCCGAAGGCGACGTTCGCGCGCACACTCAGGTGCGGGAAGAGCAGGGCGTCCTGCGCCAGGAGGGCCACGCCGCGCCGGTGCGGCGGCGTCCACACCGCCGGGATGTCGAACAGCAGGTCGTCGCCCAGGGTGGCCCGACCGTGGTCGGGGCGGACGAGTCCGGCGAGCATCCCGAGCACCGTGGACTTCCCTGCGCCGTTGGGGCCGAGCAGGACGAGCGTCTCACCGTTCGAGACCGAAAGGTCTATGGACACGTCGCGCGCCGCCTGCGACGCGGCGATCCGCATGCTCACGCGGACGTCCCGATGGCCGGCCGCGACCTCGACCGCCAGGGCCGCACACGCTCTCCGGCCCCGTGCGCGACGGCGACCACGACGATCGCCACCGCGACCAGGACCAGAGACAGTGCGGCTGCCGCATCCGGGTCGTTCTCCCGTTGCAGGTAGATCTCGAGGGGCAGGGTGCGCGTCACGCCCTGCAGGCTGCCGGCGAAGGTGAGCGTCGCGCCGAATTCGCCCAGGGCGCGGGCGAACGACAGGATGGCGCCGGACACGACGGCGGGGAGTACAAGGGGCAGAGTCACCCGGAAGAGCACGGTCGACGGCCGTGCGCCCAGCGTCGCTGCCACGGCTTCGTAGCGCTCACCGGCGGAACGCAGAGCGCCCTCCAGGCTGAGCACCAGGAACGGCAGCGCGACGAAGGTCTGCGCGATCACGACGGCCGGCGTCGAGAACGCGACGTCGAGTGCGCCGCCCAGGAGTCCGCGGCGGCCGTATAGGGCCAGTAGCGCGAGGCCACCGACGACCGGCGGAAGCACCAGGGGCAGCAGAACCGCCGCACGAATCACCCGGTGTCCGGCGAACGGCACGCGTGCGAGGACGACGGCCATCGGGACGCCCAGCACGAGGCAGCCGGCCGTCGCCAGCAGCGAGGTGCGCAGGCTCAGCAGCAGCGCATCCACCGACGACGGCGAAGTGATCAGGGGGATGAAGTGACTCCAGTCGACCCGCACGGCCATGGCGACCAGCGGGAGCAGGACGAAGAGCGCTCCGACCGCGGCGATGGCGACGATCCAGCGGGGGACGTCCAAGCGCGCAACCCGTGCGGTCCGCGGCGCGCTCACGGCATCCCGAAGCCCGCGGCGGTCAGGGCCTTCCGTCCCTCGGCGCCCTTCACGAACGCGACGAAAGCGGCGGCCCCGTCCGGGTCGGGAGCGTGCGCCACCGTAGCGATCGGGTAGACGTTGACCGTCGTCGCGGCCTCCGGGAATGGCACCGACTCCACTTTCCCGTCCGCGCCCTTCACATCCGTCCGGTAGACGATGCCTGCGTCGGCCTCGCCCGAGCTGACTTTGCCGAGGACATCGGTGACGGACGACTCCTGGCTGGCCGGCGACAGGGTGATGCCAGCAGACCTCTCCACAGCAGCCGTGGCGGCCCCGCACGGAACCTGCGGGGCGCAGATCACGGTCGTGACCTTCGGGGAGGCGAGATCGGCGAAACTCCGGACGTGCGCCGGGTTGCCGGGCGGCACGGCGATCGCGAGGACGTTGGTGGCGAAGTCGGACGGCGAACCCTGGATGACCTTCGTCGCGATCGCCTTCGTCATGTTCGCCTCGTCGGCGGAGGCGAAGACGTCGGCGGGAGCCCCGGCCGCGAGTTGCGAGACGAGGTCTGAGGAGCCGGCGAACGAGAAGGCGACCCGTGTCCCGGGATGCGCGGCCTCGAACTCGGAACCGAGCTCGGTGAACGTTTTCGCCAGCGAGGCCGCCGCGAAGACCGTCACGGTGCCGGTGACCTGCTTTCCGGAGGCGCTCCCTGCGGCGGCGGGCGCGCCGGCGGAGGTCGCGCTGCAGCCGGTCAACGCGGCGCCGACGAGCGCCGCGACGGTCGCCGCCCTCACCACGGCGGAGTTGAGCAAGAGGGACCTCCTCATTGGTTCGCCGCCGGCGCCTCGACCATGACGTTGGTCGCTTTGATCACGGCGACGGCGACCGAGCCGAGCTCCAGGCCCAGCTCGCGGACGGCCTCGCTGCTGATCAGCGAGACGACGCGGTGCGGCCCGCACTGCAGCTCCACCTGCGCCATGACACGGTCGGCGACGATGTCGGTCACCAGGCCGACGAAGCGGTTGCGTGCCGAACCGGGCAGCCCCGACGGATCGACGGGCAGAACCGCGTTCTGCTTGGCCAGACGGGCCAGCTCCAGACCGTCCACCACCGTGCGGCCGGCGCCGTCGTGCTCACTCTGGAGGACCCCCGCGTCGATCCAGCGGCGGACGGTGTCATCGCTCACCCCGAGGTAGAGCGCGGCATCCTTGATCCGTATCTGCGGCATGAAACCTATCGTAGAGCCGCGGATGAGGATACGAAAGGTTACAGAATCTTGCGGAGAACGTCTACAGGCCCACCCACTCGGAGGCGCCGTCGGTGAAGTGCTGGCGCTTCCAGATCGGGACCCGTGCCTTGATGATCTCGACGAGCTCCGAACAGGCGGCGAACGCCTCGGCGCGGTGCGGGGCGGCGACGGCCGCGATGAGGGCCAGGTCGCCGATGGTGAGCGAGCCGACACGGTGCTGCGCCGCGACCCGGAGTCCGGTCGTGCGCGCCACCTCCTCGCAGCATTCCCGCAGGAAGGTCTCCGCTTCGGGATGCGCGCGATAGTCGAGAGAGACCACGCTCCGGCCGCCGTCGTGGTCGCGGACGATGCCCTGGAACGAGACGACCGCGCCCGCCTCGGCGCGCCACACGAATTCGTCGACGTTCGATGGGTCCAACGGGTCGCCGGTCACGGCCGCCAGGATGTCGTTCATGCGTGGTCGCCTCCTCGCAACTGGTCGAGCAGGTGCGGGAGAAGTCCGTCCAGCACCTCGAGTCCGTCGACCACCCCGCCGCGCGAGCCGGGCAGGTTGACGACGAGCGTGGGGCCGGCGATGCCGACCAGGCCGCGGCTCAACGCGGCCAGCGGGGTGGCGGCGGCGCCGCGTGCACGCAGCGCTTCGGCGACTCCCGGCAGCTCCCGGTCGAGCACCGCTGCGGTGGCCTCGGGGGTTCGGTCGGTCGGCGAGACACCGGTGCCGCCGGTCGAGATGAGTACCCGCGGGTGCGCTGCGACGGCCTCGCGCATGGCTGCGTCCACGTCGGCATCGGCGACGACGCGGACATCCGCCGGCAGCCGGCGCTCCGCCAGCCAGTCGGCGATGACGGGGCCGGTGATGTCCTCGTAGACCCCGGTCGCCGCCCGGGTGGAGGCGACGAGGACGACGGCGGCCACGTCGGGCGTGGGAGACTCGGGCGCGGACGCGACACCGGCCGACGCTTCGTCCCTCTCCCGCATCCACTCGTCCCGCGTCCACTCGCCACGCTTGCCGCCGCTCTTGGCGACCAGCTGCACGTCGGTCAGCGTCGCGGCCGGGTCGACCGCCTTGACCATGTCGTGCAGGGTGAGTCCCGCGACGGTGACGGCGGTGAGCGCCTCCATCTCGACGCCCGTGCGGCCGTGGGTGCGCGCGACGACCTCGATCTCGATCGCGCCCGCCTCGGCATCCAGCTCGAAGTCGACGCGCACGCTGTTCAGGGGGAGCGGGTGGCACAGTGGGATCAGCTCGCTGGTCCGCTTCGCCCCGCCGATCCCGGCGATCCGAGCCGTCGCGAGCACGTCGGCCTTGGGCAGATCGTCGGCGGCGACGAGCCGAACGACGTCCGGTGTCGTCACGAACCGGCCACGCGCGACGGCCTCGCGGTCGGTCTCTTGCTTTCCGCCGACGTCGACCATGCGGGCGCGGCCGTCGGCGTCGAGGTGGGTGAGCTGTGTCATAGCGTCCAGACTGTCACGGCGGCGCCCGATTGCAGGGCCTCCACCTCGGCGGGCACGTCGATGAGCACGTCCGCCCGAGCCATCCCGGCGACCAGGTGCGAGGAGGGCCCGGAAACGGGAACGACGGCGCCCTCGCCGTCGAGCAGCCCACGGAGGAACTGCCGGCGACCCGGGACGGACCGCAGCGGCTCCGTCAGTGCGACCTCGCGCGGCTTGAGTTCGGGCAGACCGGCCGCCGCGCGCAGCGGACCGCGCAGGAAGACGATGAACGACACCTGAGTGCTCACCGGGTTGCCCGGGAAGGCGAAGACCGGCATACCGCCCACCACGGCGGTCGCCTGCGGGCCGCCCGGCTGCATCGCGACGGTGGTGACGTCGGCGCCGCGCGGCAGCAGCACCTCGCGGACCACCTCGTACGCGCCCTTCGAGATGCCGCCCGACGTGATGATCAGATCGCTGCGGTGGAGGGCGTCGTCCAGGATGCGGGCGAACGCCTCCGGGTCGTCGCCGCTGCTGGCACGCACCGACACGATTGCTCCGGCCTCTTCGACGAGAGCCGCGAGGGCGATGCCGTTCGCGTCGTAGACCTGGCCGAAGCCCGGCTTCCCGCCGGCGACGAGTTCCGTCCCGCTGGTCAGGATCCCGACGCGCAGCCGCGAGCGCACGCTCACCGTCTCCACGCCGGCGGCGGCGAGGGCCGCGAGGTGCCGTGGGGCAAGCCGTGTCGCGGCGGCGAGCAGGACGTCGCCGCGGCGCACGTCGCTCCCGCGCTCCCGCACGTACTCGCCCCTCTCGCGCGGACGCCGGATCTCGACGATCGCGCCGGACAGGTCGTCGTCGCGGCCGAGTACCAGCTCGGTGTCCTCCACCGGGACGATCGCGTCCGCCCCGGTCGGCACCGGAGCGCCCGTCATGATCCGCAGGGCCGTCCCCGGGATGAGCGAGACCGGGCTCGTGTGCCCGGCAGGGATGTCGCCGCTCACCTCCAGCGCGACCGGCACCGACCGGACGTCCGCGGCGCGCACGGCGTAGCCGTCCATCTGGGCGTTGCGGAACAGCGGAAGGTCCACCTCCGACCGCACCTCGCCCGCGGTCACCCGTCCGAGTGCGCGGTCGAGGGGCACGGACTCCATCGCCGGCTCGTCGGAGAGCGGTTCCAGCATCCGTGCGACGAGTCCGGCGTGGTCCTCGACGCTGCGTGGCTGCGCGGATGGGTCGCGTGTCATGCCTTCAGTATCCCGCGAGCGACAGGCGTGCCGTCAGTATCGCCCGGTCAGTATCGCGCGATCTGCGGGTCGACGTCGCGCGCCCAGGCGTCGAGACCCCCGGCGAGCACGACGCCGGGGAGTCCCGCTTCAGCCAGCAGCTGCCGGGCGGTCTCCGCGCGGATCCCGTAATGGCAGACGATCACCAGCGGGTCCCGCGGCAGCCGCGCGGCCACCCCGGCGGGATCGCTCTGCACCACCCCGAGCGGGACCAGCAGCGAGCCGGGCAGCTCGACGATGTCGGCCTCCCAGGGCTCCCGGACGTCGAGCAGGGTGTGCGGCTCGCCCGCGATCAGGCGGGCGTGGAGCTCCGCCGGGGACATGGTGTCGCTGACCCCGCAGAACAGGTCGTAGTCGATCAGCCCGGTGACCGGCGTCGCCTGTGGATCGCGCTCGTAGCCGAGCTCACGGAACGATCCGCGCAGGGCATCGTGCACGACCACCCGGCCGAGGAGCGGCTCGCCGGTGCCGGTGACCAGCTTCAGCGCTTCGCCGACCATCAGGCTGCCGATCACGCCGCACACGGAGGGGAGCGCGCCCGCCTCGGCGCAGTTCGCGACGCTCCCGGGGGCAGGCGGCACGGGGAACAGGTCGCGGTAGGTCGGTCCCTTCGCCGCCCAGCTCAGGCCGACCTGCCCGCCGGTCTGGTGCACCGCACCCCACACGACGGGGATGCCGGCCAGCGTCGCGGCGTCGTCCACCAGGTAGCGGGTGGGGAAGTTGTCGCTGCCGTCGAGGACCAGGTCGAACTCCGAGAGGATGCGCTCAGCATTCTGCGCCGTCAGCCGCTCGGCGAACAGCCGCAGGTCGATCTCGTCGTCGAGCGCCCGCACTGCGTCCGCGGCCGACTCCACCTTCGACCGGCCGATGTCGGACGGCGTGTGGATGCTCTGCCGCGGCAGGTTGCTGGCCTCCACCTGGTCGTCGTCGACGATGCCGATGGTGCCGAAGCCGGCGGAGGCGAGCAACGGCAGGACCGCGGACCCGAGCCCTCCGGCGCCCACGACGAGCACCCGGGCGGTGCGCAGCCGGCGTTGCGCGACCGGCCCGTACCCGGGCAGCTGCGTCGTTCGGGCGTAGCGTGCGGTGCGCTCGGGGGAGAGGTCGGGGCCGGGCTCGACGAGGGGCGGGAGGGCCATGTTCTCAGCCAACCACAGAGCGCTTACGGTTGCATCACCGTCACGCCACGGTGACCTGGATGGTGTGCAGGCCGGTCGCGCCGTCCGGCACCACGTCGCGTTCGACGGCCGTCTGCACGAGACCGTTGGCGTCGGTCGCGCGGACGCGCAGGGTGTGCGTCCCGGGCGTCGCATCCCACCCGAATCGCCATTGCCGCCAGGTGTCGGGAGAGATGGCGTCGGCGAGGGTCGCCGCCTGCCAGGGTCCGTCGTCCACCCGCACCTGCACGGCGCTCACGCCGACGTGCTGGGACCAGGCGACGCCCGCGACGGCGACAGTGCCCGAATTGACCTGGCGGCCCGCCGCCGGCACGTCGATGCGCGACGACAGTTTGACCGGCCCGCGCTCCGACCAGCCGCGGTCGGTCCAGTACGACGTGTGCCGATCGAAGCGGGTCACCTCCAGCGACACGACCCACTTGGTGGCCGAGACGTAGCCGTAGAGTCCGGGGACGACCATCCGCACCGGGTAGCCGTGCTCCAGCGGCAGCGGCTGTCCGTTCATCCCGACCGCGAGGATCGCGTTGCGCTCGTCCGTCAGGGCGGGAAGCGGTGTGCTCGCCGTCCAGCCGTCCTGGCTCGTCGACAGCACCATGTCGGCGTCCGCGGACGGTTTCGCCTTCGCCAGCAGGTGCCGGATCGGGTACCCGAGCCAGGTCGCGTTGCCGATCAGGTCGCCGCCCACCTCGTTCGAGACACAGGTGAGGGTCGTCGTCGACTCCTCCAAGGGCAGGGCGAGCAACTGGGCGAACGTCAACTCGACCTCGTGCTCGACCATGCCGGTGATCCGCAGCCGCCAGTCCTGCGGAGCGATCCCGGGAATCTGCAGCGCCGTGTCGATGCGATAGAAGTCGGCGTTCGGGGTGACGATCGGCGAGAGCCCCGGGATGTCGAACGAAGCGCCTGCCGGGATGGGTGGGGCCGTCTTGGCCGCGGCCGGAAGCCGGATCGCCGCGCGCGTCGCCGTCGCCGCGCGGAACCCGCCCGCGATGACCTGCCCGAGCACCAGCGCGATCGCGCCGCCCGCCGCGGTCGCCGCGGTTGCCCCGACGAACCGCCGGCGGCTCACCCGTCCGCCCGGTGCCACCCTGGACGGCTCGGTGCCGCGCAGCATCCCGGCGAGCCAGCCCAGCAGCAGGATGGCGACCACGGCTGCAAGAGCGGACGGGACCGCATCCACGATCCCGCTTCCGGAACGCGTCAGGGCGGCCAGCACACCCACCGCCCCGCCGATCCCGATGAGGATTCTGCCCAGCGGGGGCCGCTTGCGCTCCAGCCAGCCGGCGACGCCGGCGCCGACGAGCACGACCACGGCGAGCGAGACGATGAGGAACGCCTTGTCGCCCGTGCCGAACACCGCGATCACGCCCTCTTTGAGCCAGGGAGGAGCGAGGTCGATGACCAGGGCACCGACGGTCAGCACAGGGCTGCCGTTCTGCACCACGAAGGCGCTCACCAGCTCGGCGACGCCGACCCCCGCGACCACGCTCGCCACGCCGGCGCTCACCGGCCGCCAGAAGTCCGTCATGCCGCAAATCTAGGGCCGTCGGCTGTGAAAGGGTGGAGGCACCATGTCCGACATCGCAGCGACCGTAGACCGCCGACTCCGCGTCGAGGACATCCCCGGCTGGGCGGGTCCCGGCTCGGTCACGGAAGACGCCGTCTACGACACCTTCGTGGCGTGGGTCGAGCGGGGCGGCATCCAGCTGTACCCGGCCCAGGACGAGTCGGTGATCGAGGTGGTCGGCGGAGCGAACCTCATCCTGAGCACCCCCACCGGCACCGGAAAGTCGCTCGTCGCCGTCGGCGCGCACTTCGCGGCTCTGGCGCGGGGCGAACGGACGTACTACACCGCGCCGATCAAGGCGCTGGTGTCCGAGAAGTTCTTCTCCCTGGTCGACATCTTCGGCGCCGAGAACGTGGGCATGACGACCGGAGACTCAGCGGTCAACGCGGACGCGGCGATCATGTGCGCGACGGCCGAGATCCTGGCGAACCTCGCGCTGCGGCACGGGGACGAGACGCCCGTCGGCCAGGTCGTCATGGACGAGTTCCACTTCTACGCCGACCCGGAGCGCGGCTGGGCCTGGCAGGTACCGCTGCTGGCCCTCCCGCGCACGCAGTTCGTGCTGATGTCCGCGACCCTCGGCGACGTGTCAGCGCTCGCCGACGACCTCGAGCGCCGCACCGGGCGGCCCACCGCGACGGTCACCGGCGTTGAGCGCCCGGTTCCGCTGCACTACTACTACGAGCTCACCCCGGTGCACGAGACGATCGAGGACCTGCTCCACACCGGGCAGTCGCCGATCTACGTCGTCCACTTCTCGCAGCTCGCCGCGCTGGAGCGCGCGCAGTCCCTCTCCAGCGCCAAGATCGCCACCCGGGAGCAGCGCGACGCCATCGCCGACCTGATCGGCGACTTCCGGTTCACGACCAGCTTCGGCAAGACCCTGTCGCGCCTGCTGCGCCAGGGCATCGGCGTGCACCACGCGGGGATGCTGCCCAAGTACCGCCGCCTCGTCGAGCAGCTGGCCCAGCGCGGGATGCTGCGTGTGATCTGCGGAACGGACACCCTCGGCGTCGGCATCAACGTGCCCATCCGTACCGTGCTGCTCACCGCGCTGACCAAGTTCGACGGCACCAGGATGCGGCAGCTCAATGCGCGCGAATTCCACCAGATCGCCGGCCGCGCCGGCCGGGCGGGTTACGACACTGCGGGGACCGTCGTCGCCCAGGCGCCCGAGCACGAGTCCGAGAACCTGAAGGCCATCGAGAAGGCCGGAGACGACCCCAAGAAGCGCCGCAAGATCGTGCGGAAGAAGGCACCGGAGGGCTTCGTCTCCTGGGGGGAGCCGTCCTTCCGCAAGCTGATCGAGGCGGAGCCCGAGACGCTCACCTCCTCGATGCAGATCACCAGCGCCATGCTGATCAACGTGATCGGGCGCGGCGGCGACGTGTACGGTCACGTCCGCGCGCTCGTCTTCGACAACCACGAGCCGTGGAAGCGCCAGCTCGCCCTGGCGCGGCGTGCGCTCGAGATCTACCGCTCCCTCCTGACGGCCGGCGTCGTCGAGGCCGTGCGGACCGGTGGCGAGGTGCAGATCCGGCTGACGGTCGACCTGCAGCCGAACTTCGCCCTCAACCAGCCGCTGTCGCCCTTCGCGCTCGCCGCCTTCGAACTGTTCGACGTCGAGTCGCCGGTCTACGCGCTCGACATCGTCTCCGTCGTAGAGGCGACCCTCGACGACCCGCGCCCGGTGCTCTCCTCCCAGCAGTACCAGGCGCGCGGCGAGGCCGTGGCGGCGATGAAAGCCGAGGGCATCGAGTACGAGGAGCGGATGGAGGCGCTCGAAGAGGTCACGCATCCCAAACCGCACGACGTGCTGCTGCACGAGGCGTTCGCGACGTACGCCTCGAGCCAGCCGTGGGTCGCCGACTTCGAGCTTCGGCCCAAGTCGGTCGTCCGCGACCTGTACGAGCGCGCGATGACCTTCGGGGAGTTCATCGCGTTCTACAAGCTGGCCCGCTCCGAGGGCGTCGTCCTGCGCTACCTCTCCGACGCCTACCGCGCCCTCAACCAGACGGTTCCGCTGGAGCTGCGCACGGAGGACCTGCGCGACATCATCGAGTGGCTCGGCGAGCTCGTCCGGCAGGTCGACTCCAGCCTCCTCGACGAGTGGGAGGAGCTGGTTCACCCGGATGCCGCCCGCCATGCGGCAGAGTCCACCGAGCTCGCCCCGCCGGCCCCGCGCAACGTCACGACCAACCGGCGTGCGTTCTTCGTGCTGGTGCGGAACGAGCTGTTCCGTCGCGTTCAGCTGGCCGCCCTCGACCGCGTGCACGACCTCGGCGCGTTGGAGGCGGAGGCGGCAGTGCTCGCGGAGGCGGTGTCGCCGTTCACCGAAGCCCAGTGGGACGACGCGCTCGAGGCGTACTACGCGCAGCACGACGAGATCCTCACCGATGCTTCCGCGCGGGCTGTATCCATGATCCTCGTCGACGAGAAGCCCGACGGCGAAGACGGCATCTGGAGGGTCCGGCAGATCATCGCCGACCCCGCCGGAGACCACGATTGGGGCATCAGCGCGGATGTCCTCCTCGAGGACTCGGCGCGCGAGGGCGTCGCCGTGGTGCGGGTCACCTCGGTCGGGCCGCTCGCATCAGTTTGACCCGGCGCTGACGCCGTGTGAGTATCGTCACGGTGTCCACACGGCGCCAGGTCCCTTGCACGAACACCCGATGAATGATTACGTCGGGTGGGACGGCATCCGACACGAGGCGACCTAACTGCAAGAAGGGGAACGGTGGACCTCACCCTCATCGTCGTGCTGGTCATTCTGCTGGCGCTCTTCTTCGACTTCACGAACGGCTTCCACGACACCGCCAACGCGATGGCGACCCCCATCGCGACCGGTGCGATGCGGCCGAAAGTGGCCGTGGCGCTCGCCGCCGTGCTCAACCTGGTCGGCGCGTTCCTCTCCACGGAGGTGGCCAAGACCATCTCGGGCGGGATCATCCGTGAGGGTGAAGGCGGCGTGCAGATCACGCCGGTGCTCATCTTCGCGGGCCTGGTCGGAGCCATCGTCTGGAACATGGTGACCTGGCTCTACGGCCTGCCGTCGTCCTCCAGCCACGCCCTGTTCGGCGGCCTGATCGGCGCGGCGATCGTCGGCACGGGCATCCAGTCCGTCGACTTCGTCGTGGTGCTCGACAAGGTGATCCTGCCGGCGGTCATAGCCCCGTTCACGGCCGGAGTGGTCGCGTGGAGTGCGACGAAGCTGGCGTACTGGATCACTCGCCGCTACGACGGGCGACCGGATGGCCGCGGCGGCTTCCGCTACGGCCAGATCTTCTCGTCCTCGCTGGTCGCCCTCTCGCACGGCACCAACGATGCGCAGAAGACGATGGGCGTCATCACGCTCACGCTGATCTCCGCGGGCCTGCAACCGCTCGGCTCCGGCCCGGAGATCTGGGTCGTCATCGCGTGCGCCCTCGCCATCGCCATCGGAACGTACTCGGGCGGCTGGCGCATCATCCGCACGCTCGGCCGCGGCCTGACCGAGATCAAGCCGGCACAGGGTTTCGCGGCGGAGACCAGCACCGCGGCCACGATCCTCGCCTCCAGCCACCTCGGCTTCGCGCTCTCGACGACGCAGGTGGCATCCGGCTCCGTCATCGGTTCCGGTCTCGGGCGTCGCGGTTCGTCCGTCCGCTGGGGCACAGCCGGGCGGATCGGGGTCGGCTGGCTGCTCACTCTCCCGTCCGCCGCCATCGTCGGTGGTGGCGCCGCGCTGCTCGCGGACGTCGGTCCGATCGGCGTCGTCATCGACCTCGTCGTCGGGGCGGCCGTCGTGACTTACATCTTCTGGCGCGCCCGCCGCAATCGCGTCACCAGCGAGAACGCGGTGAAGCCCCTGCCGCTGCAGGGCAAGAGCGAGGTCGCCGCCTCCGGCAAGGCGGTCAGGATCACGAAGGTCAAGCCGCTCAGGCGGGATCGCCCCCGGAAGGAGTCCGCATGATCGACTGGGCAGCCTTCGTCCTCGTCTTCGCCGCCTCCCTGCTCGGCGCGTGCTTCGTCGTGGCGTTCTACGCGCTCGGCACCCGTCTGCTGGCCGCCGCCGGACGCGCCCTGTTCGTCGAGCCGGTCGAGTTCACCGACGCCATCACCGTCATCACGCCCGAGAGGGCGGCGAAGCTGCAGCGCAAGGCGGAGAAGGCCCAGCGCAAGAACCCGCTCACGCCCGGCCAGAAGCGCTTGGCGCTCACGGGCGCCTACGCCTGCTTCACCGCCTGCGCCCTGGCCGTTCTCTACGGGCTGTACCTGATCATCCCGTTCTTCCACCAGTAGGCGATCTATGTGACGCAACACGCCGTCTCACCCATTGGTGAAACGGCGTGTTGCGTCATATAGCTGTGGTCAGTCCGTGCCCCGCACCCGGGCGATCGCGTTCATTGCGTGGTAGACGGCGATCGCGGCGATGGCGCCGAGCGCGATGCCGTTGAAGGTCAGCTGGCCGAGGTTCAGGGTGAAGTCGCCGATGCCGATGATCAGGGCGGTGGCTGCGGTGAACTGGTTCTTCGGCTTGGAGAAGTCGACCTTGTTGTCGAGCCAGATCTTCACGCCGATGATGCCGATCAGGCCGTAGAGCGCTGTCGTGACGCCGCCGAGGACTCCGGCCGGGATGGTATTGATGACCGCCCCGACCTTGGGGGAGAGGCCGAGCAGGATGGCGACGACTCCGGCCACCCAGTACGCGGCCGTCGAGTAGATGCGGGTCGCCGCCATGACGCCGATGTTCTCGCCGTACGTCGTCGTGCCGGAGCCGCCGAAGAAGCCCGCGATCGTGGTGGCGACCCCGTCGGCGAGGAGCGCCCGGCCGGTGAGGCGGTTGACCGACGGATCGGTGAGCTGTGCGACACCGCGAATGTGCCCGACGTTCTCGGCGATGAGCACGAGCACGACCGGCAGGAACGCCGGCAGGATGCCCCAGGTCGAAGCCGGCGCGGTAAACGGGTTCGCCGGCAGGGTGAACTGCGGGAGGCCGATCCAGTCGGCCTTGGCGACTCCGCTGAAGTCGACCTGGCCGGCGAGCACGGCGAACACGTAGCCCACGGCGACGCCGAGGAAGATGGACAGCCGTCCCAGCATCCCGCGGAACAGCACCGTGCACAGGATGACCGCCGCCAGTGTGACCAGCGCCGTGATGGGCGCCTTGGCGAAGTTCGCGCCGGCGGCCGGCGCCAGGTTGAAGCCGATCAGGGCGACGATCGCGCCAGCGACCACCGGCGGCATCAGTCCGTCGATCCAGCGCGTCCCAGTGCCGATGACGATGAGGCCGACGATCGCCAGCAGGATGCCCGTGATCAGGATGCCGAACAGGGCTGACGGCATCCCGTGCGCCTTCGTGGCGGCGACGATCGGGACGATGAAGGCGAACGACGAGCCGAGGTAGCTGGGCAGCCGGTTGGCGGTGATCACCAGGAACAGCAGGGTGCCCACACCGGAGAACAGCAGCGTCGTCGCCGGCGGGAAGCCGGTCAGCAGGGGCACCAGGAAGGTCGCGCCGAACATCGCGACCACGTGCTGCGCACCCAGCCCGATGGTCCGCGACCAGGTGAGCCGCTCCCCGGGCAGCACGATCTCGTGTGCGCCCACCTTCTTGCCGTCGCCGTGCAGCGTCCAGGGCAGTGTCATGCGTGTCCTTCACCGGTCTCGAGTCGGAATAGGCTTGTGCTGCGCATTCGCGCGTTACTCGACGAACCTGAATGCCCGCCGGGCCACCGCCCCCAAGATCCTACGGGAGTGCATCATTTCCACTTCGACCAGCGCGCCGCCCACGAAAGTCACCGGGCGCTTTGACCGTTTCTTCGAGATCACTGCCCGCGGAACCACCTGGGGCACGGAGGTGCGTGGCGGCGTCCTGACGTTCGTCACCATGGCGTACATCGTCATCCTGAACCCGCTGATCCTGGGCGGGACGAAGGATGTGGTGGGCCACACGCTCGGAACGGCGCAGGTCGCCGCGGTGACCGCGCTGAGTGCCGGCGTCATGACCCTGCTCTTCGGACTGGTGGCGCGTCTCCCGTTCGCGTTCGCCGCGGGTCTCGGCATCAACTCGTTCCTCGCGGTCAACGTGGTGAAGATCCTCACCTGGCAGGAGGCCATGGGCCTTGTCGTCATCAACGGCATCATCATCGTGCTGCTGTCGGCGACCGGGCTGCGGAAACTCATCTTCAACGCGGTCCCGGCCCAGCTGAAGACGGCGATCACCGTCGGCATCGGTCTCTTCATCGCGTTCATCGGCTTCGTCGACAGCGGGTTCGTGCGTACCACCACGCTGTCGTCGCCGCCGGTCCAGCTCGGCGAGGCCGGGTCCATCGCGACGCTGCCGACGATCACCTTCCTGATCGCACTGGTCATCATGGGCGTGCTGATGGCGCGCAAGGTCAAGGGCGCACTGCTCATCGGCATCGTGGCCGCGACCGTCGTCGCGATCATCGCCGAGGCGATCTGGCACGTCGGACCCTCGATGGGCAAGAACGCGGCCGGCTGGAACCTCACGGTCCCGCAGCTGCCGACCTCGCTCGTCTCGCTGCCCGACCTCAGCCTGGTCGGCCAGGTCGACCTGTTCGGCGCCTTCGGCCGTATCGGCGCGCTGGCCGCGACGATGCTGATCTTCACGCTCGTCTTCACCAACTTCTTCGACGCCATGGGCTCGATGACGGGGCTGGCGCGCAGCGCGGGTCTCGCGAACGAGGACGGCACGTTCCCGCGCCTGCAGTCGGCGCTGATCGTGGAAGGTGTCGGCGCGATCGTCGGCGGTGGCACATCGTCGTCGTCCAACACGGTGTTCGTCGAGTCCGCCTCCGGCATCGGTGAGGGCGCCAAGACCGGTTTCGCCAGTGTCGTCACCGGAGCCCTGTTCCTGCTCGCGATGTTCTTCACGCCGCTCACCCAGGTGGTGCCGCTCGAGGTGGCCGCGGCCGCCCTGGTCGTCGTCGGTGCTCTGATGGTCGTGCAGATCCGCCACATCGACTTCACCGAGTTCTCGGTCGTGCTGCCGGTGTTCCTGACGATCATCGTCATGCCGCTGACCTACTCGATCGCGAACGGCATCGGTGTCGGCTTCATCAGCTGGGTGCTCATCCGCTCGCTGGCCGGCAAGGGCCGCGAGATCAGCCCTCTGCTGTGGATCGTCGCGGCCGGCTTCCTGATCTACTTCGCGCGCGGCCCCATCGAAGGACTGCTCGGGCAGGTCTGAGCGGGGGCGTCTGGGACAATGGGGGGATGGAACCATCCCCCCTCGTCCGGCCGCACAGCTTCGTCGTCCGGGGACGCAAGACCGAGGCGCAGCAGCGCGCCATCGATGAGCTGTGGCCGACGTTCGGCGTCGACTTCGACGGTTCGCCGCTCGACCTCGACGCCGTGTTCGGCCGCTGCGCAGCGCGCGTCGTCGAGATCGGCTTCGGCAACGGCGAGAACCTGCTGACCCTGGCCGAACGTCATCCGGACCGCGATTTCCTCGGCATCGAGGTGCACGGCGCTGGCGTCGGCCGCGTGTTGGCGGGGATCCGGGATCGTGGGCTGGGCAACATCCGGGTGGTGCGGCATGACGCCGTTGAGGTGTTCGAGCGCGGGATCGCGGCGGGGTCGGTGGCCGAGATCCTCGTCTTCTTCCCCGACCCGTGGCCGAAGGTGCGGCACCACCGCAGGCGGCTGATCCAGCCCGACGTGGCGCGAATCCTGCTGCACGCCCTCGCCCCGGACGGCGTGCTGCGGCTGGCCACCGACTGGGAGCCCTACGCCGAGCACATGATCGAGGTACTGGATGCCGAGCCCGGCCTGGTCAACCTGGCGGGCGACGCACACTTCGTGCCGCGTCCGGACGACCGCCCGGTGACCAAGTTCGAGCGTCGGGGCGAGCGCCTCGGCCACGCCATCTTCGACCTCGCCTACCGGCCCGCCGGCTGACCGCCTCCCTAGGATGGGCGCATGACGCACGCGCGCACGGTCGAGCAGCTCCGGTCCGCCTTCGAGCGGGGGGCCACCAAGCCGCTCGCCTGGCGCCTGGCCCAACTGCGGGCCCTCCGGCGGATGCTCACCGAGCGGGCAGCGGACATCGAGGATGGGCTGCTCGCGGACCTCGCGAAGAACCCGACCGAATCGCAGATCGCCGAGATCGGTTTCGTGGTGGGCGAGATCGACCACACGGTGAAGCACCTGCGGCGCTGGTTGCGTCCGCGTCGCGTGTCCGTCCCCGGCGCGCTGCTGCCGGCGCGTGCCTTCACCGTGTTGGAGCCGGTCGGGGTGGTGCTGGTGATCGCCCCCTGGAACTATCCCGTGCAGCTCCTGCTGGCGCCACTGGTCGGCGCTCTCGCCGCGGGGAACGCCGTGGTGCTGAAGCCGAGCGAGTTGGCGCCGGCGACCTCCGCCGTCATGGCCCGCCTGATCCCGGAATACCTGGACACCCGCGCTGTAGCGGTCGTCGAAGGCGGGGCCGAGGACACGACCGACCTCCTGGCGCAGCGCTGGGACCACATCTTCTTCACCGGGAACGGCCGCGTCGGCCGGATCGTCGCCGCCGCGGCGGCCGAGCACCTCACCCCGGTCACGCTCGAACTCGGCGGCAAGTCGCCGGTGTACGTCGACCGCACGGTGGATGTGGCAGCGGTCGCGCGGCGCATCGCGTGGGGCAAGTTCATGAACGCTGGGCAGACCTGCGTCGCGCCGGACTATGTGCTCGCCGACCGGGATGTCGCCCCCCGGCTGGCCACAGCGCTCCGCGAGGCCGTCCGCGACCTCTACGGCGACGACCCGTCACTGAGCCCCGACTACGGCCGCATCGTCAACGACCGGCACTTCGCCCGCCTGACCGGGATGCTCGGCTCGGGCACCGCCGTCGTCGGCGGCGACCATGACGCGGCCACCCGATATCTGGGGCCGACCGTGCTGACCGATGTGGCCGAGGGGTCACCGGCGATGGCGGAGGAGATCTTCGGGCCGATCCTCCCCATCCTGCCGGTCGACGGCGTGGACGACGCCATCCGGTTCATCCGCGCCGGCGACAAGCCGCTCGCCCTCTACGTGTTCACGTCCAGCGCCACCGTGCGCCGCCGCATCCTCACCGAGACGAGCTCCGGCGCGGTCGGATTCGGCGTCCCCGCGGCGCACCTCGCCGTGGCCGGGCTCCCGTTCGGCGGAGTGGGGGAGAGCGGTGCGGGCGCGTACCACGGCGAGCGGTCGCTGCGGACGTTCAGCCACGAGAAGGCGGTGCTGAGCAAGCCGCTGAGTCCCGACACCTTGCAGCTCGTCTACCCGCCGTACACCGAAGCGAAGGATCGCTTCGCGCGGGGTCTCCTGCGCAAGCTCGGCTGATCGACACGCTGTCGAACGGGCCACCGGACGCGGTACAGCGCGTCCACCGAACGGTGTGGAGGCGGGGGTAGGCTCGGCACTGCCGGAGCCACGAACATCCGGCATGAACGCATGCCAACGCACAACGAGAGGCAACGGTGCCAACCGTGAACCCGACAGCAACCATGGACGAACCGAAGACGGCCCCCATCCCCGTCGTCGCCGAGAGCGAGAACGTCGCAGAAGCAGTCACAGACGCATCCGAGAACGTCTCCGACGTCCCGACACCGAGCGCGGACGGGCGCGCAACCCGAACCGAGACCGACTCCCTCGGCAGCCGTGAGATCCCGGCCGACGCCTACTGGGGCGTCCACACCTCACGAGCGCTCGAGAACTTCCAAATCGCGAAGCGGCCGATCTCCGTCTACCCGGACCTGATCGTCGCGCTGGCCAGTGTGAAGCAGGCCGCTGCCCGCGCGAACCTGGAGACGGGCGTGCTGGAGCCGCACAAGGCCGACCTGATCGATCGGGCCTGCCAGCTGATCATCGACGGCCGCTTCCACGACCAGTTCGTCGTGGGCGTCATGCAGGGCGGCGCCGGCACCTCCACCAACATGAACGCCAACGAGGTCATCGCGAACATCGCGCTCGAGCTCGACGGCCACCCCAAGGGCGACTACGCGCACCTGCACCCCATCGACGATGTCAACCGCAGCCAGAGCACCAACGACACCTATCCCACCGCCATCAAGATCGGGCTGACGTTCGCGCTCGCCCACCTGCTCGACGAGCTGGCGCTGCTCCGCGACTCCTTCGCGAGCAAGGGCAAGGAGTTCCGCAACATCCTGAAGGTCGGCCGCACGCAGCTGCAGGACGCCGTGCCGATGACGCTCGGCCAGGAGTTCCACGGCTTCGCCACCACGCTCACCGAGGACCACGCGCGTCTCACCGAGACGAAGTGGCTGCTTGCCGAGATCAACCTCGGCGCCACCGCGATCGGCACAGGCATCACCGCCGACCCCGGCTACGCTGCAGCGGCGGTCCGGCACCTCAACGCGATCACCGGCCTCAACTTGGAGACGGCTCCCGACCTGATCGAGTCGACCAGCGACGCCGGCGCGTTCATGTCGTTCTCGGGGTCGCTCAAGCGCAGCGCGATCAAGCTGTCGAAGATCTGCAACGACCTCCGTCTGCTCTCCTCCGGCCCGCAGGCCGGCCTCGGTGAGATCAACCTGCCCGCCCGCCAGGCCGGCTCCAGCATCATGCCGGGCAAGGTCAACCCGGTCATCCCCGAGGTCGTGAACCAGGTGGCCTTCTCGGTGGCCGGCGCGGATGTGACGGTCACCATGGCGGCGGAGGGCGGCCAGCTGCAGCTCAACCCCTTCGAGCCGGTCATCGCTCACTCGTTGCTGCAGAGCGTCACGTGGATGACCCAGGCGTTCCACACGCTGCGCGTCAACTGCGTCGACGGCATCACCGCCAATGAGGAGCGCCTCGGCGCGATGGTCGGCTCGTCCGTTGGTGTCATCACGGCGCTGACCCCGCACATCGGTTACGCAGCCTCGGCTGCTCTCGCGAAGTCGGCGCTGCTCACCGGCCACAATGTCGCCGACCTGGTCGTCGAGGCGAAGCTGATGAGCCGGGAGGAGGTCACCCGGCTGCTGTCCCCAGCACGCCTGAGCGGCCTGGAGGTCATCACAACGGCCATCCCGGTGATCGAGGCGGATGCCATCGCGGAGGCGCGGCAGGAGTCGGAGTAGCAGTCCGCTCGAGCGGTCGACGGCTGAGCCGCCTCTAGCCAGATTGCTCTGCGGACGGCCAAGCTGGCCATGGACCTGAACAGAGGTCGTCGTGCGGTCACGACGGCAAGGGTGCCGGTGTCGTGAGTACCTCGCTGCACCAGGCGCCGGCACCCGATGCTCCGTGAAGGTCAGTCCGGGAGCAGCGGCCCCTGCTCGCCGGGCTCCGCGTCCGGCAGCTCGTCGGTGCTGCGGGGCACGGTGGCGACGTACATGTAGACGGCCTCGGGTGGCTGTTCGCGGGTGTGGGACAGCGCGAAGACGTCGGAGACCGCCGCTCCGCCCAGGGAGCCGGGCACGCGGATGCGCGCCGGCGGTTCCGGTGCGAACGAGGGAACGGTCAGGATGTTCTCGGTGCCGTCCTCCGCGACGAGCACGCAGCGGAGCATCGATGCGCCAGATGCATGCAAACTCATGCACCGAACCCTAGCGGTGCCGGCGGGCTCGGTCGACCCCCCTCTCGGGAGGACGCCGTCACTGGAACGGGGCCCACACCGCGAGGTCGTATTCCAGTTCGACGCCTGAGTAGAGTCGAACCCGCCAGCGATGGCTGTCGCCGCCGACGTACTGGCCGAGGGCGGTCTCGGCGCACCAGTCGCCGTCGCCGGTGCGCTGCCAGCGGACCATCCCGACGTGCTCTCGAATCCGTGGCGCGTGCGGCGGGTGCATGGCGTCGTCTTCGGACATCTCTACATCCTCGCCTCCCTCGCTGCCCGCTCATCGTCGGTCGGCGGTGATCCGTGCGTCTATCCCCTAAACGGGGGACACGTCAGCGCAATTCGGCCTCGTGGAACAGGGCGATCATGTCCCGGCCCAGCTGGTGCGGCGCGGTCTCGCACGGGCTGTGACCAGTTCGGTACACGGCCAGCCGGCCCCGCAGCGCCTGCGCGTTCGCCGCGTGGAGATGGGTGGGCCAGAGGTCGTGGTCGCCCGTCGCGATGAGCAGGGGGATGCCCGTCGCGGCAACGCGGGCACGCACATCCGGGACCCGCTTCATCAGACCGACGATGTCATCCACGCTGGAGCGACGGGTCAGGGCGAAACGCGAGCGCACAAAGGCGAGCCGGCTTTCGGAAACCCGGTTCTTGTTCGTCGTGATCCCCCAGATCATCAGCGAAGCCCCCTGGTGCGCCGTGGTGAGCCAACTGAGCCAGCCGATCACGCGCACGCCGCGGAATGCCTGCCCCGGCTCCGGAGGGGCGGTCAGCAGGGTGAGGGAGCGGAAGAGCTCGGGATGCGTCACCAGCGCGAGCTGCGCAAGGATGCCCGCGAAAGAATAGCCGAGCACGTGCGCCGGGCCGCCGTCGCGGAGGAAGGCCACGACATCGCCGGTGAGCAGCGCGTAGGTGTAGCGCTCGCCCGCTGGAGGTCCCGCATCGGCGGACTCGTACTGCCCGGCCAGATCGAAGCTCTGCACGTAGTAGCCGGCGGCGACGAGGACCGGCGCGAGAAGGTAGAAGTCCTCCTTGGAGCCGGTGACTCCCGGGATCAGGACGACGCGCGGGTCGGCCGGGTCGCCGAGGGAGGCGACCGCCAGCTGCCCGCTCGGGGCGTCGAAGCGTGAGAACACCGTCCCGACCGGAGCGACCGACCAGTCGACGTCGGGCAGGGCGGCGTCGAGGCGTGCTGCCTCGTCGTCTCCGCCCGTGACGGGTCGCCGCTCTCCGATGGACACGAAGCTACGCTAGACCACCGTCGCGCCTGGCGGGGCTCAGGTGACGCGGCAGTACGTCGTGAGGTAGCCGATCCCGCCGACGGACACCGTGACGGTGGAACGGTCGCGCAGGAAGACCGGCGGGTTGCGGGAGTAGCCGGCGCCGCCGGGGCTGCCGGTCGAGATCAGGGTGCCGGGCGGGATGGTGGCGGAGCGGGACAGGAACTCGACCAGTTCCGCGACCGTCCGCACCATGTCCGCCGTGGATGCGTCCTGCAGGATGGCGCCGTCGACGTTCGTGGTCAGCCACAGGTCCTGCGGGTCGGGGATCTCGTCGGCCGTCACGACGACCGGGCCGTTGGGCGTGAAGCCGTCGAACGACTTGCATCGCGCCCACTGCGCCTCGGAGAACTGGAGGTCGCGGGCCGTGATGTCGTTGACGACGGTGTAGCCCCAGACGTAGTCGAGGGCGTCACGGACGGGGACGTTGCGGGCCGGCTTGCCGATGATCACGCCGAGTTCCGCTTCGTAGTCGACCTGGGTGGACAGGTCGGCGGGCCAGGTGGTCGTACCCCCGTGGCCGGCCAGCGAATTCGGCCACAGGTTGAACACCGTTGCCGCCTTCTCGCTGCGGAGTTTCAGCTCGGACGCGTGTGCGGCGTAGTTGGCGCCGATGGCGATGACGTGCGGTGGCCGCAGCACCGCTGAAGCGTGGCGCAGCTCGTGGACGGACGGCAGCTCGCGCCCGGTGGCCTCCGCGTCGGCGACCGCGGCGCGCACCTCGGCCAGGCCCTCGTCGCCGCGTTCGATGAGCTCTTGCAGGTCGCGGGGCGGATGCTCCATCACCTCGTCGAGGAAGAGGGCGCCGTCTGCGATGACGGCGGCCAGGCGGGGCCCGGGATCTGCGGCGGTGCTGAGGTGCGAGAATCTCACCGATACAGGCTATCGGGGATGCGACCGGTGTACGTCACTTCAGTCGCTTGCTCCGTCAGGCCGCAGGGTGCCGTTCGTTACCTCGGTCGCAGGCTCCCTCGGCGCTGGGGTCGCGCATCGCTCCGCGCTGCCCTGAGCTCCACCGCGCGCGCGCCTGCCGTCGCCGGATGATGCGGCGTCGCCACGGGGACTGCTCGGGCAGGTGCATGCTCAGCGTGGTGTAAGCCCAACGCAGGCGACGGCCCAGTCCGTTCCAGCTGGCGAAGGGTCGCGCCGAGATCCCGACCGTCAGCCGGTCGTCGTAGCGGACCACCGTGCCGAGGTCGAGGTGGAAGGAGAGGTCCAGGTCGTCGTGGATGTCGCCCCGGTCGCGGTGCACGCGGGTGCGCACGTCGCGCCAGATGTCGCGTCGCATGGCGAAGTTGGAGCCGAAGATCGGCGGGTTGCCGAGCCACAGCTCCATCGACCAGAAGTAGCCGCCGATGTAGAGCACCTGTCCGATGCCGGCGGCGAGCGGGTTGCCGTCGTAGAAGACACCGCGACCGGTCAGGACGCCGATCTCGGGGGCGTTGATGAGTTCCGCCTCGATGTGCAGCAGCCAGTCGGCCGGCGGCCGGGAGTCGGCGTCGAGGCGGGCGATGATGTCGCCGGTGGCGGCGTCGTACCCGGCGGAGGCAGCCGGCCAGATTCCGCGCAGCGGCTGGTCGATCACGCGGGCACCGGCGGCGCGGGCGACCGCAGCGGTGTCGTCGGTGCTGCCGTTGTCGACGACCACGATCTCGTCGGCGGGCCGCAGCTGGGCGGCGAGGTCGCTCAGGCAGCGGGCGAGCATCTCGGAGTCGTCGAGCACGGGGATGACGACGGAGACGGTGGGCACGAGCCGATCCTACGCGCGCGCGGTGGAGCTCAGGGCAGCGCGGAGCGATGCCGCGCGGTGGAGCTCAGGGCAGCGCGGAGCGATGCCGCGCGGTGGAGCTCAGGGCAGCGCGGAGCGATGCCGCGACCCCAGCGCCGAGGGAGCCTGCGACCGAGGTAACGTACGGCACCCCACCCCGCCCAACCGTCACACCCGCCACAGATGCAACCCCGCGTAGCTCCGCCACGGCGCCCAGCGCGCACCGTACGCAGCGAGTGCGCGCGGCTCGGACGGCAGCCCCAGCCGTGCCGCTCCCTGCCGCAACGCAAGGTCGCCGGTGAGCAGGATGTCGGGGCTGCCCAGCACACGGAGCGCGATGTAGCCGGCCGTCCACGGGCCGATCCCCGGCAGGGCGAGCAGCCGCCGCTCCAGGTCGTCCCGCGACTCGCCGACGTCGATGCTGAGGCTGCCGTCGGCGAGGGCCTCCGCGACACCGATGATCGCGTCGATGCGTCGGGCCGGCCCGCGCAGCACGTCCCGGCCGTGTTCGGCGATAGCCGTCGCGGTCGGGAACAGTCGGCTGAAGGAGACCGGCGCGCTGAGGGCGATCGGTTCGCCCAGCGCGTCGGTGAGCCGCGCGAGCGCAGTTCGCGCCGCCGCCACGGACACCTGCTGTCCGATGAGCGCACGGAAGACGATCTCGTCGGCGTCCACCGCTCCGGGAAGGCGGAGGCCCGGGGCGGCGGCGACGCTCGGGGCGAGCGCGGGGTCGCTTGCGAGTGCAGCGTCGATCGCTTCGGCGTCCGCATCCAGGTCGAGCAGTCGCCGAACCCGCGCCACCAGAGGTGCCAGGTCCGCCACGTCGGCCAGGGCGGCGTCGCACTGCACCGCGGGCGCCTGGGCCGAGCCGGTCAGCGTGAGCCGCACCGCAGCAGGGCCGTGCGGCAGCCGGAGGGCTCGTGCATAGCCCGGCCCGTCCGGGCCGGTCGTCGTGGACTCCACGCGCTCGATCGCGCGCGCCCCCAGGAACCCGAGCAGCCCGGCGCCGTCGAACGGCGCCCGCGCGGGCAGCCGAAGACTCAGCGTGACGGCGCCCTGCTGGCGGTGCACCGCCGCGGGGGAGCGGCGCGCCGCCGCCCGCACGGCTCCGGGCGTCAGCCGGTACACCTCGGCCATCGTCTCGTTGAACTGGCGGACGCTGCTGAAGCCGGCTGCGAAGGCGACGTCGGTGATCGGGAGGTCGGTGCCGGTGAGGAGCAGCCGAGCGGTCTGCGCACGATGGGCTCGCGCGAGCGCCAGCGGTCCGGCGCCGAGTTCGGCCGTGAGCACGCGGTTCAGATGCCGCGACGTGTAGCCGAGGCGTCGCGCGAGGCCGGGGACGCCCTCCCGTTCGACCGTCCCGTCGGCGATGAGCCGCATGGCGCGCGCGGCGAGGTCGTCGCGGACGTTCCATTCCGGCGAGCCGGGGACGGCGTCGGGCAGGCAGCGCTTGCAGGCCCGCAGTCCGGCTTCGTGGGCCGCAGCGGCGGTCAGGTAGAAGGAGACGTTTCCGGGCTTCGGTGTGACCGCCGGGCAACTCGGGCGGCAGTAGATGCCGGTCGAATGCACGCCGGTGATGAACTGGCCGTCGAACCGCGCATCCCGTGCGCTCATCGCCCGGTACCGCTCGGCGAAGACCGGGTCGGCGAGCGGGCCCTCCGAGGTTCGGTCGGTGGCCGCCATGGCGGTCGCTTCGGTTCTCATACCCTCAGCCTGACACCGCCCACCGACAGACGATAGCGGAAATCGGACATGACCTCGCAGCGTGCCTCCGCGCGCTCGCTAGCCTGAGGGGATGGACGTACTCGACTGGCTCTCGGCCGCCCTCGGCGAAGAGGCGCTCGCCGCCGGTGTGCTCACGACCGATCCGGCGTTGCTGGATGCGGCGCGCACCGACCGCTCCGGGTGGATCGCGCCCGGCGCCCCGCGCGCCATCGTCACCGCGCGCTCCGTCGAGCACGTGCAGGCCGTGCTGCGCGCGGCGAGCGAGTTCCGCGTCCCCGTGGTGCCGCGCGGAGCCGGCACCGGCCTCGCCGGCGGCGCGAATGGGACGGACGGCTCGATCGTGCTCGATGTCTCCGGGATGAACCGCATCCTCGAGATCTCCGCGGAGGACCAGCTGGCGGTCGTCGAACCGGGCGTCATCAACAGTGACCTGAACGCGGCGCTGGAACCGTTCGGCTTGTTCTTCGCCCCCGACCCGGCGAGCAAGGCCATCTCGACAATCGGCGGCAACATCGCGACGAACGCCGGCGGCCTGCTCTGCGCCAAGTACGGTGTCACGCGGGAGGCGGTGCTCGCCCTGACGGTGGTGCTCGCCGACGGGCGGATCGTCCACACAGGGCACCGCACGGTGAAGGGCGTGACCGGCTACGACCTCACGGCTCTCTTTGTCGGATCGGAGGGAACCCTCGGGGTGATCGTCGGGGCGACCGTGCGCGTGCAGCCCATCCCGCCGGGAGAGCCCGTCACGCTCGGCGCGCTGTTCGCCGACGTCCGTGCGGCGGCGGAGGCCTCCGCGCGCATCACCGCGGCGCGACTGCGCCCGGCCGTGATGGAGCTGCTGGATGCGCAGGCTCTGGAGCGGATCTCGGCGTACCTGGGGGAGGAGCGCATCGCGGAGGCGTTCGGTGCGAGCAGCGGGGCGGCCTACCTGATGGTCCAGTTCGACGGGGCGACGGCCGCGGCCGACGCGGGCGCAGCGGCGGACGTCCTGACCGAGACCGGCGGCACCGTCCGCGTCGCCGCCGATGCCGAAGAGGGCGAACGCCTGCTCGCCCTTCGCCGGGCGTTCCACCCGGCGCTCGCCTCCCGCGGAGAGGTGCTGATCGAGGATGTGGCCGTGCCGCGCTCGCGCATGCCCGAGATGTTCGCGGCGATCGAGCGCATCTCGGCGCGGTACGGCATCCCCATCCCCACCGTGGCGCACGCGGGCGACGGCAACCTGCACCCCAACTTCGTGTACACCGGCGACACCGTCCCGGCGGAGGTGTGGGACGCCGCCAACGACCTGTTCCGCACGGCGATCGAGCTCGGTGGCACGCTGACCGGCGAGCACGGTGTCGGCGTTCTGAAGCGCCGCTGGCTGGCGGACGAGCTGGGGCCGGACTCCTACGACCTCCAGGTGAAGCTGAAGTCGGTGTTCGATCCGCTCGGAATCCTCAACCCGGGGAAGGTCTTCGGCGGCCCTTAACAGACTCGACCCCCGGTGGTGCGGCGCTGCCTGCAGCTCAACCGGGGGAACGAGTTATGGCCTTAAGGATGCCCCCGCAGGGCGGCGAACGCAACCCTGGATTTGGATGCGCGGTGAGCGAACGCACTTTGACGCAGCACCGCCGCACCGGTTGGATGGGTCTCATGGCAGAGAACACCAACCAGAAGCCCGAAGTCGACGCGCCCGAGGGCCCGGCTCCCGAGACCCTCGAGATCGTCGACATCGTGAAGGGCTCCGGCCCGGAGGCGACGGCCGGCTCCAAGGTCGACGTGCACTACCTGGGCGTCGAGTACGAGACCGGCGAGGAGTTCGACTCGTCGTGGAGCCGCGGCCAGTCGATCAACTTCCCGCTGAACAACCTCATCAAGGGCTGGCAGGACGGCATCCCCGGCATGAAGGTCGGCGGACGCCGCAAGCTCACCGTGCCGCCGGCGCTCGCCTACGGTCCGGTCGGCGGCGGTCACCCGCTGTCGGGCAAGACCCTGATCTTCGTGATCGACCTGCTCGGCGTCAGCTGAGTCGATCCCGGACGCTCCAGCGCTCCCTCGGCTTCGGCCGGGGGAGCGCTTCGTCGTTTCGGGGCTATTCGGAGGCTGGCAGTTCAGAGGCTGGCCGGCTGCATCCGGGTGGGGATGGCGATCCGATTCCACACATTGATGGTCGCGATCGCGAGCAGCAAGTTGGCGAGCCCGTCCTCGCCGAACTCCGCGAGCGCCCGGTCGTACAGTTCATCCGGGACACCGTCCTGGTGGATGAGCGTCACGGCTTCGGTGAGCTCGAGGGCCGTCCGCTCGCGGTCGGTGAACCAGGGCGACTCCTGCCAGGCGGAGACGGCGAACACCTTGCGCAGCGGCACGCCCCGGCCCTGCAGGTCGACGGAGTGCATGTCGACGCAGTAAGTGCAGCCGTTGATCTGCGATGCGCGCAGTTTGATGAGGTCGCCGAGGGGCTCTTCGACGACTCCGCCGACGTAGCCGTCGAGGTTGATGACCTTGCGGTAGCCCTCGGGGGCGATCGAGGGGATCTGGATTCGTTCTGTCATGGAAGCAACGCTACGAAGGTCAATGGTGCGCTGTAAGATCCAATTCGTCGGATTCTGATCAGACCATTCGGGAGCATCCTGGACCTCCATGTCGCCATCGGCGGCCGCGGTGACCGCGCCGACCGCATCTACCGGCAGCTCCGGGATGCGGTGCTCGACGGGCGCCTGCGCCGCGGCGAGCGGCTGCCGGCCACGCGGGAGCTCGCCGAGCGGCTGCAGGTCTCGCGCTCGACGGTCTCGACGGCGTACGAGCGCTTGACCGCGGAGGGCTACCTCGCCGCACGGGTCGGTGCCGGAACGTTCGTCGCCTATGCGGGCGCCTCCGGCGGGCCCCTTCCGGCGCCGAGGCGCGCCGCCGCCCAGCCCACGCAGGCCTGGCGGGACCTCGACGACCCGCTCTGGGTGGAGTCGCGACCGATCGCGTACGACTTCAGCATCGGCTCGCCGGACCCCGCCCTCTTCCCGCTCGAGACCTGGCGCACCTCGGTCGCCGCCGAGCTGCGCGCGGGTTTCGTGCGGAACTCTTCCTATAGCGACCCCGCGGGCGTCGAGCGCCTGAGGGAGGCGATCGCACGGCATCTCGGGGTGGCCCGATCCGTGGAGGCCGGGCCAGACGACGTGCTGGTGACCAGCGGCGCGCAGCAGGCGTTCGACCTGCTCGCGCGTGTCGCGTTGCAGCCGGGGGACACGGTCGCCGTGGAGGACCCTGGCTACCCGCCCGTGCGGCAGCTGTTCGAGATGGCGGGTGCGCGTGTCGTGCCCGTGCCCGTCGACGAGCACGGCCTGCGGGTGGATCTGCTGCCGCCGGCGCGGCTGGTGTACGTGACGCCGTCGCACCAGTTCCCGCTCGGCGGCATTCTGCCGCTGGAGCGACGCGTCGCACTGCTCGAATGGGCCGCCCGCCACGACGCGGTCGTCATCGAGGACGACTACGACAGTGAGTACCGCTTCGGCTCGCGTCCGCTCGACCCGCTGCAACGGTTGGATGCGGACGGACGGGTGGTGTACGTCGGTACGTTCTCCAAGACGATGCTGCCCGCCCTCCGTCTCGGGTTCGTGATCGCGCCGCCGGCGATCCTCTCAGCGCTCCGGCACGCCAAGCGACTCACCGACTGGCACAACGAGACCGTGACCCAGCGCGCGATGGCTCGACTGCTCGACACCGGCGCTTTCGCGCGGCACGTACGTGCGGCGACCCGCGTCTACGAGGAGCGGCACGCGGTGCTGGTGCGGGCCGCCGGAGAGCTCCTGCCGGAGCTGGAACTCGTGCCGTCCGCCGCAGGGCTGCATGTCGCCCTCCTCGAGCCGGGTCAGCCTGCAGGCAGAACGGGAGTCGGTGCGGGCTTGGATGCCCGGCGTGTGGCCGAGCGCGCGGGCGTCGCCGGCGTCGCCTTCCTGCCGGTCTCCCGGTTCCGTCGGGGGCATGGGCCGGACGGCATCCTGCTCGGTTTCGGCGGCATCCCGGCGGCGCACATCCCGGACGGTCTCCGGACGCTCGCGGAGGCGATCGGGCGGGAGCAGGTCCGCGACTCGGGGGACCGGGTGCGATGATCAAAGCATGAGCTCGCCGGAGGTCCCCGCCGCACCGCCGCGACGTCGTGGACGACCCGCCGACGTCGACCCGGAACGCGTCGCCCTGCTCGCGCTGCGGCACTTCGACGAGTACGGCTACGAGCAGACGACGATGGACGATATCGCCGCCCTCGCCGGTATCGGGAGGCGGACGCTGTTCCGCTACTTCCCGAGCAAGCCGGCCCTGGTCTGGGGCGGGATCGAGCCGGTGGTCGGGCGGATGCACGCCGTCCTCGACGAGGCGCCCGCCGGCGAGTCGATCCGCGACGTGCTCGCCGCCGCCGTGCTGAGCTCGCTGACCCTCACTCCGGAGTCGGAGGAGGCCACCCGGCGCCGGCTCGCCCTGATGGGGACGCACCCGTCGCTCATCGGCTTCGGCCTGGTCGGGATGGCGTCGCAGCGGGAACTGCTGGTCGGCTTCCTGGCCGGCCGGCTCTCCCTCGATCCGCTCAGCCTCCGGGTGCAGGTGATCGCGGACGCGCTGACCGCGGCCAACTTCTCGGCACTGCTCTGGTGGGCGCGCCACGACGACGGTCCGCCGGCGCCCGTCGTCGTCGCCGCCATCGACGAAGTCCTGCGCGGCATCTGAACCGCCGGGCTTCGCCTCTCGACCGGACGCGTCGCGGACGAGTACGGTGAGGCCATGCCGATCGAAGACATGTTCCCGCACGGCACTCCCATCTGGGTGGACCTGCAGAGCGCGGACCCGCCTGCCGCCGCCACGTACTATCGCCGCCTGTTCGACTGGGAGGTCGGCCCAGCCCTCCCGGAGACCGGCGACTTCGCCCTGGCCACCGCGCGCGGTGTCGCGGTCGCGGCGCTCGGCCCGTTGCCCTCGGCGGACGCCGCGACGGCGTGGACCGCGTACTTCTCCGTCGATGACCTGCAGGCGGCGGCCGACGCCGCGCTCGCCGCGGGAGGCTCGGTGCTGCTGGAGCCGGGGGAGCCGGTGCCCGGCATCCGCCTCGCCATCGTCGCCGACCCCGCCGGCGCCGCGTTCGGCCTCTGGCAGAGCCGTGAGCAGAACGATCCGTGGCTGAGGGACGAGCCGGGCGCCGTGGACTGGCTCGAACTCGTCGCACCGGAGCCCGAGGCCGTCTTCGGCTTCTACGAGTCCGTGCTCGGCGTCGGCGTCAGCGAGATGCGAGTGGGGGAGCAGCCGTACGGGCTCTTCGACGTGGGCGACACCAGTGTGGCCGGCGCCTACGCCTCCGACGGCTCCGCCCCGGCCGCGTGGCTGGTGTACTTCAACGTCGCCGACCTCGACGCCGGTGTGGTGCGCGCGACCGAGCTCGGGGGCACTCTGCGCACGGAGCCGCTCTCTGCTCCCGGCGTGGGCCGCTGGGCGGAGATCGTCGACCCGCAGGGCGCGGTGTTCGCGCTGCTCGAACCGGAGCCCGAGCCGCTCTGAGGGGTGCCCCGCGCGGACGGTCGCGCCCGCCGCTTCTGGTAGACTCGTGCAGTTGCCGTCGAACGGCCGCGGATCAAGAGAGCCCAGGCATACGGCCCCGGGCACCGCGCAACGAGCAGGAAGGGGATCCCTCTATGGCGCTGGATGCAGACACCAAGAAGGCGATCATCGAAGAGTACGCTACCCACCCCGGTGACACCGGATCCCCCGAGGTGCAGGTCGCGATCCTGACCAAGCGGATCAAGGATCTCACCGAGCACCTCAAGGAGCACAAGCACGACCACCACTCGCGTCGTGGCCTGCTTCTGCTGGTCGGTCAGCGTCGCCGTCTGCTGGGCTACCTGGCAGACATCGACATCAGCCGTTACCGCGCTCTCATCGAGCGTCTCGGCCTTCGTCGCTAGTCTTCGACGACTCCGCGAACTTCTTAGCAGACGGGCCGCCACCTTCGGGTGGCGGCCCGTTTTGTCGTCTCGAGAGCCTTGGCATCGGCTTTACAGCGCCGTAAGGTGTGACGCACATCCCGTCTCGAAGGAGAGCTGCGACCATGCGTCATCTGCCGACGTCCATCCTCTCGGTGATTACAGCGCTGGCGCTCGGCGTCGGCATCCCGGTGGCCTCCGCGCCCGCAGCCGCATCCGCGACTGCTGCAGCGCCGACGACGCAGACGCCGTCGGCGTCCGCCACGTACACCAACCCGCTCCCGCTCGACCTGGGCGGCGGCCGCACCGCCGAGCAGTGCGCCGATCCCGACGTCATCCGTTCGCAGAACCCCTCCGACCCCGCCTGGTACCTCTACTGCACGCGCGACGTCATCGACTCGTCCCTGCGCAATCCAGACGGATCGCTGGTCTTCTCCAGCATCCCGAGCTACCGCTCCACCGACCTGGTGCACTGGTCGTTCGTCGGCGAGGCTCTCCCCACCCGGCCGGCGTGGATCGGAAACGGCGACATGTGGGCACCGGACGTCGCGTACGTCGGCGGCCGCTACCTGCTCTACTACACGGCGACCAACACGGTGGCGCCGGGCGGCGGTTCGGCGATCGGCGTGGCGACCAGCGACAGCCCGGCGGGCCCGTGGGTCGATTCCGGCGGTCCGGTCGTCGAGCCGATGCCCACGCCGGGGAGCACCGACCCCAACGACCGGCGCTGGGTGTACGACCCCGAGCTGCTCACCGTCGGAGGCGCCCACTACCTGTACTTCGGCAGCTACTACGGCGGGCTTTCCGTCCGTCGCCTGAGTGCCGACGGCCTCCACTCCGACCCGGCCAGCCAGGTGCAGGTCGCCATCCCGAACCGGTACGAGGGCACCCACGTCATCGAGCACGATGGCTGGTACTACCTGCTCGGCTCGGCCACCAATTGCTGCAACGGCCCGCTCACCGGCTACGGCGTCTTCGCCGGGCGCTCCACGTCGCCGACCGGGCCGTTCGTCGACCGTACGGGCGCGTCGCTGCTCGACTCCCGCGTCGGTGGAACCCCCGTGCTGCACCAGAACGGCAACCGCTGGGTCGGACCCGGTCACGTGACCAGCACGGTGGATGCGGCCGGCCAGGAATGGATGCTGTATCACGCGGTCGACCGCACCGACCCGTACGTGGCGGGTGCCGGCACGTACACGAAGCGGCCGGTTCTGATGGACCCGCTCGACTGGAAGGACGGCTGGCCGGTGGTCCGCGGCGGTGCCGGACCGTCGGACAGCCCGCAGCCCGCGCCGGCCGTCGTCGCCGGACACCATCCTGCGTACCTGCCGACATTCGTCGGCCCGCTCCCGCGCGGGCCGAAGCTCCCGGCGTACTCCGACGAGTTCGGCGGTCACTCGATGGATCCGGCCTGGACCTGGCTGCGCGACCCGGGTCCGGCCACCCGGTCGGTCTCCGGCGGAGTGCTGAGGTGGCAGATGCAGCAGGCCGACCTCGGGCCCGATGCGGGCGCCGCCGGACTGCCGCTGCGGGCCTTGCCGACTGGCGACTACACCGTTGAGACGCGTGTCTCCACGACCGTCCCGCGCGACGGCTGCTGCCAGAACTACGCCCAGGGTGGCCTGGTGATCTACCAGGACGACGCGAACTTCGTGAAGCTGGCCGTCACGTCCATCTGGGAGACCCGGCAGACGGAGTTCGGCAAGCGGGAGACCGCCGAGGGGCCGGGCTATCCCACGTACGGCAACTCCGTCGGCGGCCCGGTGGGCGAGTGGACCGTGCTCCGGTTGACGAGGTCGCATACGGCCACGGAGAACGTGTACACCGCATCCACCAGTCGTGACGACGGCGCGACGTGGGACACGGCAGGCACCTGGACGACCCCGCTCTCCGCCACACCGCCGCGCCTGGGGCTGGTCTCGATGGCCGCAGCGGGCTTCACCACAACGTTCGACTACGTCCGCGTGTACGGCGCTCCCCGCGGAAAGGGCGGCGGCTCGTGACCTGACCGGAATTCAGGGGAGTGGACCCGCGATCGCCGTGCCGGCGGCGCGCGCCGACACCGCCTGGTCGACCAGCGTCACGGCCACGAGCGCTGACGTGACGACGGCGACACCGATGGTCACGCCGACCAGTCCGATCACCGGCGAGGCCAGCGGCAGCAGCAGCACCAGGGCGATCGCGATGACCGTCTTCAGCGGCCGGATGATCACCTCCGGAACCAGCGGGGCGTGCAGCACGTAGAGCATCAGCAGGAAGACCGCGACCGGCACCGCGATCGCGTACTCCGCCGCCGTTTCGGAGGCCGCCGTGTGCGCGGCGCCCGCCTGGACCGCCACCTCCAGCCCGGCGCCGAGAGCGGCGAGCGAGGCGAACACGAAGTAGTGACCGTAGCCCCAGTAGTAGGACCGGCCGCGCTTGCTCTGAAGACCTTCGGCGGCCGGCTCGAGGAAGTACAGCCACCAGAGGCTGAACAGCAGCACCAGCCCGGCGGATGCGATCCAGACCAGGGCTGCGGAGAACCCGCTCTCCGCCAGGGAGCGCTGGACGCCGAGCGCCGCCGCCGAGACCGACTCGCCGAGCACGATGATGGTGAACAGCCCGTACCGTTCGGCGATGTGGTGCGGATGCCACGACGTCATGCCGGTGCGCTCGGCCCAGATCGGCACCGACAGTTCGAGCACGACGCCGATCCCGAACAGCCAGACCGCGGTGTGCGGCGGGAGGAAGCCCCACGCCACCCAGAGCACCTGGACCGCGGCGACGCCGGCCGCGTAGCGGAAGGCCGTCCTCCGGCCCGCCGGGTGCTCCACGCCGGCGCGGATCCACTGGCCGACGAGGGCCAACCGCATGATCAGGTAGCCGATGATGATCGCGGTGAAGTCATCCTGATCGAACGCTGCAGGGACCCCCGCGGCCAGCACAAGCACGCCGCCCATCTGCACCAGGGTCATCACCCGGTAGGGCACGTCGTCCGTGTCGTACGCCGACGCGAACCAGGTGAAGTTCATCCACGCCCACCAGATGGCGAAGAACACCATGAAGTAGAACGGCAACCGCTCCAGGATGTGCCCCTGCTCGCCCGCGTGCGCCAGCTGCCCGGCCACCTGGGCGATGGCCACCACGAAGGTCAGGTCGAACAGCAGCTCCAGCGGGCTGGAGACGCGATGCCGTTCGTCGGTCGAGCGTCCGGTCATCGGGATGCGGAACGGACTGGTCATGTGCGCCAGCATAGGAGGATGCGCCGTCGTGCCGTGCTCCCCCTCCTGATCGCCGGGTATCTGGCCGCGGTCGCCTGGATCACCCTGAGCCCGGTGCCCGGGAACCCTGCAGGCAACCCGCTGCTCCGCGCGCTGTTGCGCGCTGTGTCCGCCGTGCCGGGGCTGCACTGGGTCGACTACGACGTCGCCGAGTTCTCCGCGAATGTGCTGCTGTTCGTGCCCATGGGGCTGCTGTTCACCGTGCTCCTCGGCGCCTGGAGGTGGTGGCTGACCGTCGCGATCGGAGTGGTCGCGACACTGGTCATCGAGTTCGTGCAGCTGTTCCTGCCCGAGCGGGTGAGCGACCCGCGCGACCTGCTCGCCAACACGCTGGGCACGCTGCTCGGCGTCGCCCTCGTCCTGCTGTCGTCCCGTCGCCGCAGCAGCCGCAGCAGCAGCCGCCGACGTGCGACGTAGGGTGGCGGCGTGGAGACGGTGACGAAGGAGCGGACGGATGCGCCCGCGCGGTTCTTCGAGGCGGAGGCGGCCGGACTGCGCTGGCTCGGCGAGGCGCAGGCCGCAGGGGGAGCGCGTGTGGCCCGCGTGGCGTCGGTGCGGCCCGGTCGGATCGCGCTGGAGCGCATCCACGACGGCAGACCGACGGAGGACGCCGCGCGTGCGTTCGGGGCGGCGCTCGCGGTGACGCATGCCGCAGGAGCCGCCGCTTTCGGCGCACCGCCGGACGGCTGGGACGGGCCGATCTTCATCGGCCGACGGCCGCTGCCGGTGGCGGATGAGACCCAGTGGGGCCTCTTCTACGCGCGCGACCGCATCCTCCCGTACCTCGGTATCGCCGTGGATGCGGGCAGCGTGACCAGCACCCAGCTTCCGGTGATCCGCGAAGCCGTCGACCGGGTTGCGGCGGGGGAGTTCGACGACGACGAGCCGCCGGCGCGCATCCACGGCGACCTGTGGAACGGCAACCTCCTGTGGGATGCGCGCGGCGGCGTGCTCATCGACCCCGCCGCGCACGGCGGCCACCGCGAGACGGATCTGGCGATGCTGGCGCTGTTCGGTGCGCCCTTCCTCGACGAGCTGGTCACCGGCTACGACGCCGCGCGGCCGCTGCGTGCCGGTTGGCGGGATCGCATCCCGCTGCACCAGTTGCATCCGCTCGCCGTGCACGCCGCCGGGTACGGCCCCGCGTATGGCCGCGCGCTGGCGGACGCGGCACGCGCGACGCTGGCACTCTGACCGGATCGGCAGGCTGCACCCCTTCCCTTGCGACCGCGGATGAGGGACGATTGCGTCATCGCAAGTAAGGAGGCGATGATCATGGGCGACAGCGAAGAACGCGACCTCGTGGAAGGCCGCTACACGCAGGCTCAGCCCGAAACGGCAGAACTCAGGGAAGTGCACGGCCGGTACACCGGCACGGCGGAGGACATCCCCGCGGAATCGGAGATCCTCGGCGCGTACGTCGGCTCGGAGCACGACGACGGTGAGCCGCCGGTGGTGCGCAGCACACACCAGCGCATCGGAAACTACCCCAAGGCCGAGCACGAGGACGGCGCCGACGAGGTCGAGCGGGACGTCTGACCGGACACCGCGGGCGCCCGCCGACCCGTGCGCCCGCGGACCGCGGACCCGGAGGCCGCCTCCGGCATCCCCCTGCCGCGCCATGACTGATAGGATGCTGGTGGTCGGCAGTGCGCCGATCGACCGGAGCAGGCCGGCAGAAGCTGGTCCTCGGTGGTGGTATCCGGATGCGTCCGCACTCTGTGTTCAAGCACAACGGCGGTGACGCAACCGTGTATTTCTACTGATGGCCAGACGGGCTCAGCCCACGCACCCGCATGGCATTGTCGCGTACACAGAACGTGTCGAACTGCCTGTTTCCTGCTCCTTGGATGAAGTCGCGTCCACACGGGACCGCGACGTTAAACAAAGGAGAAAGACCTCTTGGAAGGTCCTGAAATCAAGTTCGCCGAAGCCGTGCTCGACAACGGCCGCTTCGGCACCCGCACCGTCCGGTTCGAGACCGGACGCCTCGCCCAGCAGGCACAGGGCGCAGTCGCCGCCTACCTCGACGAGGAGACCATGCTGCTGAGCGCGACCAGCGCCAGCAAGCACCCGAAGGACAACTTCGACTTCTTCCCGCTCACGGTCGACGTCGAAGAGCGTTCCTACGCCGCAGGCAAGATCCCCGGTTCGTTCTTCCGGCGCGAGGGCCGCCCCTCCACCGAGGCGATCCTGGTCTGCCGTCTGATCGACCGGCCGCTGCGCCCGTCGTTCGTCGAGGGCCTCCGCAACGAGGTCCAGATCGTCATCACCGTCCTGAGCATCGCCCCGGACGAGTTCTACGACGCGCTCGCCATCAATGCGGCCAGCGCCTCCACGCAGATCTCCGGACTGCCCTTCTCCGGCCCGATCGCCGGCGTGCGCCTCGCGCTCATGCCCGGCAACGGTGCCCACGAGGACCAGTGGATCGCCTTCCCGAAGGCCGAGCAGCTGAAGGAGGCCGTCTTCGACCTCATCGTCGCCGGCCGCGTCCTCACCAACGAGGACGGCTCCGAGGGCGACGTCGCGATCATGATGGTCGAGGCCGAGGCCACCGAGAACAGCTGGAACCTCATCCAGGCCGGTGCGGTCAAGCCCAACGAGGAGATCGTCGCCCAGGGCCTCGAGGCCGCGAAGCCGTTCCTCCGCCAGCTGGTCGCTGCGCAGAATGTCATCGCCGAGCAGGCCGCGAAGGCGATCGCCGACTACCCGGTGTTCCTGCCCTACGCGAAGAGCACGTACGACAACGTCGCGGGCCTCGCCTACGACGAGCTCGTCCGCGTCTACCAGATCGCCGACAAGATCGAGCGCCAGAACGCCGACGACGCCCTCAAGGAGCGCGTCAAGGCGTCCCTCACCGAGAAGGTGGAGGCCGGAGTCATCGACGCCGAGGTCCTCACCCAGTTCTCGGCGGCGTACAAGTCGGTGTCCAAGGTGGTCATGCGCGGCCGTGTGCTGCGCGAGGGCATCCGCATCGACGGCCGTGGCCTGACCGACATCCGTCCGCTCGACGCCGAGGTGCAGGTCATCCCGCGTGTCCACGGTTCGGCGATCTTCCAGCGCGGCGAGACCCAGATCCTGGGTGTCACCACCCTGAACATGCTCAAGATGGAGCAGCAGATCGACTCGCTGTCGCCGGTCACCAAGAAGCGCTACCTGCACCACTACAACTTCCCGCCCTACTCGACCGGTGAGACCGGCCGGGTCGGTTCGCCGAAGCGTCGCGAGATCGGGCACGGCTTCCTCGCCGAGCGCGCACTCGTGCCGGTGCTGCCGAGTCGCGAGGAGTTCCCCTACGCGATCCGCCAGGTGTCCGAGGCGCTGAGCTCCAACGGCTCCACGTCGATGGGTTCCGTCTGCGCCTCCACCCTGTCGCTGCTCAACGCCGGTGTGCCGCTGCGCGCCCCGGTCGCGGGTATCGCCATGGGCCTGATCTCCGACGTCGTCGACGGTGAGACCCGCTACGCGGCCCTCACCGACATCCTGGGCGCGGAGGACGCGCTCGGCGACATGGACTTCAAGGTCGCCGGCACCAGCGAGTTCGTCACCGCGATCCAGCTCGACACGAAGCTCGACGGCATCCCGTCGTCGGTCCTCGCCGGCGCGCTGAAGCAGGCGAAGGACGCGCGCACGACCATCCTGAGCGTGCTCAACGCCGCCATCGACCGTCCGGACGAGATGGCCCCGACCGCGCCCCGCGTGATCTCGGTCCAGATCCCGGTCGACAAGATCGGCGAGCTGATCGGCCCGAAGGGCAAGACGATCAACGCGATCCAGGACGAGACCGGCGCCGACATCTCCATCGAGGAGGACGGCACCGTCTACATCGGCGCCACCGACGGCCCGTCGGCCGAGGCGGCCCGTGCCCAGGTGAACGCGATCGCGAACCCCACCAACCCGGAGGTCGGCGAGCAGTTCCTCGGAACCGTCGTCAAGATCGCCGCATTCGGTGCGTTCGTCTCGCTGCTCCCGGGCAAGGACGGCCTGCTGCACATCTCCGAGGTCCGCAAGCTCGCCGGTGGCAAGCGTGTGGAGAACGTGGAGGACGTGCTCGGCGTCGGCCAGAAGATCCTGGTCGAGATCACCAAGATCGACGACCGCGGAAAGCTGTCGCTCGCTCCGGTGATCGCCGAGGAGGCCGCCTCCGAGGAGGCCCCCGTCGAGACCGCTGAGGCTCCCGCCGAGGCGTAACTCACCCTGCACCGAAGGCCGCGTCGACACCGTCGACGCGGCCTTCGCGCGTTTCCGGTCGCTTGCCGGTCAGGTCAGGCGTCGCGGGTGAGGAGGGGGCGGAGGCGGTACGGGATGAGTTCGCCCATGTCGAGCGACGTCTCGGCCCGGTCGACGCCGTCCGTGGACTGGATGATGCCGGTGATCCGGAACAGGTCCTCCGCGTCGACGCAGACCACGCGGAGCAGCAGGTCGGAGGGGCCGGAGAGGCCGTGCGCCTGCACGATCTCGGGGATCGCCGCAAGACTCTCCACGACCGCCGCCAGCCGCTGCTGCCGCACGTGGACGTTGACGAACGCCGCAAGCGGATAGCCGGCGACGCGGGCGGAGATGCGCCGCTCGAAGGACAGGAACGCGCCGCTGCGCTCCAACTCCGCCACACGCGCCTGCACGGTGTTGCGGCTGAGCCCCAGACGGTCGGCGAGCGAGACGTTGGTCGATCGCGGGTCGTCCGCCAGGGCCAGGAGGATCCGTCGATCGGTGGTGTCGAAGTTGCGCATAGTGCGAAAACTAGCAGGCCGACGATCGTGCTGGATAGAGCATCCTGCACAGTCGACACGCCGCTGGTTGTGCGCGCTGACCTGACAGCGTAGCCTTCCCATTAATTCCGGCAAGGAGGCCGGAAGCCGGTCGTGCACGCCACAAGCTGTGCCGGCCGGGCGCGAGAGTGAAGGTTGCGTGAACCGTGACGATCGACAATCAGCCTGCCACCCGCCGGGGCGGATCCCACACGGACCTCGGTTCCCTCGGAGAGGCCGGACTCACCGGCATCGACCTCGTCCGCCTGCTCGACGCCGATGGCGTCCGCCATGAGGACGACCGGTTCGACGCCTGGGTCTCGGACATCGGCCCCGACCAACTTCTTGCACTCTACGAGGACATGCGCGTCATCCGCCGCATCGACGCTGAGGCGACCGCCCTGCAGCGTCAGGGCGAGCTCGGCCTGTGGCCGCCGCTGCTCGGCCAGGAGGCCGCCCAGATCGGCTCGGGGCGCGCGCTGCGCGGCGACGATTTCGTGTTCTCCAGCTACCGCGAGCACGGTGTCGCCTACTGCCGTGGCGCCGGCCTCGTCGACCTGCTGCGCGTCTGGCGCGGGACGACGCAGAGCGGCTGGAACCCGTACGAGATCAACATGGCGACCCCGCAGGTCATCATCGGCGCGCAGACCCTGCATGCGACCGGGTACGCCCTCGGCATCCAGGCCGACGGCACGGACGCTGTGGCGGTGGCGTACTTCGGCGACGGCGCGACGAGCGAGGGGGATGTGAACGAGGCGCTGATCTTCGCGGCGACCTACGCCGCCCCGGTCATCTTCTTCTGCCAGAACAACCAGTACGCGATCTCCGAGCCGGTCTCGCTGCAGGCGCAGCGTCCCATCGCCGACCGCGCGCCCGGATTCGGGGTGCCGAGTGTCCGCGTCGACGGCAACGACGTGCTCGCCGTGCTCGCCGTGACCCGTGCGGCGCTCGACCGTGCGCGCTCCGGCGGCGGCCCCACCTTCATCGAGGCGGTCACGTACCGGATGGGTCCGCACACCACCGCCGACGACCCGACGCGCTACCGCGACGCGGCCGAGCTCGAAGAGTGGCGCGGCAAGGACCCGGTGGCCCGGGTGGAGGCGTACCTGAGGTCGCAGGGCGCGCTGACGGACGAGCGGATGGCCGCGATCGTCGGGAAGGCCGACGCGGTGGCCGCCGAGATGCGTTCCGGCATCACCGCGCTCACCGACCCGGACCCGCTGTCCGTCTTCGACAACGTGTACGCCGAGCCGCACACCGGCATCGCGCGCCAGCGCGACCACTACTCGCGCTACCTGCGCACCTTCGTCGGGGGTGACGGACGATGACGGCCCTCAGCATGGCCAAGGCGATCAACGCCGGCCTCCGCCGCGCGCTCGCGGACGACGACCGCGTCGTCCTGATGGGCGAGGACATCGGCACCCTCGGCGGCGTCTTCCGGGTCACGGACGGCTTGCAGACCGAGTTCGGCCCGCGGCGGGTGATGGACTCGCCGCTCGCCGAGTCCGGGATCTTGGGCACTGCGGTCGGGATGGCGTACCGCGGCTACCGGCCGGTGGTCGAGATCCAGTTCGACGGCTTCATCTACCCCGCCTTCGACCAGATCGTGAACCAGGTGGCGCGGATGCACTACCGCACGCAGGGCGCCGTACGGATGCCGATCGTCATCCGGGTCCCGTTCGCGGGCGGAATCGGCTCGGCCGAGCACCACTCCGACTCGCCCGAGGCGTACTTCGCCCACACCGCGGGCTTGCGGGTCGTCAGTCCCTCCGATCCGCAGGACGCCTTCACGCTCATCCAGCAGGCGATCGCGTCCGACGACCCTGTGCTGTTCTTCGAGCCGAAGCGCCGCTATCACGCCAAGGGCGACGTGGACGAGGATGCTCCACTCGCCGACGCCCGCCCGATGGGCACCGCGCGGGTCGTCGCCCAGGGGTCCGACGTCACGCTGGTGACCTACGGCGGGCTGGTGCAGCTGGCACGGGATGCGGCGGTCGCCGCTGGCGACGACGGCGTCTCGGTCGAGGTGATCGACCTGCGCTCGCTGTCGCCTCTCGACCTCGACACGGTCGTCGCCTCGGTGAAGCGGACCGGTCGGCTCGTCGTGACGCACGAAGCCGCCCTGTCCGGCGGCCTGGCGGCCGAGATCTCCGCCTCCATCACCGAGCGCTGCTTCTACCACCTCGAGCACGCACCGGTGCGGGTGACCGGGCACGACATCCCCTACCCGCCCGCCCGGCTGGAGGCGGCCCACCTGCCCGACCTCGACCGCATCCTGGATGGCATCGACCGCGCCCTGGACCGGCCCAACTCGCTGAGCGGGGTGGAGGACTGATGGCGGTCAGGGAGTTCGCGCTGCCCGACCTCGGTGAGGGCCTCACCGAGTCGGAGCTCGTGGAGTGGAAGGTCGCTGTCGGCGACACCGTTCAGCTGAACCAGATCATCGCGGAGGTGGAGACGGCCAAGGCGCTCGTGGAGCTGCCCGCCCCGTACGACGGTCGGGTGTCGCGGCTCTTCGTCGAGCCGGGCGTCACGGTGGCTGTGGGGGAGCCGCTCGTGGCGTTCGAGGTGGATGCGGGAGAGCCCGACCCTGCAGGCGGGGACGAATCGCCGGACGACGGTGCGACCGCGGCGGAAGTGCGCGAGCCGACCCTGGTCGGTTACGGTGCGCGACCGGAGTCCCGCGACCGGCCGGCGCGCCGGAAGCGGCCGGGCCTGGCGCTGAGTCGGGAGTCCGCAGGGCGCGCGGCCGTCGCGCCCAGCGCGGCGGCCACTGCATCGGTCGCCACTGCATCCGTCCCCGCTGCATCCGTCCCCACTGCATCCGTCCCCGCCGATGCCGCCGCGCCGACGGTGCTCGCCGAGCGCCCGCGGGCCACTCCGCCGGTGCGCAAGTTCGCGCGCGAGCTCGGAATCGACCTGGCGTCCGTGGTGGGCTCCGGCGACCGCGGGCTGATCACGCGAGGCGACGTGGAGTCGTTCGCGGAGGTGCAGTCCAGCGCTGAAGCCGGCACGGCGACCGACGCGCCGCAGGCCACGTCGCGCGCCGACGGGTCGCGCGAGACGCGCATCCCGATCCGCGGCGTCCGCAAGGCCACCGCGGATGCCATGATGCGGAGCGCGTTCGGTGCACCGCAGGCGACCGTGTTCCTGACGGTGGATGTGACGGCCACTACCGAGCTGATCGCGCGGCTGCGTGCGCTGCCCGAGTTGGCGGAGGCCCGTCCCGGCCTGCTCGCGGTCGTCGCGAAGGCGCTGCTGCTGGCCGTGCGCCGGACACCGCAGGTCAACTCGCGCTGGGAGGGCGCCAGCAACGAGATCGTGCAGGCGGAGTACGTCCACCTGGGGATCGCGGCCGCGACGCCGCGCGGACTGCTCGTCCCCGTCATCCGGGATGCGGACGCGCTGACACTCGGGGGAGTGGCGGCCGCGATCCGGCAGCTCGCCGAGACGGCGCGGGCCGGCCGAACCGCCCCCGCCGACCTCAGCGGCGGAACGATCACCATCACGAACGTCGGCGTGTTCGGCGTGGATGCTGGAACGCCCATCCTGACGCCGGGGGAGGCGGCGATCCTGGCGGTCGGCGCGGTCCGGCGTCAGCCGTGGGAGTACGAGGGCGGCATCGCCCTGCGCGAGGTGCTCACCCTCGCCCTGACGTTCGACCACCGCATCGTCGACGGCGAGCAGGCGTCGCGCTTCCTCGCCGACATCGGCCGCATCCTGACCGACCCCGCCTCGGTCCTCGCGATGGTCTGACCACGATCTGCTTGACGCAACACGCCGTCCGGGCGAGCCGCCCGACGGCGTGTTGCGTCAACCAGACGGCGGGCGGCGGCGGCGGGCGGCGTGGCGGCTAGGCGTGCAGCGCGGCGTTGAGTTCGACGCCGGTGCCGGCCCGGCGCAGTACCTCGACGGCGCCGGTCAGCGAGTTGCGTCGGAACAGCAGGCCGGGCATCCCGGAGAGTTCGGCCGCCTTGACCGTGTGCGGGCGTCCGTCGGCGGTGGGTGCCTCGCCGACCACGACGACCTTCGTCCCGGCGGTCACGTACAGCCCGGCCTCGACAACGGAGTCGTCGCCGATCGAGATGCCGATGCCCGAGTTCGCTCCGAGCAGCGCGCGCTCCCCGATCGACACGCGGTGGCTGCCGCCGCCGGACAGCGTCCCCATGATGGATGCGCCGCCGCCGATGTCGGAGCCGTTGCCGACCACGACGCCCTGCGAGATGCGGCCCTCCACCATGGAGGTGCCGAGTGTGCCCGCATTGAAGTTGACGAAGCCTTCGTGCATGACCGTGGTCCCCGGCGCGAGGTGCGCGCCCAGCCGCACGCGCGAAGCGTCGGCGATGCGCACCCGCTCCGGCGTCACGTAGTCGAGCAGGCGCGGGAACTTGTCAATCCCCGAGACTTGGATGCCCGCCCGCTGCAGCCGCGGACGGAGCCGGTCGAGGTCGGCCGGGTTCACCGGGCCGGCGTTCGTCCAGGCGACGCTGGGCAGGTGCGCGAAGATGCCGTCCAGGTTGAGGCCGTTCGGCTGCACGAGCAGGTGCGAGAGGAGGTGCAGGCGGAGGTACGCATCCGGGGTGGAGGCGGGAGGCGCATCCAACTCGACCTCGACCGTGACGATGTCGATGCGGACCGCCCGGCGCGCGTCCTCCCCGGCCAGCTCCTCCAGCTCGGCGGGGGCGATCCAGCGGTCACGCCCGGCGGGCAGGGCGCCGAGCTTCGGCTCCGGGAACCAAGTGTCGAGCACGGTGCCGTCGGCGGCGACCGTCGCGAGACCGTAGCCCCACGCCGAGCGGGATGCGGCGGGCACGGCGGAGTTTTCAGGCACGTCGGAAGGCATGCCTCTAGGTTAGTAGGGTGACGATCAGCAGCGTGCCCCTCGACCTCCGTGCCACCTCCATCGAGCTGACCCGTCAGCTCTGCGACATCGAGTCGGTCTCCGGCAACGAAGGGACGCTGGCGGACGCCATCGCGGAGGCCCTTGCCGGGCTGCCGCACCTGGAGGTCATCCGCGACGGCGACACGATCGTCGCGCGCACGAACCTGGGGCGCGAGCGTCGCGCGCTCATCGCCGGCCACATCGACACGGTGCCGCTGAACGGCAACCTGCCGACGCGGTTCGAGGAGCACGACGGCATCCGCTACCTCTGGGGCCGCGGCACCGTCGACATGAAGGCCGGAGTGGCCGTCCAGCTGAAGCTGGCCGCCGAGCTCACCGACCCGGCCGTCGACGTGACCTGGATGTGGTACGACCACGAGGAGGTCAACGCCGAGCTGAACGGCCTGGGCCGGCTCGCCCGCAACCGCCCGGACCTGTTCGTCGGCGACTTCGGCATCCTCGGCGAACCCAGCAACGGCGTGGTGGAGGGCGGCTGCAACGGCAACCTGCGCGTCGAGGTCCGCACCTACGGGCTGCGCGCACACTCCGCCCGCGGCTGGGTCGGCGACAACGCCATCCACAAGGCTGCGCCGATCCTCGACATCCTGGCGTCGTACCAGGCCCGGGAGGTGGAGGTGGACGGCCTCGTGTACAAGGAGGGCCTCAACGCCGTCGGCATCTCCGGCGGAGTCGCGGGCAACATCATCCCGGACGAGTGCATGGTCCACATCAACTACCGGTTCGCACCCTCCCGCAGCTCGCAGGAGGCCATCGAGCACATGCACGAGCTGTTCGGCGACTACGAGATCACCGTCGTCGACCGGGCCGACGGCGCCCGCCCGGGCCTGGATGCGCCCCTGGCGCAGGAGTTCGTGGCCGCGGTCGGCGGGGTGGCCAAGCCGAAGTACGGCTGGACGGATGTGGCCCGCTTCAGCGCGCTCGGCATCCCCGCGGTCAACTACGGCCCGGGCGACCCGCTCAAGGCCCACGCCGACGACGAGCGCGTCGACGTGGAGCAGATCGTTGCGGTCGAGGAGGGCCTGCGTGCGTGGCTCACCGGTGCCGGCGCCCGCTGAGCGGGTCGCTCTGAGCGACAACGACCCCGACGGCCGGACCGACGGCCACCTCCGGACCGACGGCGACCTCGCCCTCCAGCGCGGACCGTGGTGGACGCTGTGGTGGGTGCGCGTGCTCGCCGTCTATGTCGCGGCGCGCGTCGTGTCGACCGTCATCCTGCTGAGCTTCGCCGCGGGCGAGGGGACGAACGCCTGGACCTCAGCACGGCCCGACTACTTCACCTTCGCCAACATCTGGGACGGCCGCTGGTACCAGATCGTCGCGGCGCTCGGCTACCCGGCCACCCTGCCCACCAGCGACGGCGTGCACGTCACGGAGAACGCCTGGGCCTTCCTGCCGGGCTTCCCCGGCGTGGTCGACGCCGTCATGTTCGTGACCCGCCTGCCCTGGCCGGTCGCCGCCGTGCTGGTCTCCTTCCTCGCGGGCGCCGGCGCCGCGCTGGTGTTCCACCGGCTGATGCGCCGGGTGGGGCTCAGCGCTTCGCAGAGCCTGTTCGCGGTCGTGCTGTTCTGCGTCGCCCCGGTCTCGCCGCTGTTCCAGGTCGCGTACGCGGAGTCGTTGTACACGCTCCTGCTGGTCACGGCTCTCCTGCTGCTCGTGGAGCGACGGTACGGCTGGCTGTTCCCGGTCGTGCTCGCAATGGCGTTCACGCGGCCGAGCGGGCTGGCGTTCGCGCTCGCCCTGGCGATGCACGTGGTCTACCGCTGGGTGCGTCGCCGCCGCGACCCGTTCCCGGTGCGGGAGCGCGTGCTCGGTGTCTCTCTGGCCGTCTTCAGTGGACTGGCGGGGCTGGCCTGGCCGGCGATCGCCGGGATCGCGACCGGGTCGTGGAGCGCGTACACCGACACCGAGCTGGCCTGGCGCGCCCCGTACATCGGCTTCACCGATCTCCTGCCGTTCACCCCGTGGTTCCAGGGCGCGGACTGGTGGGCGAGCGTGATGCTGGGCGTGCCCGGGTGGGTCGGCATCGCCGCGTTGGTCGTCATCGCCGCGCTGTTCGGTGTCCTGCTGTTCTCGCCGGCGGTGCGTCGTCTCGGCCCCGATCTGCGGTTCTGGGTGGTCGCCTACTCGCTCTACCTGTTCGCGGTGTTCTTCCCGCAGTCGAGCACCTTCCGGCTGCTCATGCCGCTGTTTCCGCTGCTCGGTGCGCTCGCACTGCCGCGCAGCCGCGTCTACCGGATCGGCATGGTGCTGCTCTTCGTCGCACTGCAAGTGGGTTGGGTGGCGATCTGCTGGTCGATCGACGGATCCGATTGGTCACCTCCGTGATCCCTACGATTTCCGCAGGCCCGCAAGGATGTCGGATAATAGAAGGACATCCACGAAAGGGGAGCTGCATGGCGGCCATGAAGCCGAGGACCGGGGACGGGCCAATGGAGGCTGTGAAGGAGGGACGGCTCATCATCGTGCGCGTGCCGCTCGAGGGTGGGGGACGACTTGTGGTCTCCGTCAACGACGCGGAAGCCAAAGAGCTGCACGACGCGCTCGCGAATGTCGTGACCTCCGCCTGAACTGCTGTACTGAGAAGGGCCCCGATCGTCACGATCGGGGCCCTTCCTGCGTCTGTCGGCGCGGCGACGGCTATGCGCCGGCGTCGGTCACGGCGCGAGCTTGGTGATCTGCAGCAGACCCTCGCCGGCCGGCGACAGGGCGCTGATGACCGCTCCAGAGGCCGAGGTCTCGGTGATGAGCGTGCGGAAGCCGGTGGCGACCTCGTCGCGCGCCGCCGGGTCTGCGACGCGTCCCCGCCACAGCGCACGGGCGACCAGCACCGTCCCACCGGGGCGTACCAGGCGCAGGCCGTGCTCCACGTACTCGATCACCGACTGCGGGTCGGCGTCGATGAAGACGATGTCGTAGGAGTTCTCGTTCATCCGGGGGAGCACCTCGAGGGCGCGGCCCGGGATGAGGCGCACCCGGTTCGAGGGGATGCCCGCCTCGGTGAAGAAGGCGCGCGCGTGCTGCTGGTGCTCCACCTCGACATCGATGGAGGTCAGGTGCGCCTCGGTCCCGCCGGTCAGCAACCAGAGGCCGGAGACGCCCACCCCCGTCCCGATCTCGACGACGTTCTCTGCGCGGGTCGCCGCGACGACCACGGCCACCTGCGCGCCGGTCGAGGGGGCGATCGGGTCGATTCCGAGTTCGAGCGACTGCTGCCGCGCGCGGACGATCACCTCGCTCTCGACGACGACGTCGTCGGCGAACCTCCAGTTCGAGTCCTTGTCTGACACAGCGCTCCCGTCGATCGGCCTGCTTCAGTCGGCCAATTCCGAGGATACGGTCGGCTTACGCGGCATTCGTGGAGGCACCGCCGCGATACCCTGGAATGGTGTTCGGGCTGACCTTCGACAAGCTGCTGATCGTGGCGGTGATCGCGGCGTTCGTCATCGGCCCCGAGCGCCTCCCGACCTACGCGGCGAAACTCGGTCAGCTGGTGCGTTCCCTGCGAGACTTCGCCAACGGTGCCAAAGACCGCATGCGGGACGAGATGGGTCCGGAGTTCGACGAGGTCGACTGGAAGAAGCTCGACCCGCGCCAGTACGACCCGCGGCGCATCATCCGCGAGGCGCTGCTGGAGGACTCGCCCGCCGAGGCGGCGGGCGCGATCAAGCCGGTGACCCAGTCCGCCTACGCGCAGCGCAGGATGCCGCTCGCGGCGGGCGCCGTGCCGCCGTACGACACCGAGTCCACCTGAGCCGCTGACCGGGTCGCAGGGCCGAGGCGCCGCGCATCCACTACGCTGCGGACATGATCGCAACGGAGCAGTCGCTGACCCGGGCGACCGTCACGCGGTACGCCGTCGGATCGCTGGGGACGGGCGGCTTCTCCACCCTCCCCGGCCTCGTACTCGTCTACTACCTCACCGACTCCCTCGGCGTTGCCGCGATCGCCGCAGGCGCCGTCGTCACGGTGGCGAAGGTGTGGGACGTCCTCATCGACCCGGTGATCGGCGCACGCAGCGACCGGATGCTGGCGCAGCACGGCTCGCGGCGGCCGATGATGCTGGCCGGTGCGATCGGCCTTCCGGTGTTCTTCCTGCTGACCTTCGCAGTCTTGCCGGGGACGGCTCCCGGAGTCGCCGCGGTCTGGGTGCTGGGCGCGTTCGTGCTCACCGCGACGGCGTTCAGCCTGTTCCAGGTTCCGTACATCGCCCTGCCGGCCGAGCTGGCATCCGGCTACGACCAGCGCACCCGGCTGCTCACCTGGCGGGTGGTGGTGCTGACCTTCGCCATCCTGCTGTTCGGCGCCGGCGGCCCCGCGTTACGCGCGCTGGGCGGCGGCAACACATTCACCGGCTACCTTCTGATGGCCCTCGTCGCGGGCGTGGTGATCGGCGTCGGGATGCTGGTGTCGGCGTTCGTGGCGCCGCGCGGGCTGCCTGCCGGTGTGCTCGCACCGCGGGAGAGCATCCTCGCAACGCTGCGCTCGAACTACGCGGCCGGGATGCACGTCCTGCGCGACAGCCAGCCGTTCCGCGCGCTGCTGCTCACGTTCCTGCTGCAGGGGCTGGCCACCGGGCTGATGCTCGCCGGTGCCAACTATGTCGCAACGTGGGTGCTGCACTCGGAGGATGCCGTGACGTTCCTGTTCATCGCCCTGATCGCGCCCGCGCTGATCGTGACGCCGCTGTGGGGCGTCGTGGCGCGACGGATCGGCAAGGAGCGCGGCTTCGCCATCTCCAGCATCCTCTTCGGCGTCGCGGCGCTGTCCATGGTCGCCCTGCTGTGGGCGCCCGGCGCCTGGGTCTACGCGCCGGTCGCCGTCGCCGGCGCTGCGTACGCGGGCATGCAGTCGCTGCCCATGGCGATGCTTCCGGATGTGATCTCGCACGACGCCCGGCGGAACGGCGACGGCCGTGCCGGCTCCTTCGGCGGGATGTGGACGGCCGGGGAGACGACCGGCATGGCGCTCGGCGCCACCGTGCTCAGCGTGGTGCTGGCCGCGAGCGGCTACGTCTCGCGCAGTGCGGCCGCGGCGGAGGCAGCCCAGCCGGGGAGCGCGGTCGCCGGGATCGCGCTCAGCTTCAGCCTCATCCCCGCGGTCATCATCGCGGTGAGCCTGGTGCCGCTGGCGCGGTACCGGCTGCGGAAGGGAGACATCGATGGGGTCGTTTGAACTCCGCGCCGACGCTGCGCGGGCCATCCTCGGGAGGCTCGCCGCCCTGCGCGCGGCCGACGCGCCCACCCACGGCGGCCGGGTGCTCAGCTATGTGTACGACTCGGGGATGCCCGAGATCGACGCGCTGGCCGCGGAGGCCATGCGCCTGGTGCAGCCGGTCAACGGACTGGACCCGACCACGTTCACGTCGGTGGCCGTGATGGAGCGCGAGGTGATCGGCTTCGCGCGCGAGCTGCTCCACGGCGGTGACGATGTCGTCGGCTCGGTCACCTCGGGCGGCACCGAGTCGTGCCTGCTGGCCGTGAAGACCGCGCGGGAGGTGTGGCGGGCGGCAGGCGGATCGGGCACGCCACGACTCCTCGCGCCGGTGACCGTGCACGCGGCGTTCCAGAAAGCGGCGGCCCTGTTCGATCTGACGCTGGACCTGGTGCCGGTCGATCCGGTGACCGGACGGCTGGATGCGGCCGCGCTGGTCGAGCGCATCGCGCCGGACGTCGCGCTGGTCGTGGTGTCTGCGCCGTCGTACCCGTACGCGACCCTCGACCCGGTGGAGGAGGTGGCCGCCGCGTGCGAGGAGGCGGGTGTGGCCTGCCACGTCGACGCGTGCATCGGCGGGTGGATCCTGCCCTTCTGGCGAGCGGCGGACGGCTCGGCTGTCCCCGCCTGGGACTTTCGCGTCCCCGGAGTCACCAGCCTGTCGGCCGACCTGCACAAATACGGCTACGCCCCCAAGGGTGCGAGCGTACTGCTGCAGCGCGACCGCGATCGGCAACGCCGCCAGTACTTCGCGACGACCGGATGGCCGGGCTACCCGGTGGTGAACTCCACACTGCTCGGGTCGAAGTCGGCGGCCGCGCTCGCCGCATCCTGGGCCATCGTGCAGGCTCTCGGCGCCCGCGGGTTCGCTGCCCTGGCCGAGTCGTGCCGGCGGGCGACGCGCGGGCTGCAGGACATCGTGGGCGACATCGAGGGTCTGCGCGTCGTCGGTGAGCCGACCGGGCCGCTGCTCGCGGTGGCCACCGACGACTCCGTGCCCGAGTCCCGCCGCGTGGACCCGCACCACTGGGCGGACCGCGTCCGCCGCCGGGGGTGGGTGCTGCAGCTGCAGCCCGGGCTGGAACAGCCGGACGGGACGCACCTCCCGCACACGACGCACCTGACGATCACCCCGGTCACGGAGGGGCGGATCGACGAGCTGGAGGCCGCCCTGCGCGGAGCCGCCGACGAGGCGCGCGGAGTGCCGCCGGTCGACCGCACGGCGGTACTGGCGGCCCCGCCCGGTGACCTCGCCGCCTCAGGACTGGATTCGGCGACGGCCGCCCACATCCTCGGCTCGCTCGGCCTGGCCGGGGGAACCACGCCGGGCCTCCCCGACGACCAGGCGCCGCTGCTCGCCCTCGTCGAGGCGCTGCCGCATCCCGTCGCCGAGCGCCTCCTCGTCGAGCTCCTCGCCCGCGCCGTGGAGCCGCCCGACGCCTGACCCCGTCTCTGCGCGAGGTGCTCGCACTCGCGCCCGACACGCCGTGCGGCCGAGCAGGTACGAGCACCTCGGCGCGCGTGGGAGGCGTCAGCGGACGGACAGGCCGAGCTTGCGGCCCGCGAGGCCGCGGCTGCGCGTCGCGAGGCGGTCCGCGACCGCGCGGATTGCGACCGCGGCCGGGTCCGCGGGGTCCGTCACCACGATCGGCGCGCCCGCGTCGCCGCCCGCCCGCAGCGGGATGCTGAGCGGCACGCTCGCGAGCAGCGGCACATCCTCGCCCTGTCCCTCCGACAGCCGACGTGCCACCTCGGTTCCGCCTCCCGAGCCGAACAGCTCGAGGATGCTGCCGTCCGGCTGAACGAGCCCCGCCATGTTCTCGATCACGCCGATCACCTTCTGGCCGGTCTGGCGCGCGACCACGCCGCTGCGCTCGGCCACATCCGCGGCGGCCGGCTGCGGCGTGGTGACCACCAGCACCTCCGCCGTCGGCAGCAGCTGCCCGACCGAGATCGCGACGTCGCCGGTGCCCGGCGGCAGGTCGAGGAGCAGCACGTCCAGGTCGCCGAAGTACACGTCGGTCAGGAACTGCTGGATGGTGCGGTGCAGCATCGGCCCGCGCCACGCCACCGCGGCGGACGCGGAGTCGACGAACATCCCGATCGATACCACCTTCACGCTGTACGCGACCGGCGGCAGGATCATGTCATCCACACGGGTGGGCCGCGGAGCCACGCCGTTCTCGTCGGTGAGGCCAAGGATGCCGGGGATCGAGAAGCCGTGCACGTCCGCATCCACGATCCCGACGCGCAGGCCGCGCTCGGCGAGGGCGACCGCCAGGTTGGCCGTGACGGTGGACTTGCCGACGCCGCCCTTCCCGCTCGTCACCGCGTAGACGCGCGTCAGCGACTCGGGCCCGAACTGCTGGCCCCGCGCCGGGCGCCCGGCCCGGAGCTTCTCGGTGAGGGCCCGCCGCTCGGTCGGCGTCATCACCGAGATGTCGACGCCGACGGCCGTGACTCCGGGCACCGACGCCGTGGCTGCGCGTACGTCCCGCTCGATCGCGTCGGCGGCCGGGCAGCCGACGATCGTCAGCTTGATGCCGACGGACGCGCGGCCGGAGGCATCCACCGACACGGCGCCCACCATGTCCAGCTCGGTGATCGGCTTGCGGATCTCGGGATCGAGGACGGCGGCCAGCGCACTCCGCACCGCCGCCGAAAGTCCGGCGGCGGTGTCAGGCGCGCCGTCAGGCACGGGCCTTCTCGCCCTCGCCCGGGTCGCTCTTCTCGAGGTCCTCCAGCAGCGAACGGAGTTCGGCGCGGATGAAGTCCTTCGTCGCCATGTCGCGCACGGCCAGCCGCAGGGCGACCACCTCGCGCGCCAGGTACTCCGTGTCGGCGAGGTTCCGCTCGGCCCGCTGGCGGTCCTGCTCGATCTGCACCCGGTCGCGGTCGTCCTGCCGGTTCTGGGCGAGCAGGATGAGCGGCGCGGCGTACGAGGCCTGCAACGAGAGCACCAGGGTCAGGGCGATGAAGCCGAGCGCGGCGGAGTCGAAGCGCCACGCGCTCGGGCTGAGAGTGTTCCAGGCCATCCACGCGAGGACGAAGACGGTCAGCCCGAGGATGAACCACGGTGTGCCCATGGCGCGCGCGATCCACTCGGTGAACCGCCCGAAGCGGTCCCGCGACTCCAACCGGTCGCGCCGCAGCACCGGGGTGCGGAGCCCCTTCGGGGCGTCCAGCCCCGCGTCCTGCCTACCTCGTGCCACTTCCGCCCCTCCTCCCGTTCACGATGCGGATGCTGCCGGTCTCGTCGGACGGCTCCGCGCGTTTCACCGGGTCGTCCTCGTCCTGACTTCGCCAGTCGTCCGGAAGCAGATAGTCGAGGACGTCGTCGATCGTCACCACTCCGACAAGTCGGTATTTCTCGTCGACGACGGGGACGGAGACGAGGTTGTACGAGGCTAGGATGCGCGACACCTCCGCGGCGGACGTGTCGGCGGTCACCGGCTCGAGCCCGGGGTCGAGCAGGGTGCCCAGGCGCACGTGCGGGGGGTAGCGCAGCATCCGCTGGAAGTGCACGACGCCGAGGAAGCGCCCGGTCGGCGCCTCGTACGGCGGGAGGGTCACGCAGACGGCCGCGCCGAGTGCGGGCGCGAGCTCGTGCCGCCGGATGAGCGCGAGGCCTTCGGCGACGGTCGCGTCCGCCGAGACGATGATCGGCTCCGTCGTCATCAGACCGCCGGCGGTGTCCGGGTTGTAGCTGAGGAGCATGCGGACGTCCTCCGCCTCCTCCGGCTGCATGAGCTCGAGGAGGTGCTCGCCGCGCTCGTCGGAGAGCTGCGCGATGAGGTCGGCCGCGTCGTCCGGCTGCATCTGGTCGAGCACGTCGGCGGCGCGGTCGTCGTTCAGCTGGGCGAGGATCTGCACCTGCTCGCTCTCGGGCATCTCCTCCAGCACGTCGGCGAGCCGGTCGTCGGGGAGTTCCTCGGCCACCTCGAGCATCCGCTGCTGCGGAAGGTCGAGCAGGGTGTTCGCGAGGTCGGCGGGCTTGAGCTCCGAATAGGTCGCGATCAGCTGTTCGGCCGACTGCGCCTCCCCGCGGTTCTGCTTCTCGCGCACCTCGTTCCACGATACGAACGTGGTGGCGCCCTTGCCGAAGGGGGAGGGGCCGGTCTTCGGCTTCCGCACGAAGAGCTGGCTGACTGCCCAGTCCCCGGTCTCCGTCTCTTCGATGGCGACGTCTTCGATGGTGGCCTCGCCTGTGCCGTCGGCGAAGACCACCCGTCGGCCGAGCAGCTCGGCGATGACCCGCACCTCACCGCCCCGCTGCTCGAAGCGACGGACGTTGATGATGCCATTGGTGATGATCTGGCCGCTGCCGATGCTGGTGACCCGGCCGATCGACAGGAAGACGCGACGTTTGCCGGGGATCTCGACGATCAGACCGACGACGCGCGGCGGGTCGTTCTTGCGGTAGACCACCAGGACATCGCGCACCTTCCCGACCCGGTCACCCACGGGGTCGAACACGGTCGTCCCGGCGAGTCGGGCGACGAACACTCTGGCGGCACTCACCCTATAAACCTAAGCCCTCACGGGTGAACGACGGCTGTTCCTGTGCTCTGGAGCGGCCCGGATGGAACAATGGGGGGATGAGCACACCCGGGCCCCTGAGCGGACGCGACCGTACCTCCTTTCCGACCCTTCCTCGCGGTGAGGTGGTCGCCACCTTCGACAGTTACCCGGAGGCGCAGGAGGCGGTGGATGTGCTCGCTCGCGCCGACTTCCCGGTCGACAAGGTGTCGATCATCGGGAGCGACCTGAAGAGCGTCGAGCGCGTCACCGGCAAACTGACCTGGGGCCGCGTCGCCCTGGCGGGTGCAGCATCCGGCGCCTGGCTCGGCATCTTCTTCGGCCTGCTGCTCATCATCTTCTCGCCGTCGGTGAGCCTGGCCTTCGTTCTCGCCGCGCTGCTGATCGGCGCGGGCTTCGGGATGCTGTGGGGCCTGGTCACGTACGGGGTCAACCGCCGTCGTCGCGACTTCACGTCGGTGCAGCAGGTGATCGCGACCAGCTACTCCGTCCTCGTCGACTCGGAGCTCGGCAACCGCGCCCGCAACCTCCTGCAGAGCGGGGGAGCGGAGCAGCCGGCCGCAGCGCAGGGATGGACGCCGCCCGCGCAGCCGCAGCACCCGTCCGACCCGCCGCCCGCACCGCCCGCGGCCGCGCCGCCTGTCGTTCCTCCGGTCGTGCCGCCGGCCGGCGACGAACCGCCGGCCGCGCCACCGGCCTGACGGGCCTCGGGCAATAGGAGGAGTCTCGCGGCCGAACCGCGTCTAACCGCCTCCGTATGCCGGCGCCACGCCGGCAACGACGCCGACTCTCCTCCGGTTCCGCCTCAGCGGGTGAGGCGGCGGACCCAGTCCTCCACGTCGTCCGCGGTACGCGGGATGGCTGCCGACAGGTTCTCGGCGCCGTCCGCGGTGACCAGGATGTTGTCCTCGATCCGCACGCCGATCCCACGGAACCGCTCCGGCACCGTCAGGTCGTCCGGCTGGAAGTACAGCCCCGGCTCGATGGTGAACACCATCCCCGGCTCCAGGACGCCGTCCAGGTAGAGCTCGCGGCGCGCCTGCGCGCAGTCGTGCACGTCCAGCCCCAGGTGGTGGCTGGTGCCGTGCACCATGTACCGGCGGTGCTGCTGGTTGTCGACCTCCAGCGCCTCCTCCGCGGTCACCGGCAGCAACCCCCACTCGGCGGTGCGCCGGGCGATGACGCCCATCGCGGTCGCGTGGATCTCGCGGAACCGGATACCGGGGCGCACGATCGCGAACGCCGCGTCCGCCGCCTCGAGCACCGCCTCGTAGATCAGCCGCTGCGTCTCGCTGAAGCTGCCGTCGATGGGGAAGGTGCGGGTGATGTCGGCGGTGTAGTAGCTGTCCAACTCGACCCCCGCGTCCATCAGGATGAGGTCGCCCGGCACCACAGGACCGTCGTTGCGTGTCCAGTGCAGGATGCACGCGTGCGGTCCGCTCGCGGCGATCGTGTCGTAGCCGACCGTGTTTCCGTCGGCGCGGGCCCGCCCGTTGAAGACGCCCTCGACCAGGCGCTCGCCCCGCGGGTGCGTCGTGATGCGCGGCAGGTCGGCGATCACATCGTCGAAGCCGCGCGCGGTGGCCTCGACGGCCGCGCGGAGCTCGCCCACCTCGAAGTCGTCCTTGATCAGGCGCAGTTCGGAGAGGTCGCGGGCAAGCCGGTCGTCTTCGCCATGGTCCTCCGGGTCGCGGTCGCCGTCGGTGTCGTCCCACAGCAGCATCCGGGCGGCATCCACCTCGTCGGTGATCGAGGAGTCCGCCTCGCGCAGCACGACCGTCTCACCGTCGACCGTGTCGAGCACCGCGCGCACGTCGGCGATGCCGCGCGTGGGGACGCCGAGGTCGCTCGCCACCTGCGCCAGCGACGGGCGCGGGCCGATCCAGAACTCGCCGATCTCCGGGTTCGCGTAGAACTCGTCGGAGTCGCGGCCGGCGCGCTCGCGGAAGTAGAGGGTCGCCTCGTGGCCGGAGGCGGTCGGCTCGAGCACGAGCACGCTGCCTGGTTCCGAATCGGACCCCCAACCGGTCAGGTGCGCGAACGCCGAGTGCGCCCGGAACGGGTAGTCCGTGTCGTTGCTGCGCTGCTTCAAACCGCCGGCCGGGATGATGAGGCGCTTGCCCGGGAAGAGCTCCGAGACCCGTGCACGACGGGCCGCGGCGTATTCCGCTTGACGACGCGGCTCGGGAAGGATCTCCGGCCGTTCCGCCCATCCGCTGCCGATGTACTGCCGGAACGCGTCCGACCGCGGGGTGGTTGAGCGGTTCTCGGTGGCGCGCGGCGCCTGGTCGGTCGGGGCTTCGGTGGACTGCGACATGCCGACCATTCTTCCACTCCTAGGATGGTCAGCATGGCTGATGAGCGACGGTTCCGTGGTCCCGTCGACCTTCACACGCATTCGAGCGTCTCGGACGGCACGGAGACGCCGGCCGAACTGGTGCGAGCGGCGGCGGCTGCCGGGCTGGGCACCGTCGCGCTCACCGACCACGACTCCACAGCGGGCTGGCCGGACGCCGCCGCCGAGTCCGCTCGCTCCGGCATCACGGTGATCCCGGGCATGGAGCTGTCGACGCGCATCGAGTTCGCGAGCGTCCACATGCTCGGCTACCTCTTCGACCCCGCCGACGAAGCGCTGGCCGCCGAGACGAAGCGGATCCGCGAGGGCCGGATGCGCCGGGCCGAGGACATGGTGCGCCACATCGCCGAGGACTACGACATCACCTGGGACGATGTGCTCGCCCAGGCGACCAGGGGCGCCACGGTGGGACGCCCGCACATCGCGGACGCACTCGTCGCCCGCGGCCTGGCCGCGGACCGCAGCGCGGCCTTCGCCGGCATCCTGCACTGGCGGAGCGGCTACTTCCAGCCGCACTACGCCCCGGAGCCGCTGACCGGTGTGCGGCTGATCCGTGGAGCAGGCGGGCTTCCCGTGCTCGCACACCCCGCCACAGGAGGCCGTGGGCGCGTGATCCCGGAAGACCGGCTGCGACGGCTGGTCGACGCCGGCCTGTTCGGCCTCGAGCTCGGCCACCGCGAGAACACGCCGGACGGCGTCGCGCGGCTCCGCGAGCTGGCGGCGCGCTACGGCCTCCGGATCACCGGCTCCAGCGACTACCACGGCGCGGGGAAGCCGAACCGGCTGGGTGAGAACACGACCGACCCGGCCGTTCTCGACGCGATGATCGAAGAAGCGACAGGCGCGGCGCCTTTCTACGCTCCGTGACCCGCAGCACATAGCCTGGACCCCGGCGGGGAATCGGGAAGCGAGGTGCACGGGTGAGACGGTTCTGGCGAGGATCAGCGGTCGCGGCCGCGTTAGCAGCTGCTTTGGTGATCGCGGGAGGCGCGGCTCCGGCCAGCGCCGACAGCTACCCCTCGTGGGACGACGTCCAGGCCGCCAAGAACAACGCCACAGCCGCACAGGCGGAAGTGGACCGCATCAACGGGCTGCTGCAGAGCCTCCAGACCGCAGCCAACGCCGCCGGCGACCTCGCGGTGAAGCGGATGGGCGAGTACGGCCAGGCCGAGGTCGCCTTGCAGAACGCCACCGCGAAAGCGCAGGACCTCGCGCAGAGGGCGCAGGACGCGACGGCCAAGGCGGACGAACTGAAGTCGCAGAGCGGGAAACTCGCTGAGCAGTTGACCCGAGCTGGAACGTCGTCGGTGTCGCTCCGGCTGTTCCTCAGCCCCAGCGCATCGAGCTCGGAGTCGCTGCTGTACCAGCTGGGTGCCGTCTCCAAGCTCGCTGACCGCTCTAGCGCCCTGTTCGCCCAGGCCAGCGCTCAGAAGAACCTGGCCTCCTCGCTGAGCGCGCAGGCCGCGAACGCCCAGACCATCCGCGATCAGCTCGCCACCGCCGCCAAGAAGGCCCTCGATGTCGCCACGGCGGCGAAGCAAGCGGCGGATGCGCAGCTCGCCGACCAGAAGCAGCACGCGGACACCCTGTACGCGCAGCTCGCGAGCCTCAAGAACACGGAGGCATCGGTCGAGCAGCAGTACGCGGCCGGACAGGCCGCTGCCGCCGCGGCCGCGGCGGCAGCCAACCCCGGCGGCGGCTCGGACGGGTTCGCACCACCGCCCGGGATGGTCGTCGACCCCGCGGCAGCCCAGGCCTATGCCGCGAGTCGCCTGCCGGCGTACGGCTGGGGCGGCGACCAGATGCCGTGTCTCATCAAGCTGTGGAACCACGAGTCCGGCTGGCGCGCGGACGCATACAACACCTCGAGCGGCGCCTACGGCATCCCGCAGGCTTGGAAGGCCAGCAAGATGGCGAGCGCCGGGCCCGATTGGATGACCAACCAGAACACGCAGGTCAACTGGGGACTCGACTACATCGATCGTGCGTACGGCTCACCGTGCGCGGCGTGGAACTTCGAGATGAGCCACGACCCCAACTGGTACTGAGCGGGGCACGAACGCGAAGAGCTCCCGCGTTCTTCGACTCGGCGACGGGCGTCGATCGAAGTACGCGGGAGCTCTCTGCGTGGCGGTTGCGCCGGATGCGGTCAGCTGGCGGGCGTCGCGGCCGATCCGCCGCGCGAACGGCGGCGACGACGGCGCGGTGCGCTGTTGCCGTCGCGGTGCTGGGATCCGCCGCCGTCATGGGTGCCGCTCGCGGTCTTCTGCTCGCCGCCCTCGGCTGCCGCCGTGTCGTGCGATGACTCGGCCGAGACCTGCGCGGGGGCATCCTGACCCGAGGTGCCGCGCGTGCGGCGACGGCGACGATCGCCCGAGCGCTCGCCCTCCGGACCGGTGGAATCGCTTCGACCGCCGCGCGGGACGTCCGGAACCTTCACCGCCGGAGTCGGCTTGAGCCGGCCCTTGACGCCCTGCGGGATATCGAGGTCGGTGAACAGGTGCGGTGACGACGAGTAGGTCTCCGTGGGTTCCGGCTGCCCGAACTCGAGGGCGCGGTTGATCAGCGCCCACTTGTGCAGGTCGTCCCAGTCGACGAACGTCACCGCGATGCCCGTCTTTCCGGCGCGGCCGGTGCGGCCGACGCGGTGCAGGTAGGTCTTTTCGTCTTCGGGGATCGTGTGGTTGATCACGTGCGTGACATCGTCCACATCGATGCCGCGGGCGGCGACGTCGGTGGCGATCAGGACATCGCGCTTTCCGGCCTTGAACGAGGCCATGGCGCGCTCGCGCTGCTCCTGGTTGAGGTCGCCGTGCACCGCCGCCGCGTTGAAGCCGCGGTCGTTGAGCTCTTCGACGAGCTTCGCGGCTGCACGCTTCGTGCGGGTGAAGATGACGGTCTTGCCGCGGCCATCCGCCTGCAGGATGCGGGCGATCACCTCGTCCTTGTCCATCGAGTGCGCACGGTAGACCAGGTGCTTGATGTTCGCCTGGATCTGGCCCTCGTCCGGGTCGCTGGCGCGGATGTGCACCGGGCGGCTCATGAACCGGCGGGCGAGCGCGACGATCGGGCCCGGCATGGTCGCGGAGAACAGCATGGTGTGCCGGGTGGCGGGGGTCTGCGCGAACAGCTTCTCGATGTCGGCGAGGAAGCCGAGGTCGAGCATCTTGTCGGCCTCGTCGAGCACCATCTCGCTGACGTTCGCCAGGCTCAGCAAGCGCTGGCCGGCGAGGTCGAGCAGACGCCCGGGCGTGCCGACGACGATCTGGGCGCCGGCCTTGAGCTGCGCGACCTGGCCTTCGTAGGCCTTTCCGCCGTAGATGGCGGCGATCGAGGTGGGGCGGCCCGAGGCGGCCGTCTCGAGGTCTTCGTAGACCTGGATGGCCAGCTCGCGAGTCGGCACGACGACCAGGGCCTTCACGCCCGGCTCCGGGTCCAGGCCGAGGCGCTGGATGAGCGGGAGGCCGAAGCCGAGGGTCTTACCGGTTCCGGTCTTCGCCTGGCCGATGATGTCCTGGCCGGTGAGGGCGAGGGGGATGGTCTGCGTCTGGATGGGGAACGGCTCGATGATGCCCTTGGCCGCGAGGGCGTCGACCATGTCCTGGTCGATGTTCAGTTCTGAGAAAGTCACTGGGGAGTTTGCCTGTCGATTCGATCGGAGTGTCTACGCCCTCTTCTCTGTCGCAGGCGTAGGGCCGTCGATCCTGCGCCGACGGCGACACAAGCCTACTGGACGGTCCCGATACACTGCTGAGCGTGTCAACTTGGTTCACCCGGCGACGGCCCTCCGTCGAACTCCCGCGCCTGACGCCGCGCCCGCGGCCGGTCGCCACCGTGCGCGTGGACCTGCACGAGGTGATGCCCGAGCTGCTGCCGTACCTCGGTCAGGCCGCGTACCTGCAGCTGGAGCAGTTCGAGACGCTGTCGCGCGTCGCGGCCGAATCCGACGACCTGCATGCGAAAGGCCTCATCTCGGCCGCCGCAGGGCACGCACTGTCCAAGCACCAGGGCATCGTCGCCGAGATCCGCCGGCGCGGAAACGACCCCGCCGCGGCGATGGAACCGTTCGCCGTCGCGATCGAGGGTTTCAGTGCGCTCATCGTGGGGGCCGACTGGCGCGAAACCCTGCTGTCGGCGATCGTGACCGGTGGTCTGCTCGACGACTTCTTCATCCGGCTGGCCGCAGGGCTGCCCGGGGATGTGGGCCCGCGCATCGCGCACCTGCTCGGCTCCGAGTCCGGTCAGGAGGGCGTGCTGGAGGTGCTCCGCGCCGAGATCGGGGCGGATCCGTTGCTGAAGTCCCGGCTGGCGATGTGGGGTCGCCGTCTCGTCGGCGACACACTGCTCGTCGCACGCTCGGCGCTGCACCTGTCCGGCAACCGCGCAACGGACGAGGAGCGGATCGAGCCGATCTTCACCGAGCTGATCGCCGCCCACACCCGACGGATGGACGCGCTGGGCCTCACCGCGTAGCGGTCACGGTTTGCCGACGTTTGTCGCGTCAGCGGCGCGGCGCGCAGCGGCATTCGTGACGAACGACAGCGGTCGCTGCGTCAGCCGCCAATGCGTCAGCGCGCGACCGCGCCCTTCGTGAGGGAATGCAGCAGCCGGTCGTCGCCCGTGGTGCGGAGGCGACCGACGAGCAGGTCGGTGACGGCCACGACGAGGGCCGTACCGAGGAGGGTGATCCACCAGATCCAGCCGTCGTCCCACTTCAGGCCGGCCCAGGTGAGGGCGACCCAGAGGATCGAGGCCGAAGCGACGCCGACCGCCGGTATCAGGGCGGAGCCGTGCGTGTGACGGTGCGGCAGGAAGTAGCGCCCGGCGAGGCCGATGATGGCGCCGCCAAGGACGACGAAGAGCAGTTCCACGAGAGGGAGGCTAGCCGACGAAGCCGATGCGGCGCGATTCCTCGGTGCCGAACTCGACGTACGCGATGCCGGCGGTGGGGACCACGTAGAGGCGGCCCTTGTCGTCGGTAAGCTCCAGCACGCCGCCGCCGTCGGTGAGAGCCGTCTTCACCTGCCCGGTGAGCTGCTCGGCCGGCTGCGAGGACTCGAAGCTGAGCTCGCGGGGGGCGTTGACGATTCCGATGCGGATCTCCACGACAGTACCTTTCGGGTGTTCTGGGCCATTTCGAGTCTGACCGGCGGGTGTGAGTTCAGACTACGGCACACGGCTCGCGGCCCCCGCTCGCGTTCTCTGTCGGCGGACGCCGATAGCGTGAAAGGCATGACCACGTCAGGCTTCCGGATGCGCGCAGAACGGGGCGCCATCGCGGGCGCTCCGGCGCTCGACGGCGCCCAGGCGGAGGTGCTCACCGTGGCCGACGGCGCGTCCGCTGCGGTTCTCGGAGCACCCGGGACGGGCAAGACGACGACCCTCGTGGAGGCGGTGGCGGAGCGTGTGCTCGGCCGCGGCTACGAGACGCACGAGGTGCTCGCGCTCAGCGCATCCCGAGCCGCAGCGACCGCCTTGCGCGACCGCATCGCGCTGCGGCTCGACGTTCCGACCAACGGTCCTCTGGCACGCACGGCGACGTCGCTCGCGTTCCAGCTGGTGGGGGAGCACGCGCGCCGCACCGGGGCCGAACCGCCGCGGCTGCTGACCGGTGGTGAGCAGGACCAGATCATCGCCGAACTGCTCAACGGCCATATCGAGGACGGCACTGGCCCCAACTGGCCCGAACCTCTCGTCGAGGAGGTGCGGGCACTGCGCGGTTTCCGCACCGAGCTGCGCGAGCTGATGGCCCGTTGCGCGGAGCGTGGCGTCACGCCGTCGCGGCTGTCGGAGCTCGGCGCGATCACCGGCCGCGACGAGTGGCGCGCCGCCGCGCGGTTCATCGCGGAGTACCAGCTGGTGGTCGACAGCTACCGCGGCGGCTTCGTCGACTCGGCGGAGCTGATCGCGTCGGCGGTGACGGTCGTCCGCGAGGGGAGCTCGCTCGACAGTCTGCGCGCGGTGTTCGTCGACGACCTGCAGGAGGCCACGGTCGCCACCCTGGCGCTGCTGCGTGCTCTCGCCGAACGCGGCGTCGCCGTCATCGCGTTCGGCGATCCGGACGTCGCCTCCACCACGTTCCGCGGTGCCGAGACGACGGCACTCGGCCAGTTGGAGTCGCGGCTCGGCGTACCGGTGACCCGCTTCGTGCTCACGACGGCGCACCGGCAGACCCCCGCCCTGCGGGAGCTGACGGCGCGCGTCACCGAACGGATCGGTACGGCTGCGGCCGGAGTGCAGCGGATGGCGGCCGCCGGGCGGCCGGAGCCGGAAGCCGGGCAGGAACCGGCGCAGGCACCCGCTCCAGCGGACCAGCGTCCCGAGATCGTCCGCCTCGTCGCCTCCTCCGCCCCTGCCGAGGCAGCGCGGCTGGCCCGTAAGCTCCGCGAACGCCACCTGCTCGACGGCGTCCCGTGGAGTGCGATGGCCGTCATCGTGCGGTCCGGCGCTCATGTGCCCGCGCTGTCCCGCGCACTGGCCGTCGCCGAGGTGCCGACCACGACGAGCATCGCCGGACGTGCACTGCGCGACGACTTCGCGGCGCGACAGTTGGTCACCGTCGTCGGCGTCCAGCTCGGCGCGATCGAGCTCACGCCGATCGTCGCGACGGAGCTCCTGCTCGGACCGTTCGGCGGTCTCGACAGCGTCAGCCTCCGCCGCCTGCGGCTCGCCCTGCGTCAAGAGGAGCTCTCCGGGGACGGCAACCGTCCAGGAGACGAGCTCCTGGTGGAGGCGCTCCAGCATCCCGCACACCTGGCGACGATCGATGCGTCACCCGCCCGCCGTGCCGGACGGCTGGCCGAGACGCTGCGATCGGGTCGCGAGAAGGCAGCGCAAGGCGCCTCCGTCGAGGAACTGCTCTGGCACGCCTGGGAGCGCAGCGGGCTGGCCGCGCGCTGGCTGGCGCACTCGGAGCGGAGTGGAATCGTCGCGGACGAGGCGAACCGTCACCTCGACGGGATCGTCGCGCTCTTCACGGCGGCGCGACGGTTCGTGGAGCGCTATCCCGAGCGCCCGGCGTCCGACTTCGTCGTCGAGCTGCTCGGTGCCGAGGTTCCGGAAGACACCCTGGCCGCCCAGACCGCCGGAGACGCCGTCCTCGTCTGCACGCCCAGCGCTGCGATCGGCCGGGAGTTCGAGGTGGTCGCGGTCGCGGGCCTGCAGGAGAGCGTCTGGCCGAACCTCCGCCTGCGCGGTTCCCTGCTGCACCCGCAAGAACTCGCCGATGCGGTGGAGGGACGCGCGACCGAGACCGAGGACGCGCGGGCCGAGGTGCTGGGCGACGAGCTGCGGATGTTCGCGCTCGCCGTCTCCCGATCCCGCGGCCAGGTGCTGCTCACGGCGACGGCCAACGACGACGAGCAGCCGTCGCCGTTCCTCCGTCTCGCGGGGGAACTCGCGGTCGACGACGAGGACGACGGCGCCCATCCGCTCTCGTTGCGCGGCATGGTCGGGCGGCTGCGGCGCCGACTGGTGACCACCGGCTCGGCCGACGCCGCTCAGGCTCTCGCCCGTCTCGCCGACGCCGAGGTCGAGGGCGCCGATCCGTCGTCCTGGTACGGCCTGCTCGAACCGTCGACCGCGGAGCCGCTGGTCGATCTCGACGATCCGGAGGCGATCGTCCGGGTCTCGCCCTCACGACTCGAGACCTTCGAGAAGTCGCCGCTCGCCTGGTTCGTCGACACCATGGCGGCCTCGCCGAGCGGGCTCGCCGCCGGGATCGGCACGGTCGTGCACGCCGTCATGGAGGAGGCGAGCACGAGCGATGACCGCGACCTGAGTGTCGAACGGCTCTGGCAGGGCATCGAGCGGCGTTGGGGCGAGCTGGCCTTCGAGTCGCCGTGGCTGGAGGAGAAGGAGCGCAGGCGCACGCGCACGCTGACCGCCGGGGTGTCCGAGTACCTGCGGGACTTCGAGCGCGCCGGTGGGACGCTGCTCGGTTCCGAGGGCGCGTTCGAGCTCCGGATCGGACGAGCGCTCGTCCGCGGCACGATCGACCGCGTCGAGCACACTCCCGACGGCACGGTCGTCATCGTCGACCTCAAGACCGGCAACCGCACGCCGTCCGCCGCGGAGGCGGCCGAGCACGCCCAGCTGGGCGCCTACCAGCTGGCCATGGAGCACGGGGTGATCGAGCAGGCCGGCGAACTGCCGTCCGGGGGAGCGAAGCTGCTGTTCGTCGCGAAGGGCGTCCGCGGCAAGGGCTACCGCGAGGTGGCGCAGGACCGCGTCGACGAGGCGGGCCTCCAGCGGTTGCGCGACCGCGTGACCCGAGCCGCCGACGGGATGGCCGCCGCGACCTTCGCGGGTGTCGTCGACCTGGGCGAACGCGACCCGCACGGAAAGTACGAGTACCGCATCCACCTGGTGCCGGCGGTCAGCGCGGGAGGAGCAGCATGACGGACGAAGCGACGCACCTCGACGACGACGGCCTGCTGGAGTGGGCGACAGAGCAGGCCGACCTCGACCTGGTGGAGCAGGCTTTTTCGCTGGCGGACATGGAGGAGACGGGTGCCGCGTCCAGGCGATCGCTGCGGCCGCTCAGCGCGGCCGAGATCGCGGAGGCGCTCGGCCTCCCGACGCCGACACTGCAGCAGCAGGCGGTCATCGAAGCGCCGCTGCGGCCGGCCATCGTCGTGGCAGGCGCCGGCAGCGGCAAGACCGAGACCATGGCGAACCGGGTCGTCTGGCTGCTGGCCAACGGGCACGTCCGCGTGCCGGAGATCCTCGGCCTCACCTTCACCCGCAAGGCAGCGGGCGAACTCGCCGGCCGCATCCGCACGCGCATCGAGCAGCTGGTCGCTTCCGGTGTGACGGATGTCACGTTCGACCCGTTCGAGGCGCCGGAAGTGGCCACCTACAACGCCTTCGCGAACGCGATCTTCCGCGAGAACGCGCTCCTCATCGGGCGCGAGCCCGAGTCGGCTGTGCTCAGCGAGGCGTCCGCGTGGCAGCTCGCCCGACGTCTGGTGGTGACCAGCGCAGACGATCGCCTGGTCGAGCTCGACCGCGGGGTGGAGCCCGTGACCAGCGCGGTCGTCGGCCTCAGCCGCGCACTCAGTGAGAACGTCGCCGATGCTGCCGAGGTGGAGCGGATGGTCGAGCAGTTCGGGCGCATCGCCGAACTGCCGACGGGCAACGGTCGGGTGAAAGACCTGTACGCGTCGGTCCGATCCGCGGTGGAGGCGGTCGGCTCCCTCCCGCCGCTGCTCGATCTGGCTCGGGCTTTCGCCGACGAGAAGCGGCGCAGGGGGTTCGTGGAGTACTCGGACCAGGTGGCGCTGGCGCTGGCCGTCTGCGAACGTCAGCCCGAGGTGGTGGCCGACTATCGCCGCCGCTTCCGCGTCGTGCTGCTCGACGAGTACCAGGACACGTCGGTCGTCCAGACCCGGCTGCTCTCCGGCCTGTTCGCCGGCCAGCCGGTGATGGCCGTCGGCGATCCGCACCAGTCGATCTATGGCTGGCGCGGCGCCAGCGCCGCGAACCTGGGCCGATTCTCGGCCGACTTCACCGGAGAGCGTCCCGGTGCGCCGGGCGCAGCCGATGAGTACGTGCTCAGCACCAGCTGGCGCAACCCGACGCGCGTCCTGGATGCGGCGAATGTGCTCGTGGCGCCTCTCACTGCCGCTTCACCAGTGCATGTCGAACAGCTTCAGCCGCGTCCTGGCGCTGTTCTCGGCGAGCTGACGGCAGCATTCGAGCAGACGGTCGCCGACGAGGCGGAGACGGTGGCGCGCTGGCTCGGCGAGCGTCTGAGCGAGCGCGACGCCACCGGCGTCCCGCCGAGCGCCGCGCTGCTCTGCCGGTCGCTGAAGAAGATCGACGTCTTCACGAGTGCGCTCGCGCGGCGCAGCATCCCGTACCACGTCCTGGGCCTCGGTGGCCTGCTGGAGCAGCCGGTCATCGCCGACCTGGTCAGCGCCCTGCGGGTGATGCACGACCCGACCGCGGGCTCCGAGCTCATCCGGTTGCTCACCGGCGCGAAGTGGCGGGTCGGACCGAAAGACATCGCTGCCCTGCGCGATGTCGCCTCCTGGCTGGCCGAGCGCGACCACCGGCACCAGCGGCTCGACCCCGAACTGCGCGACCGGCTCCGCCGCTCGGTCGCGGGCGAGGAAGGGGCCTCCCTCGTCGACGCCCTCGACTTCGTGCTCGAAGCACCCGACGGTCACGGGCGACTGGAGGGGTTCAGCCCGGCCGGTCTCGAACGGATGCGCGACGCCGCCCGACGCCTCGACCACCTGCGCTCCCGCGTCGGCCTCGACCTGCTCGACCTGGTAACGCTCGTTCAGCAGGAGCTCCTCCTCGACATCGAGGTCGCGGCGAACGAGGCCGCACAGCTCGGCCAGGCCAGCCTCGACGCATTCGCCGAGCAGGTCGCCTCCTACCTCGCGGCCGACGACCAGGCGACTCTCGGGTCCTTCCTCTCCTGGCTCGCCGAGGCCGAACAGCGCGACAACCTGGCCCCGCGCAGTGAGGACGCCGAACCGGGCACGGTGCAGATCCTCACCATCCACGGCGCCAAAGGGCTCGAATGGGATGTGGTGGCCATTCCCCGCCTCGTCGACGGCGAGCTCCCTGGACCGCCGCAGAGCCGCAAGGGCTGGCTGTCGTTCGGGCAGCTGCCGAACGAGTTCCGCGGCGACTCCGCCGAGCTCCCGGTCGTCGCCTGGCGGACGGCCGAGACGCAGAAGGATGTGAACGACTCGATCGTCGCCTTCGAGGACGAGAATGTCGCCCGCCACCTCGACGAGCAGCGCCGTCTGATCTACGTCGCGGTCACCCGCGCCCGGCGGCGGCTGCTGCTGACCGGCTCCTACTGGTCGACGCAGACGAAGCCACGCGGTCCCGGCGCCTACCTGCGCGAGCTGCAGGAGGCCGGCCTGCTGCCCGCGGACGCTTTCCCCGACTGCGACGAGCCCGACGAGAACCCGCTCGCGCTGACCTCGGCGACCGTGACCTGGCCGCTGGAGCCGCTCGGCGCGCGCCGCACCCGGGTGGAGGCCGCCGCTGCGGCCGTGCTCCGCGCACGCGAGCACGGAGCGGGAGATGGCGGCGTGTACGCCCGCGACCTCGACCTGCTGCTCGCCGAGCGGGCGCGCCGCGAGCAGGAGGCGGGCCTCGTCGAACTGCCCGCCCGCATCCCGGCCTCCCGGTTCAAGGATTACGTCACTGACCCTGCCGCCGTCGCCTCGGCACTGCGGCGCCCGATGCCGGAGCGCCCCTACCGCCAGACCCGGCTGGGCACGCTGTTCCACGGGTGGGTGGAGGAGCGATTCGGCACGATCGCCGGCGCGACGGATGCGCTCGATGCCAGCAGCGCGGAACTGGACGATCCGGCTGGCGACATCCTCGAGGCGGAGCGTTTCGCGGAACTCAAGGCGACTTTCGAGCGCAGCGAATGGTCGGGCCGGCGTCCGGAAGAGGTCGAGCTGGAGATCCACATCACCCTGGCCGGGCAGGTGGTCGTCTGCAAACTGGACGCGATCTACCGGGCGGAGGACAGCAGCCACGACTACCAGATCGTCGACTGGAAGACCGGGAAGGCGCCGCGCGACGCGGACGACCTGGAGCGCAAGCAGCTCCAGCTCGCGCTGTACCGCCTCGCCTACGCGCGCTATGCAGGCATCGACCCCGAGCGAATCGACGCCGTCTTCTACTTCGTGACCGACGACCGCGTCGTGCGGCCGGAACGGCTCTACGCCGAGGAGGAGCTGACGTCGCTCTGGTCGTCGGCCACCGGTTTCATCCCGCCGGAGCGGTTGTAGCCTTCCGGCCGGTCACCCGGCGTGCGGTCGAGCATCGCCTCGACGTCGCCGATGGCCATGATCGGCCCGGTGGCGGTCGACAGCGGGTTCATGGCATTGCTGTGCACCCGATCCACCAGGCCGTCGAGCATCTCGACCGCGTCATCCACGATCATCTGATCGCGGACCTCGCGGCCGTGCAGCAGCCAGCGGGCGACCTCCAACTCCGCGTAGAGCATCGCGCGCTGCGTGAACTGCCGGTCGGTGGCCACCTGCCGGGTGGAGGCGTACGCGCCGAGCGCCCCGTCGGTCGCCTCCGGGTTCATCGCCAGCAGCCAGTGCAGGTCGCGGGCCGGGTCGCCGACGCGCAGCGCCGACCAGCCCAGTACGCCGGTGACCACGTCGTCCTCGACCAGGATCGACTCGGCCGTCAGCGAGCCGTTGATGACGGTGGGCTGGAACTGCCAGATGGAGTGGTCGGCCGCCGCGGTGCGCCAGCGGTCGCGCAGCGCCGTCGGCAGCAGGCCGGTGGATGCGGCGGACTCGATCACCGAGTTCGCCGCCGTCAGGCACTCGGCCGCCGACAGCACGGGCAGCCCGGCCTCGCCGACGAACGCGGTGGGGAGCGCGTGGATGGCCGCGATCGCGTGCCCGATGGACCCGGCCAGGCCGTCGCCCGGGGGAACCTCCTCGACGGTGATGTGCCGACCGGGCAGGTAGTCGTAGACGATCGCGCGGGTTCCGGCGACGGGGGCCTGCCCCAGGTATCGAGGGACGTCGAACGGCAGCCGACTGCGGATGCCCGTGGTCAGCGCGCGCAGGGCGACCAGGTCGGCGCTCTGCTCGGTCTCCGCGACCTGGGTCGCGGGGACGCGCACGATGACGGTCGCGCCGTCCCTCGTGTTCAGCAGCGCGGAGTCGAAGTCGCCGGAGCCTCCGGCGCTGTGACTGCGAGCGCCGGTGACGTCGAGGCCGGGGACGGCCGAAGCGGCCAGCGCGGCTAGAGTGAGATGGGATCTGGCCATGCATCTAGGCTAATTGGACCTCACCTGCGACGGCCGTCCGCCACGCCCCGAAAGGACCTCGATGTCGTCCGCCCTGACTCCCTCTCTCCCGCTGGCCGCGCTTCCGCTGTCGCGCCACGCGACCGACCGCGACCATGCGGCACGCTCGCGTCCGGCGCTGTTCGACGAGTTGTGGAGCGAGCCGGGCACGCGGGTGCTGGCGCTGTGGAAGGGCCGGGCGCTGTTGACCGCGGAGAGCGTCGCGGCCGCGACTCCCGCTGCCGATGGCTGGTCGTCGCCGGATGCAGGCCCGGCGGCGCTCGAACTCCTCCCGGTGGACCGGGTCACCTCGGCGCTCATCCGCGTCTATCTCGGACGGACCACCGTGGCCACGCCCACCGAGCAGGCCGGCACCGCCGTCGTTCTGCAGGTCCTGACGGACGCCGCCGCGCTGGAGCTGGAACCCGACGAGACCCGCTGGGGCAACCTCCGCACGGTCGCGACGGCGCTGGGCGACCGCGACGCCGGGCTCTTCACCGAGGCGCTGGCGATGGCCAACTGGCACGCCTCGCACACGCACTGCCCGCGCTGCGGGTCTCCGACGGTCGTGGAGCAGGCCGGCTGGGTGCGCCGCTGCCTGGAGGACGGCTCCGAGGTGTTCCCTCGCACCGACCCCGCGGTGATCGTCACGGTGCTGGATGCGGACGATCGGCTGCTGCTCGGCTCGAACGCGATGTGGGAGCAGTCCCGCTACTCGCTGCTCGCCGGTTTCGTCGAGCCGGGGGAGTCGTTCGAGGGCGCGGTCGAGCGCGAGATCTTCGAAGAGGCCGGCGTCCGGGTCGTGGATGCGCGCTACAAGGGCTCGCAGCCATGGCCGTTCCCCGCCTCCGTGATGGTGGGGATGACGGCACGTCTGGCCGACGACCAGCCGGCATCGGAGCTCGACCCCGACGGGGACGAGATCCTCGACGTCCGGTGGTTCAGCCGCGAGGAGTTGTGGGCGGCGCGGGAGCAGATCATCCTGCCGGGTGGGTCGTCGATCGCACGCGCCCTCATCGAGGACTGGTACGGCGGCCCGCTCGGCGAGCCGCCGGCGCCGTGAGCGCTGCCGTCGCCGGTCCCGACGAACTGCTGGCCGGTCTGGACGCGCAGCAGCGGGTGGCGGCCGAGGCGCTGTTCGGCCCGGTCTGCATCCTGGCGGGTGCCGGGACGGGCAAGACGCGGGCGATCACGCACCGGATCGCGTACGGTGTCGCCTCGGGCGCGTACGCCCCGAACCGCGTGATGGCGCTCACCTTCACGGCCCGCGCGGCCGCGGAGCTGCGAGGCCGCCTGCGCCAGCTCGGTGCCGGAGGGGTTTCCGCGCGCACCTTCCACTCCGCGGCTCTCGCCCAGCTCAACTACTTCTGGCCGCAGGTGGTGGGCGGGCAGCTGCCGTCGGTGCTCGACGGGAAGGGCCGCATCCTCGGCCACGCCGCAGAGACGCTCAAACTGAAGGTCGACACCGCGACATTGCGCGATGTGGCGGCCGAGATCGAGTGGCGCAAAGTCTCCGGGCTCGGGATCGAACAGTACACGACGGCCGGGCGGCCGACTCCCGGGTCGCTCTCGCCGGAGCAGGTGGCCGCGCTGTTGCAGCGCTACGAGGAGCTCAAGGACGAGCGCAAGCAGATCGACTTCGAAGATGTGCTGCTCGCCTGCGCGGGCATGATCGAGAGCGAGCCCGCGGTCGCCCTGCAGGTCAGGGAGCAGTACCGGTTCTTCACGGTGGACGAGTTCCAGGACGTCTCCCCGCTGCAGCACCAACTGCTCGGCCTGTGGATGGGCACCCGTCGCGACCTGTGCGTGGTCGGCGACGCAAGCCAGACGATCTACTCCTTCGCGGGTGCGCGCAGCGACTACCTGCTCGGGTTCGAGCACGAGCATCCCGGGGGCACGGTCGTCCGGCTGGAGCAGAACTACCGTTCGACGCCTCCGGTGATCGACACGGCGAACCGGCTGATGCGCGGCCGATCCGGGGCTCTCACCTTGCGTCCGGCCGACGTGGCGCAGGGTGACGATCGCGTGATCGAGCCGGTGCCGGAGCCCACGGCCTACGAGGACGACCGCGCAGAGGCACGCGCCGTCGCCGACCAGATCGCTGCCGAGCTCGCCGGGGGCGCGCGGCCCGAGCATATCGCCGTGCTGTACCGCGTCAACGTGCAGGCCGCGGCGCTCGAGCAGGCGCTGGGCGATCGGGGGATCAGTTACCAGATCCGCGGCTCGAAGCGGTTCTTCGACCTGCCGGAGGTGCGCCAGGCCGTCATGTCGCTCCGTGCCGCGAGCCTGGTGTCGACCGCGGACCCGCTGTTCAAGTCGGTGAGCGACGTGCTGCGCTCGCTCGGCTGGTCCGTGCAGCCACCCGACGTGCGCGGTGCCGTGCGCGATCGGTGGGAGTCCTTGAACGCCATCATGGGCCTCGTCGACGAGCAGCCGCCCGGGCAGACGATGCGCGGCTTCACCGACGAGCTTCTGGCCCGGCAGGCCGGGCAGCACGAGCCGACCATGTCCGCCGTCACCCTGGCGACCCTGCACGCCGCGAAGGGACTCGAGTGGCCGTCCGTCTACCTGGTCGGGCTGAGCGAGGGTCTGGTCCCGATCAGCTACGCCGGGACCTTCGACCAAGTGGATGAGGAACGCCGACTGCTCTACGTCGGCATCACCCGCGCTCGCCGCCGCCTGCGCCTGAGCTGGTCGGCCCGCAGTAACCAGCCGGGTCGTCCGTCCCTCCGCCAGCCGTCGCGTTTCCTGGCCGAGCTCCGGCCGGCCGCGCCACGACCGTCGGTCGCTGGTCCATCCGCCGCACCGTCGTCCCTCCCGGCTCAACCCGTCACGGGGGAAGACCGAGGCACCCGCACTCGGGGTGCGGCGCCCACGCGCGGCTGACCCAGTCGCACCTGCCCCGCGGCAGCCGGGCGCTCACGCCGGGGTCGGGCCCGTGTGGCGGCTCTGCGCTCGCCGCGAGGAGTAACGCGGCCGCTAGCGCTGCCGTCGCAGCCACCACGATCGCCGTCTCGCCGGGAGCATCGCGGGTGTGCAGCTGCGTCGCCATCGCCGGCCAGGCCGGGTCGGCATCCGTCCGGTGCAGGTCGACGCAGCGCAGGCATGGGCCGTACCCGGGCCGGACGTACGGCCCCACGGTGACCCCGGCATCCCCGAACACGATCGGCAGGTGCGGCACGTCGCGCCGCAGCCATCGCGCCTGGCGCTGCGGCTCGACCGCGTACGATGCCACGATCACCGCGACATCCGCGCGCTCGACGGCCGCGTCGGACCAGTCGAGTCCGCTGCGAACGTCGGCGCCCGCATCCGAGAGCAGCACCCCAAGAGCGACAGCCGTCGGACCGGCGCCGTCGAGCACGACGAGTGGGGGAGTCGGCGGCGGCTCTCGTCGATCGGGCGCCAACACCGGCGCAACGCGGTCCAGCAGCGCCGCAACGGCGCCAGAGGGCGCCCTGGCACGGTCGGCGACCAGGCGCAGCCCCTCCGCTGTGACCCCGGCGGCGAGGGCAACCAGCATCCGCTCATCCGCCGAGGTGATGCCGTCGAGGACGAGCACCGGCTCATCCACCCCGAACTGGATGCTGTCCGGGGTGCGCCAGACGCGGGTGATGCCGGGATCGAGTGCAAGGACCATGACGGCATCCTGCCCGACGCCGGAACCCGTTCAGCGGTTGTCCACAGGGCGGACCGGCAGCCGGATCAATCCACAGCGCGTGCCCGGATCAGCCCTCGGTCGGCCGGTCGTCGCGATCGTCGCGCAGCAGATCTTCGATCGCCTGGTCGAGCGCATCCTGCTCCTGCTCCTGTCCGGTGGCAGCGGCGGTCAGCCGTGCGACGAGCCCCGACGGATCGTCGAGGTCGGTCGACTGCGGGAGCAGGTCCGGGTGCGACCAGAGGTCGTCGCGGGCGTCCATCCCCACCGCCTCGGTGACGGCCTGCCACATCGCGGCGGCCTCACGCAGACGACGGGGTCGCAGCTCCAGCCCGACGAGGGTCGAGAAGGCAGACTCGGCCGGCCCTCCGGAGGCCCGGCGACGGCGCACGGTCTCGGCGATCGCGTCGGCGCGCGGCAGCAGTCGCGTCGCATTCGCGGTGACGACATCCACCCACCCTTCGACCAGGGCGAGCACCGTCTCCAGTCGCGCGAGGGCCTCCTGCTGCTCCTCGGTGCGCGGCGGGATCAGCCGCCCGCTCACCATGGCGTCCCGCAGCTCCTCCGGGTTCGAGGGGTCGAAGTTCTCGGCCAGCGATTCCAGCGCGTCGGTGTCGATCGTGATGCCCTTCGCGAAGGCCGTGATCTGCGTGATCAGCTGCAGACGCAGCCACTTCGCGTGCCGGAACAGCCGCGCGTGCGCGAGCTCGCGCACGGCGAGGTAGAGCTGGACCTGGTCCTCCGGGATGTCGAGGCCGTCGCCGAATCCGGCCACGTTCTGCGGGACGAGCGCCGCCTGACCGTCCGGAAGCAGCGGGATGCCGATGTCGCCTCCCGAGACGACCTCCTTGGACAGCTGCCCGACCACTTGGCCCAGCTGCATCGCGAACAGGGCGCCCCCGATCGAGCGCATCACCTGGCCGGCGTTCTGCAGCATGGCCTGCATCTCCTCCGGCGCCTGCTCGGAGAGCACACGGGTCAGCGCGTCGGAGATGCTGAGGGCGACAGGCTCGGCCAGCTGCGTCCAGAGCGGCATCGTCTGGCGCGCCCACTCGGCGCGGCCGATCAGTTCCGGCGTGCTGCTGAGCCCGGCGACGCCGGTCGCCTGGTCGAGCCAGAGCGCTGCGACGTGGAAGGCCTGATCGAGGGAGGCACGCTCGGCCGGGGTGACCGAGTGCCCGTCTTCCGCGGCGAGCTGGCGGGCCTGCTGTTCGGCGATGTCCCAGTTGATGCCGCCGCCCGGGTTCATCAGCGCGTTCTGCAGTTGGCCCAGCAGCGCCTGGATGCTGGCCGGGTCGTTCGGCAGCCCGGCGGCGCCGGCGAGCCGGCTGGGGTCGATCGACGCGCCGTTCCCCGACAGGAATTGGCTCAGCATGTCGCGGAACTCGTCGTCGTCGCGGTCCGGGTCCCGGTCGTCGTTCCGATCGTCGGCCATGGTCAGCGTCCCTCTTCTCGAAGTGAGCCGGCCGTCGGGTGAAGAGCCGTCGGCTCGGCTTCAGGCTCGTCATCTACGCTAGCCGCTGGCGCCGGGGAGGCGCATGGGAATTGCCCTATGCTCGCCTTCGGGCCGTGCGCCCGTGGCGAACACCGATCGAGAGGACGGGCCTGTGACCCTGTTCAGCGACGACCACCCGACGCTGCAGGGGGAGGAACCGGTCCGGGTCGCGCCGCCGCGCCGCGTCATCATCGGCTGGGTGGCGATCGGTGTCGCTGTCGTCCTCGCGCTGGTGCTCGCCCTCGTGCCCGCCCCTTTCGTCATCGAGCAGCCCGGCCCCGTCTTCAACACCCTGGGCACGGACCAGGAGGTCGGGTCTGCGCCCGGTAAGGATGCCAAGGAGCTCATCAGCATCCCGAGCCAGAAGACCTACCCGACGTCCGGTTCCCTGGACCTCCTGACGGTCTCTGTCGTCGGAAATCCGGAGCAGCGCCCGAGCTGGTTCGAGATCGCGCGCGCCTGGTTCCAGCCGAGCAAGGCGGTGCTCCCGCTGGAGAGCGTGTTCCCGCCGGGAACCACCACCGAGCAGTCGAACGCGGAGAACGCGGCACTGATGGTCGACTCCCAGCAGGATGCGATCGCCGCCGCACTCAGCGAACTCGGCTACACCTTTCCCGAGAACGTCGCCGTCAAGCAGCTCATCAAGGGAACCCCCGCCTCCGACGTCTTGAAGGTCGGCGACGAGATCACCACCGTGAACGGGAAAAGCGTCAGCAGCATCGATGCACTGCGCAGCGCGGTGAAGGCGAACGGCACGAGCACTCCTGCGGAGCTGGGCATCGTGCGCGACGGCGCCGCCTCGACCGTCGCCATCACTCCGACCGAGACGCAGGGCCAAGTCGTGCTCGGAATCGGGGCAGGGATGGATTACACCTTCCCGTTCGACGTGAAGATCCAGCTGAACGACGTGGGCGGACCGAGCGCCGGCCAGATGTTCGCGCTGGGCATCATGGACAAGCTCACCCCCGGATCGCTCAACGGCGGGAAGCGCATCGCAGGCACAGGAACGATCGACAATGCCGGGCAGATCGGGCCGATCGGCGGCATCCGCCAGAAGATGTACGCCGCGCGGGACATCGGAAAGGCGGCGTACTTCCTCGCTCCGCAGTCGAACTGCGACGAGGTCAGCGGCCACATCCCCTCCGGACTGAAAGTCTTCGCGGTGAAGACGCTGGCCGACTCGCTCAAGGTGCTGCAGGCCGTGCGCGACGGCTCCAGCACAGCCGGCCTCGCGACCTGCGCCGCCGGCTGACCCAGCGGCCCGGCGGCGGAGACCCTGTGCACGGCGCAGCGTTCTCCAAGCGTCGGCTGCCTAGGATGGTTCTCGCCCCCGTCGCGCGAGACCAAGAAGGCCATACGTGAGTTCAACAGCTGCAGTCCGACCCCCTGGCCGCCGGCGCGCGGCCGTCTGGATCACTCTCGGGGTGATCGTCGCGGTGGTCATCCTCTTCTTCGTGTTCGCCGGACTGTACGCCGACATCCTCTGGTACCAGCAGCTGGGGTATCTGAACGTCCTGACCACGCAGTGGTTCGCGGGGATCTCGATGTTCTTCATCGGCTTCCTGGGCATGGCACTGCCGCTCTGGCTGTCCATCCAGCTCGCGTACCGGCTGCGCCCGGTCTACGCCAAGCTCAACTCGCAGCTCGACCGCTACCAGCAGGTCATCGAGCCGCTGCGCAGGCTGGCGATGTACGGCATCCCGATCGTGTTCGGCATCTTCGCCGGCGTCTCGGCGGCGAGTCGCTGGCAGACGGCAGCGCTCTGGCTGAACGGCACGTCGTACGGCAAGACGGACCCGCTGTTCCACCTCGACATCGGCTTCTACCTCTTCGCGCTGCCGTTCTACCGCAGTGCGGTTGGTTTCGCCTCCGCCGTCGTCCTCATCTCGTTGCTGGCGACCCTCGCCACCACGTACCTCTACGGGTCGATCCGGGTGAGCGGCCGGGAGGTGCGCATCTCGCGCGCTGCCCGCATCCAGATCTCCGTCATCGCCGCCCTCTACCTGCTGCTGCAGGGCGTCAGCATCTGGCTCGACCGCTACGCCACGGTGACCGACTCCAACGTCAACGACATGATCAATGGAGCGGCGTACACGGACGTGAACGCCACCATCCCGGGTCGCGCCGTGCTCGCGGGAGCCGCTGTCTTCGTCGCGATCCTCTTCGTGATGACCGCTTTCATCGGCCGCTGGCGCTTCCCGATGGTCGGAACGGCACTGCTGATCGTCGCCGCACTCGTGGTCGGCGCCATCGTGCCGTGGGTCGTGCAGCGCTTCCAGGTCGACCCCAGCCAGAAGACCCTGGAGTCGCCCTACGTTCAGAAGGGCATCGACTTCACCCGCGAGGCGTACGGCCTCAGCAACATCGAGACGATCCCGTACAACGCGAAGACCACGGCCGAGCAGGGCGCCCTGCGCCAGGACGCGCAGACCACGGCGCAGATCCGCATCCTCGACCCAGCGGTCGTCAGCCCGTCCTTCCGTCAGCTGCAGCAGTTCCGCCAGTACTACGCGTTCCCCGAGAAGCTGAACGTCGACCGCTACGACCTCAACGGCACGCAGCAGGATGCCGTGGTCGCCGTGCGCGAACTGCAGCAGTCCGGCCTGGGCGGCACCCGGAACTGGTTCAACGACACCATCGTGTACACGCACGGCTACGGACTCGTTGCCGCCTACGGCAACCAGCGATCGCCTGACGGCCAGCCCGTGTTCATGGAGTCGGGCATCCCGACCACCGGGACGCTGGGCACCTATCAGCCGCGCATCTACTTCGGCGAGCAGTCGCCGACGTACTCGATCGTCGGCGGTCCGAAGGGTGGCAAGGCGGTCGAGCTCGACTACCCGGGCGGCTCCGGTGGCGCGCAGCAGACCTACACGACGTTCAACGGCAACGGCGGCCCGACTCTCGACAACGTCTTCAAGCGGCTCGTCTACGCGCTGAAGTTCCAGGACGAGCAGATCGTGCTGTCGGACGCCGTGAACAGCAGCTCGCAGATCCTGTACGACCGCGACCCGGTCAAGCGGGTAGAGAAGGTGGCCCCGTACCTCACGGTCGACTCGCAGGCCTATCCGGCGGTCGTGGACGGCCGGGTCAAGTGGATCGTCGACGGCTACACCACGAGCGATCAGTTCCCGTACTCGCACGTCGGCAGCCTGAGCGAAGCGACGGCCGACAAGGACACGCCCAAGCCCGCCTACGCGTTCGACGACATCAACTACATCCGGAACTCGGTGAAGGCCACGGTCGACGCCTACGACGGCTCGGTGACCTTGTACGCCTGGGACACCTCCGACCCGGTGCTGAAGACCTGGCAGAAGGTGTTCCCGGCGACGGTCAAGCCGGTGAGCGACATGAGCGCGCAGCTGATGAGTCACGTGCGCTACCCGTCGGACCTGTTCAAGGTGCAGCGGTCGGTGCTCGGTCAGTACCACGTGAACGACGCCGGTTCGTTCTACTCGCGTGAGGACGCCTGGACGACGCCGAACGACCCGACGTCGCCGTCGAGCAACCCGGCGCTCCAGCCGCCGTACTACCTGACGATGAAGATGCCGGGTCAGAAGGCCCCCGCCTTCTCGCTGTATTCAACATTCATCCCTGCGGGCACCAGCGAGTCGAGTCGATCCGTCTTGAAGGGCTATCTGGCCGTGGATGCGGACGCCGGCGACACGAAGGGGAAGGTCGCCTCCGGCTACGGCAAGCTCAGGCTGCTGCAACTGCCGTCGAGCGACACCATCCCGGGGCCCGGACAGATGCAGAACCAGTTCGACTCCGATCCCACCGTGTCGCAACAGTTGAACCTGTTGCGGCAGGGCAAGTCGGAGGTGATCAACGGCAACCTGCTGACCCTGCCTGTCGGTGGCGGTCTGCTCTATGTGCAGCCGGTCTACGTCCGGTCGTCGGGTGAGACCAGCTACCCGTTGCTGCAGAAGGTCCTCGTGGCCTTCGGCGACAAGATCGAGTTCGAGGACACGCTCGACCAGGCTCTGGATGCGTTGTTCGGGGGCGACTCGGGTGCGAACGCCGGCGACAACAACGTTCCGTCGACGGGCGGAAGCACCGGCCAGACCGGCAGCGGTCAGTCGGGTGGGGGAGGGACCGGCGCCGGTTCGACTGCCGGTAACACCGCCCTGCAGTCTGCGCTGCAGCGGGCAAACCAGGCGCTCTCCGACAGTCAGGCGGCGCTGAAGGCCGGTGACTGGGCCGCCTACGGCGCAGCCCGCACGAAGCGCGGGCCGCCTCGCTATGTTCGGGCGCCGTCCGAAGTAGCGGTCATGCGGCGTCGTGGAGCACCCGCCGCGTTCGATTGTCACAGAAAAAGTGCGGCCGAATGGTTGCGCAGACGTTGATTGTCAGCTTTACTAACAAACATGGTGATCGACCAGGGCACGCGTTCCACCGTCGCCGACCGGGGCGCTCCGTCCGACCGCGGGCTCGTCCCGGGCCGGGCGCTCCGCCCGCACACGAAGGTGCTGCCGGAGCACGCCCGGGGGCACAACCGTTCGCTCGTGCTCCAGTCGCTGTACCGGTCGGGGAGGGTCAGCCGTGCCGATCTCGCCCGCACGACAGGCCTCACCCGCGTCACCATCTCCGACCTGATCGGCGAGCTGATCGCCGAAGGCCTCGTCGTCGAACTCGGCCAGCGCGACGACGCCCGCCCCGGAAAGCCGGCCGTGCTGCTCGACGTGAACCGCGGAGCGACCCAGATCATCGGCGTCGACCTGAGCGAGCACGCCGTGTTCCGCGGTGCCGTCCTCGACATGGACGGCCGCATCCTGAGCGCCGTCGAAGTCGAGCTGGCCGGCAGCCGGGGCGAGGAGGCGACCGAGAAGGTCCTCGGACTGGTCGACCGCCTCGTCGCCGCGACGACCGCACCCGTGCTGGGCATCGGGATCGGATCCCCGGGCATTGTGGATGCCGAGGGTACCGTCGCCGCCGCCCCGAACCTGGGGTGGGTCGACGAACCGCTGCAGCGCCGGGTCGCCGAGCGGACGGGCCTGCCGGTATTCGTGGCGAACGACGCCAACGTCGCGGTGCTCGCCGAGCACGGGTTCGCCGACGCGCAGGGCGACATGATGCTGGTGAAGGTCGGGCACGGCGTCGGTTCCGGCCTGCTGGTCGCCGGCGCCCTCGTCTTCGGAAGTCGGTTCGCCGCGGGCGAGATCGGCCAGGTCATGGTCGGCACCGACGGCGACCCCGACGCTCCGTACGACCGGGAGCGGTGCTTGGAGGCCTGGCTCGCCGTCCCACGACTCGAGTCGCGTGTCGCCGCAGCGGAGGCGGCCGGTGAGTCCGCTGCACCCGTGCTGCGCGAGGCAGGCCAGCGTCTCGGCGTCGCCCTCGCACCCATCGTCGGCGCGCTCAACCTCTCCGAGGTGGTGCTGAGCGGCCCGGAGGACCTCATCGACGGGGTCCTCCTGGAGGCCGTCGGCCAGACGCTGCGGAACCGCACGATGGCGGGGTTCCATTCCGGCGTCACCATCCGGATGACGAGCCTGGGCCGCGACATCGTCCTCCGTGGCTGCGTGGTGATGGTGCTCTCGGCGCAGCTGGGGGTGTCCTGATGACGCTGGTCGCGGAGCCGGAGGTCCGCGCCGAGGTCCGCGCCGAGCTCCCGGTGCGGCTGGGCTTCGCTCCCGGCGTGCGGGAGTCGCTCGCACGCTTCCAGGGCCGTTGCACGGTGGTACGCCTCGCAACGCTCGACAATGACGTACTGGGCGTGCCGCGCTGGTACACCCTTCAGGAGGCGTGGGCCGAGCCGGGAAGCCCGGTCGCCCAGCTCTGGGGCGGCAATCCGGTCGTCTCGGTCGGCCCGGCGGACGACCCGGAGCTCGTGCTCGCCACGGGCACCCCGGTGGTCGTGGTCGGCGCCGACAACGCCGCCGCGTGGTGGACGCGACAGGTGGTGGATGCGGTGAGGGCGACCTGCCGCTCCGTCCTGGTGGTCGACATGGGCGCGCGCCCGGACCCGTCGTACGCCGACATCGCGACGTTCGGCCACGACCGGAGGCGCGGCGCCGCGCTGCTGACGCTGCTCACCGCATCCTGAACACTCCTCGTGCTCAGCCCGCCCAGCTGATGCCGAGCGCCGACCGGAGCGCGTATTGCGCCGCACCGCGGTACGGCTGGTCCTGAGCGACGCGGGCGTAGCGGAAGCTGAGCGGCATGGCCGCCTTCACCGGGTGCCGTGCCGCCTCCGCCCGCAGGTGTCCGATGAACTCCGGGCCGAGCCGGGGCGCAGCGCCGCCGACGACGATGTTCGGCACATCCAGCGCCGCGCCGACCAGCAGCAGCGCCCGGGCGAGGACGCGCGCGCCGTCGGCGATCCGCCGGCGGGAGTCGGGAGTGGCGGCCAGGGCAGCCAGGTCGAGGGCTTCCAGGTCGGTCCCGTGGGGGAGCCCGAGCAGACTGGTCACCGACACGACCTCCTCCAGGCACCCACGGTTGCCGCACGCGCACAGCGGGGCTTCGGCGCCGAACAGGACGGGGACGTGGCCGATCTCGCCCGCCCGGTGCGATGCCCCCGCGACGACCTCGCCGTCGATGATGACGGCCGCCCCGACGCCCGTGCTGAGCGACACGAAGAGCTGGCTCGCGCCGAAGTCGTCCACGGCGGAGTCGTCTGCGGCCGTGGAGTCGGCGATCGCCTCCGCGTCGGCGTCGTTGATGAGGTGGATGGGCGCAGCCACGATGCCGGAGAGTTCGCGCCCGAGGTCGACGTCCGTCCAGCCGAGCTGCACCGACTCGCGGATGAGAGGCCCGTCGGCGATGCCGGGGACCTGCACGCCGACGGCGACGATGCGTGCCGAGGTCGCGGCGACGAGCTTGCGCACGACCACGCGCACGTCCTCCAGGGAGCCCGGTGTCGCCGGGCGCTGCGCCGCGGTCACCACCTCGTCTCCGAGCAGGTCGACGACCGCGCCGCGCACCAGGCCCGGCTGAACGATCAGCGACAGCAGCACGTGGTTCTCGGCCGCCACCCGGAGGGTGGTGGCGCGCTTGCCGCCCGTGCTCTCCGCCAGCTGCCCCTCGGTGACGAGCCCGTCGGCGATGAGCCCGGCGAGCAGCGACGAGACGGTCGCGCTGGTGAGTCCCGTGCGCCGGGCGATGCCCGCGCGGGTCGCCGTCCCGTTGCCGGTCAGCACCAGTTGCAGGGCGGTCGTGAGGTTCCGTTCCCGGACGGCGGCCTGCGTCGCCTTGCCGTGCTCCTCAGCCACTGCTGCTCCCGCCGTGTCGTTGCGACCGACCCTAACAAACCAGAACCTAGCAAAAAGGCCCTCTGACCGGGATGATTCCTGGTCAGAGGGCCTTGCATTGGTTGCGGGGACAGGATTTGAACCTGCGACCTCTGGGTTATGAGCCCAGCGAGCTACCGAACTGCTCCACCCCGCGGCACAAGAATTGACTCTAGCACGGGATCGGGACGGGGTGAAATCGAAACACGACGCTGAGCCGTTCCGCCGTGTGAACCGGTCGTCCTACTAGAGTCAGTCCCAGATAAGGGGATGCGATGGCGAATGCCGTGACGAAGTTCCGGGTGGTTGTGGTCGAGGACGACCCGGACGTGGCCTTCTTCATGAAGACGATTCTGGAGAAACGTGCCGATGCGGTGGCGATCGCGGTAACCGATCCGTCCGTCGCCCTGGCCCGGATCGCGGAGTTCGAACCGGACCTGGTCATCACCGACATCGAGATGCCGGGGATCTCGGGCCTCGAGCTGTTGAAGGAGCTGCGCAGCCAGTATCCGGGGATGCCGGTCGTGGTGATGACGGCGCACGTTTCCGTGGACTACGCGGTCTCCGCGCTGCGCGCTCAGGCGGACGAGTTCCTCACCAAGCCGATCGCCTCCGCCGAGCTTGTCGCCATCGTGAACCGGCTGGCCGCCGAAGGCCGGGTCAAGCGCTCGGTGCAGCGGCAGCAGGTCGTGCTGGCCGTCGGCGCGCATCCCGACGACGTCGAGATCGGTGTCGGCGGCATCCTCGCGGCACACCGCGACGCAGGCAACCAGGTGGTCATCCTCACCATGTCGCGCGGCGCGCGCGGCGGGGATGCGAACGACCGGCAGCACGAGTCCCTCGCGTCCGCCGAGCTTCTGGGTGCTCGGCTGTTCCTGGAGGACCTCCACGACACGCAGATCTCCGCCGCGGATCCGACGGTCGGGATCATCGAGCGCGTGGTCGCCGAGATCCAGCCGGACATCGTCTACACGCACTCCGCGCACGACCGGCACCAGGACCACCGGGCCGTCCACGCCGCGACGGATGTCGCCACCCGCTCGGTACGAACGGTCTGCTGCTACCAGAGCCCCTCGGCGACGATCGACTTCCGGCCCACCCGTTTCGTGCCGATCGACGGCTTCACCGAGACGAAGCTCCAGCTGATCGACTGCTTCCGGTCGCAGACCGAGCTGCGCGCCTACCTGGAGCCCGACTTCGTGCTCGCCACAGCGCGTTACTGGTCGCGCTTCGGCGGCGGCAAGAGCTGTGAACCCCTCGAGGTGATCCGCGACACCGCGGACATCTCGATGCCCGCCTCCTCGCTCGATGTGTCGGCCCGGCTCTCCGGCGCCCGACTGAATAGGACAGCCGAATGACCGACACCACACGAACCCGCGTCCTGGTCACGGGCGCGGGCGGCCCCGCAGGCGTGGCCGTGATCCGTTCCTTGCTCGCCCGCGCAGACGTGGACGTCTTCGCCGGCGACATGGACGGCTGGGCGAGCGGGCTGTACCTGGTCCCCGAGGACCGCCGGCGCATCCTGCCGCCCGGACGCTCCGAGGGGTTCGTGGACGCGCTGATCGGGATGAGCCGCGACGACGGCATCGACGTGCTGTTCTCGACGGTGGATGTCGAGCTGCCCGGCCTCGCCGCGCGCCGCGACGAATTGGAGGCCGTCGGCACCAAGCTCGCTGCCCCGTCGCACGAGACGCTGGTGACCTGCCTCGACAAGTTCGCCCTGGTGCAGCGGGTGGCCGGTCAGGCGCGCGTGCCGGTCACGCGACTGCTCGACCGGGACGGCGTCGGCGCCGACTGGACCTTCCCCGTCATCGTCAAACCGCGCTCCGGCGCCGGCTCGCGCGGCGTCCGGCTGATCCCGGACCGCGGCACGCTGGAGGCGCTCGGCACCGACGAGAGCATCATCATCCAGGAGAACCTGCCGGGCGAGGAGTTCTCGGTGGACGTGCTCGCCGGCCTTACGGGCGACGTGATCGCCGCCGTTCCGCGATCCCGTGAACGCGTCGACTCCGGCGTCTCGATCGCCGGTCGCACCGTGCGCCGGCCCGAGCTGTCGGATACCGCCGCCGACGTCGCGCGCGCCATCGGCCTGACCGGCGTCGCGAACGTCCAGCTGCGCTACAGCACCGACGGCGTCCCCGCGCTGCTCGAGGTGAACCCGCGCTTCCCCGGGGCGATGCCGCTGACCATCGCCTCGGGGGTGGACATGCCGTCGCTGCTGCTCGACCTCGTGCTCGGCCGGCCGGTCCCGTCGGCGGTCGACTTCGAGGAGCTGGCGAACGTGCGCTTCCTCGAGGATGTCTTCCTGCGTCCGGGCGATGTGCTCGTCTCCGAGAACGCCGCGCACTCGGAGGGTCCCGAGGAGTGAGCGGAACGGAGGCCGACCGGCCGACCGGCCCGCTGGGCGACCTGCTGCTCGGCGACTTCCACGTCCACTCGACGTTCTCCGACGACGCACGGAGCACCCTGGCCGAGAACATCGCCGCGGCCTCCGCGGCCGGGCTCAGGACGGTGCGGCTGACCGACCATGTCCGCGCCTCGACCACCTGGGTGCCCGAGTTCCTCACCGCAGTGGCCGCGGAGCGCATCCCCGCGGGTTTGGCCATCGTGACCGGGGTGGAGGCCAAGCTGCTCGACGCCTCGGGCGCGGTGGACACACCGGCCGATCTGGTCGTCGGACCGGGTGGGGTGGATGCGGTCGTCATCGGCGACCACCAGTTCCCCGGCACGGACGGCCCGTGGTCTCCGCGCGCCACGCGCGAGCGACTGGACGCCGGCCTCTCCGACGACGACGCTCTCGACCTGCTTATCGAGTCGAGCATCCGGACGATGAGGGGGACGCCGCACGCGCAGCTCGCGCACTGGTTCTCCATCCTGCCCAAGGTGGGCCTGGACGAAGCGCAACTGGGCGACGAGCGCCTGCTCGCGTGGGCGCAGGCCGCCGCAGCGACCGGAACCATCGTCGAGGTCAACGAGAAGTGGGAGTGCCCCGGCCCGGCCGCGATCGCAGCCCTGCTGCGCGCCGGTGCGCGTATCGTTGCCTCCACCGACAGCCACCTCGCGACCGACGTCGGTCGCTACCAGCGCGTACCGGCGCTCCTCGACGCGGCAGCCGCCCTGGTCGGCGGCGAACGGGAGCCGACCTCGAGGGAGGGAGCGCGATGAGTCCCGTCGAACCGCCGACCGAGCTGCGCGAGCGCATCCAGGACGAACTGGAGCGCAACCGCCGGTGGGAGTACCGGCTGCCGCTCTACGGCGGCATCGCCCTGCTGATCTGCGCCGCGATCGTGGTCGTGCGGGTGGTGTTCCTGCATGTCTGAGCCGACGAGCGGCCTCCGCAGCAAGCGCGTGGTGATCGCGGACGACGACGACGACATCCGCGGGCTGATGACGATCGCCGCGAACCGCGCAGGAGTCGAGATCGTGGCCGCCGTCGACAACGGGACGGCCGCGCTCGACGCCGTCCGCAGCGGGGGCGTCGACCTGGCGGTCCTGGACATCTCGATGCCCGGCCTCAACGGGGTGCAGGTGGCGGAGGCGATCCGCGCCGACGAGCTGACCCGGTCGACGCTGATCCTGATGGTCTCCGCGTCCGTGCAGCTGCTGACCGACCACGGGGTGGTCGCCGACCGCTCGGACAGCTTCATCGTGAAGCCGTTCAGTCCGCGACTGCTGTCGATCCGCATCCGCGAGATGCTCGAACTGGGGGAGCCCGCATGACCCTCGACCGGTGGCTCAGCCGCATCCCGATCGACTCGCCGTCGGTCTTCATGAAGCAGGTGCCGACCATTCTCGGCTTCGCCATCGCGGCGATCATCGCAGCCGTGCCGAATGGCGTCCCCGTCAGCAACGGCCCGGTGTTCGTGGCGGGCATCGCACTCGTCGCGGTCGCGTCGATCTTGTCGTTCGTCATTCCGTGGCGGCGGGTGAACGCCGAGTGGACGGTCGTGGTGCCGACGCTGTCGTTGCTCGCCGTCGGCCTGCTCCGGATGGGGACCGGCGGGTCCGTTTCGCCGTTCGCGGTGCTGACCCTGCTTCCCTTCGTCTGGATCGCTTCGGAGTCCGGACGGATCAACATCCTCATCGCGTCGCTGACGACCTTCATCGTCCTGCTGGCGCCGCTGTTCTTCGGCGGGGGAGCCCGGACCGGTGGGGACATCGTCAGGGCCTTCTTCTCGCCGGTCATCTACCTGATCGTCGCTGTCGTCATCAACGAGATCGCGCATCGGATGCGGGTGCAACTGAAAGCCGCCCACGAGGCCGGGGAGAGGCAGGATGCGCTGCTGGCGAAGGCGGTCTCCTCCCAGGACGAGCTGGTGCTGAACGAGGCGCGCCTGAAGACCGCGAACCGTCTCATCCAGAGCATCTGGAACGCCGTCACGGAGCAGTCGGTCATCGGTACGAACCTCGACGGTCTGATCGACGTCTGGAATCCGGGGGCGGAGAAGATGCTCGGCCTCACCGAGAAGCAGGTGGTCGACGGCAAGCATCACGTCATCGACTTCCACCTCACGTCGGAGATCGAGCAGCGCCTCCAGGACATGGATGCCCGGTTCACGACGGTCTCGAGCATGGACAACTTCTCCGCCCTGGTGGACACCGTGCGTGCCGGCTCCGCGGACGTCCGCGACTGGACGTACATCCGCCCGGACGGCAAGCGTGTGGCGGTGCAGGTCGCGGCCACCCCACGGCTGGACGAGAACGGGCACCGCGTCGGCTTCATCTTCGTGGCGACCGACATGACCGAGGCACGCGAATTCGCCCGGCTGAAGGACGAGTTCGTCGGGCTGATCTCTCACGAGCTGCGGACCCCGCTCAGCTCGATCCTCGGCTATCTGGAACTGATGCGCGACGACGAGGACGCGCCCCTGTCCGAGGAACAGCTGCAGTACCTGAGCGTCGCCGAGCGGAATGCGCACCGCCTCCTGCGTCTGGTCGGCGATCTCCTGTTCACCGCCCAGGTGGAGTCCGGCCGGTTCCCGCTCGACATCAAGGATGTGGAGCTCGGCGGGGTCGTCTCTGCCTCGGTCGAGTCGGCCGGCCCGGTCGCGGCGAACGCCGGTGTCACGCTCGTCAGCGACGGCCCTGCGGAGCCGCTTGCGGTTCGCGGCGACCCGGTGCGTCTCGGGCAGGCGGTCGACAACCTCGTCTCCAACGCTCTCAAGTTCACGCCGTCCGGCGGGACGGTGACCGTCTCGCTGCGACGCGACGGAGAGCAGGTCGTGATCGCCGTCACGGACACGGGCATGGGCATCCCCGCCGTAGAGCTGAGTCAGCTGTCCCAGCGGTTCTTCCGCGCATCCACCGCGACGCGCAACGCCGTGCCCGGCGTCGGCCTGGGGCTGACCATCACGAAGGCCATCGTGACGGCGCACGGCGGTCGTCTCGACATCGCGAGCGAGGAGGGCGTCGGCACCTCGATCAGCATCGTTCTGCCAGTGGAGACGCCGCGGCCGGTGACCGAGGCGATCCCGCGCGCAGAGGTGGCACTGTGACGGACCGCCCCGCCGAACTCGCCATCGACGACCGCACGGTCGCCCTGGCGGTGGCGCAGTTCGCGCCGGGGGAGGACCGCGTCCACAACCGGGATGTCGTGGCCGGCCTGATCGCGGTCGCCGCGTCACGGGGCGCGCGACTCGTGGTGCTCCCGGAGTACTCCTCCTACTTCACCGACCCGCTCGGAGCATCGTTCGCCCGCAACGCCGAGACGCTCGATGGCGACTTCGTGGGCGCGCTCGCCGCGGCCGCGAGCGAGCACGCGGTGTTCGTGGTGGCCGGGCTGGTCGAGAAGACGACCCAGTCGCACAAGTTCTCGAACACCCTCGTCGCCGTGGACCCCGCCGGTGACGTCGTCGCGACCTATCGGAAGCAGCACCTGTACGACGCATTCGGCGCCCAGGAGTCGGAGTGGGTGGTGCCCGGAGATCTCGACGATCCGCAGACCTTCGAGGTGGACGGGATCGTGGTCGGGCTGCAGACCTGCTACGACCTGCGCTTCCCGGAGGTGACCCGCCGACTCGCGGACGCGGGTGCCGACCTCGTCGCGGTGCCGGCCGAGTGGGTCCGTGGGCCGTTGAAGGAGCACCACTGGACCACGCTGCTCGCGGCGCGCGCGATCGAGAACACACTGTACGTCGCGGCGGCGGACCACCCGCCCTCGATCGGCGTCGGTGCGAGCGCGGTGATCGACCCGATGGGGGTGACCCTCGCCGGGCTCGGCGAGACGACCGGTGTGGCGGTCGCCGAGGTCTCGTCGGCACGCATCCGGGAGGTGCGCGAACGCAACCCCGCGCTGCGCCTGCGACGGTACCGGGTCAGCCCGCTCTGAACCGCCCGCAACGCCTGCAACGCAGGCAGCGTCCGATCAGCGCGCGCTGATCGCCGCAAGCCGACGTGCAGCCTCCGCGAGCACATCGGTCCGTTTGCAGAACGCGAACCGGACCAGGGATGCCGTGCGCGCCGCATACTCGTCGCGTGCGAAGGCGCCTAACGGCACGGCGACCACGCCCGCGAGCTCGGGCAGCGTGCGGCACAGCTCCACCGCGTCTGGGAACCCCAGCGGCGCTGCGTCCGCGATGACGAAGTAGGTGCCGTCGGAGGGGAACACACCGAAGCCGGCGGCGCGCAGGCCGTCGGACAGCAGGTCGCGCTTGTGCGCCAGGGTGTCCGCAATCCCGGTGAAGTACGCGTCCGGAAGCCGGAGTCCCGCGGCGATCGCCGGCTGGAACGGCGCGCCGTTGACGTAGGTGAGGAACTGCTTCACCGCGAGCACCGCGGTGACCAGCTCGGGCGGCGCGGTCAGCCAGCCCACCTTCCACCCGGTCGTGTTGAACGTCTTGCCGCCGGAGGAGATGGCCACGGTCCGCGTGCGCGCGCCGGGGAGCGTTTCGATGGCGATGTGCGGTGGGCCGAAGGTCAGGTGCTCGTACACCGAATCGGTGACGATGATCGCGTCGTGCTGCTCAGCGAGTTCCACCACCAGCGCCAGCGTCTCCCGGTCGAGCACGGCGCCGGTGGGGTTGTGCGGGGTGTTGACCAGGATGACGCGGGTGCGGTCGGTGACGGTCGCGCGGAGCCGGTCCAGGTCCGGGCGGAAAGCCGGCGGCTCGAGCGGCACGGTCCTGTGCACTCCGCCCGCGAGGGCGATGATCGCGCCGTACTCGTCGTAGTACGGCTCGAACGTCACGACTTCGTCGCCCGGCTCCAGCAGGGCGAGCAGGGTCGCGGCGATGGCCTCGGTGGCGCCCGCCGTGATGAGCACCTCGCGGTCCGGGTCGAGCTCGATTCCATAGAACCGACGCTGGTGCTCGGCGACGGCCAGCCGCAGGTCGGGGATGCCGATGCCCGGCGGGTACTGGTTCGCACCGCCCCGGATCGCCGCGACCGCCGCCTCCAGGACTTCGGCCGGGCCGTCTTCGTCGGGGAAGCCCTGCCCGAGGTTGATGGCGCCGGTCTGCTGGGCCAGTTCACTCATCTCGGCGAAGATCGTCGGCCGGACGGAACCGTCGGCGCCGAGGAGGCCGGCACCACCCGCGGCCCGTCGCCACGCTCCAGGAATGGTCATAGGACCACGGTACGGCCTTACTCGCGGCGGACCCATCGGATACGTTGTGGAGAGTCATCGACATGCAGAAGGTCGCGCACAGCATCGGCAAATAAAACGCCCAGGTTCGCATCCCAAGCTGATCGTGCTTGGAAGGAGCAACACCATGACCGACACCCCGAACACCCCGGAGCCCGCGAAGCCCCAGCACGACGCCGACACCGACGCGGTCGTGGATGCTGCCGCCGGTCCCGAGCACACCCCGGCCGCCCCGACGGCGGCCCCTGAGACCCCGGCACAGCAGCCGACGGCCGAGCAGCCGACGGCGCAGCAGCCGACGGCGCAGCAGCCGACCGCAGAGCAGCCCACGGCGCAGCAGCCGACCGCAGAGCAGCAGCCGACCGTGCCGGTTCAGCCGGCCGCCGTGCCCAGCCAGCACACCCAGCCGACGCAGCCCGTGCAGCCGCAGCCGCAGCCGTACGGCCAGCCCTACGCTCAGCCGTACGCCCAGCAGCAGCCCCACTACGGCAACGGCTCCTTCGGCCACCCCGCAGGGTACGGTCAGCACCCGTACGCGCAGAACGGTCAGCAGCCGTACGCGACCGCGCCGGGCGCGACGACCACCGCGCCTGCCGGAAAGCCGGCCAAGCGCGGCAACAGCGGCCTCATCATCGCGACGCTCGCCATCGGCGCGCTGATCGGCGGAGTCGCAGGCGCCGGTGCGGGTGTCGGCATCTTCGCGGCCAACGAGCAGGGCAACGCCACGATCAAGACCGTCTCGGGCCCGCAGAACATCACGGTCAACGATGCTAACAACGCGAGCATCGTCACCGCCGTCGCCGCCAAGGCGTCGCCGAGCGTCGTCACGATCTCGGTGAGCGCCTCCAGCTCCGGCGGCACCGGTTCCGGCATCGTCCTCACGCAGGACGGCTACGTGCTCACCAACACGCACGTCGTGACCCTCGACGGCCAGGCCTCCAACGTCAACGTCACGGTGACGGACAACGACGGCAAGATCTACACCGCCAAGATCGTGGGCACCGACCCGACGACCGACCTCGCCGTCATCAAGCTCGACAAGGCCTCCGGCATGACCCCGATGAGCTGGGGCGACTCCAGCAAGCTGAACGTCGGCAGCACGACTGTCGCCATCGGCGCGCCGCTCGGTCTGTCCGGCACCGTCACCGACGGCATCGTCAGCGCGCTGAACCGCAGCATCAGCATCGCCTCGTCGGCCGCCCCGAAGGGCGACTCGAACAGCGGCGGCGGCAGCCAGAACCCGTTCAACTTCGATTTCCCCGACCAGGGCGGCTCCGGCTCGCAGCAGCAGCAGCCGCAGCAGAGCGCCGGAACGATCTCGCTCCCGGTTATCCAGACGGACGCCTCCATCAACCCCGGTAACTCGGGCGGTGCCCTGCTCAACAGCAAGGGCGAGCTGATCGGCGTGAACGTGGCGATCGCGAGCGCCGGAGGTTCCAGCACCGACGGTTCGCAGTCGGGCAGCATCGGTGTCGGCTTCGCCATCCCGTCCGACCTGGCGAAGCGGGTCTCGGACGAGATCATGAAGAACGGCTCCGCGACGCACGGCCTCCTCGGCGCGTCGGTGGCGGACGCCAGCAGCGACAGCAAGGCGACCACGGTCGGCGCTCTGATCAAGAGCGTGACCAGTGGGGGAGCCGCTTCCGGGGCCGGGCTGAAGGCCGGCGATGTCGTCGTCAACTTCAACGACACCCCGATCACCGACGCCACCGACCTGACCGCCCAGGTCCGCGCGCAGGCCGCAGGCGCCAAGGCGGACATCACCTACGTCCGCGACGGCCAGACCAAGACCGCGTCGGTCACCCTGGGCACCCTCCAGGCCCAGTAACGCGACTCGGGGTCACGAAGGCCGTCCCGCATCCGCGGGGCGGCCTTCCGCCGTACCGGGCGGCTGCGCGCTCCCGGGATCGTCGCAGGACCCGGCTGATAGGCTCGTCGCCGACCCGCTACACCGAAGGATCAGATGCCGGACGACACTGTGAACACCCTCCCGGGTGTCTCCTACGTGATGCCCGTCCTCAATGAGGCCACCCACGTCCGGGCCGCGGTCGACAGCCTCCTCGCGCAGGACTACACCGGGCCGTTCGAGGTCGCGATCGCCCTCGGGCCGAGCATCGACGGGACCACGGAGCTGGTCGAAGAACTCGCTTCGGTCGACGACCGCATCCGGGTCTTCGACAACGAGGTGGGGTCCACCCCGGCGGGGCTGAACCTCGCCATCCGCGAGTCGCGGTACCCGATCGTGATCCGGGTGGACGCGCACAGCGTCCTGCCGACCGAATACGCCCGCATCGCGGTGGAGACCATCGTCGAGACCGGTGCCGACAACGTCGGCGGCCTGATGGATGCGCAGGGCACGACCGACTTCGAGCGCGCTGTCGCCCGCGCGTACGGCAGCCGGGTGGGCCTCGGCGGCACCAAGCTGCATGTCGGGGGAGAAGCGGGGCCGGCTGAGACCGTCTATCTCGGCGTGTTCCGGCGCGACCGGTTGATCGAGGTCGGCCTCTTCGACGAGGAGATCAAGCGCGGCCAGGACTGGGAGCTCAACCGGCGCCTGCGCACCACCGGCGGGACGGTGTGGTTCACGCCCCGGTTGAAGGTCACCTACCGGCCACGCCCGAACCTGTACCGGCTCGCCCGGCAGTTCTTCTCGACCGGAATCTGGCGGGGCGAACTGGCACGACGCTTTCCCGCCTCGAACGGGCTCCGCTACTTCGCACCGCCGGTGATGGTTCTCGGCGTCGCCATCGGCAGCCTCCTGGGCATCGCCGGGATCGTCCAGGCGGCCCTCGGCGCGGCACCCTGGCTGCTCTGGGGCTTCGTCATCCCGCTGGGCTATGTGGTGATCGTCGTGGTGTCGGCGCTGCTGTGGGGGCGCCGCGACGGTTTTCGCCCGTTCCTGTGGTTTCTCGTAGTCTTGCCGTGCATCCATTTCAGCTGGGGGGTCGGCTTCATCCTCGGATTCCTGTCCCTCACCCGCAACATCACCGCCCACACGGGAAGGTAGGCATGACCGCACCGGGACCCGCGGCGCACGGCGCCCGTCCGTCGTCGATCGCCGAGCTCAGGGAGGTCGCGCAGCCCCCCGAGGTGCGCGGACGCCGCAATGCCGAGCACTGGACCGCGTCGCTGTACCTGCGGAACCTGTCGCCGTACCTGACCTGGGTGCTGCTGAAGACCTCCATCTCGGCCAACGGGGTCACCGGCCTGATGATCCTGACCGGATGGGCGACCGCTGCATCCTTGCTGATCCCCGGTATCGGCGGCGCGGCGCTGGCGCTCGTGCTCGGCCAGCTCCAGATGCTGGTCGACTGCTGCGACGGAGAGGTGGCCCGCTGGCGGGGCACGTCGTCGCCCGCCGGCATCTTCCTCGACAACGTCGGCCACTACTCGACCGAGACACTGATCGCGATCGCGCTCGGCATCCGCGCAGCGGGCTATCCGCTGGAGGCTCCGCAGGACTTCCTCTGGACCAACCTCGGCACGCTACTCGCCCTGGTGATCGTGCTCAACAAGGCCCTCAACGACATGGTGCGTGTCGCGCGAGCCAACGCCGGACTGCCGAAGCTGGCCGACACGCAGTCGGAGTACGCGCCCACTCACGGCGCTGTCGCAACGCTGCGCCGCGCGGCTCGCTTCCTGCCGTTCCACCGGCTGTACCACTCGGTCGAGCTGACCATCCTGATCTTCCTGTTCTCGATTATCGGCCTGTTCGTCGGCGCGACGCTGGCCGATCGCATCCTCATCGTCGCGCTCGTCCCGCTGTCGCTCCTGGCCCTCATCGGGCATTTCGTGACCATCATGGCGTCACGGCGGGTCCGTGGCTGAGCAGCCGACTGAGCGCCCGGCGGTCGCGGTCGTCGTGCTCACGCAGGGCACCCGGCCCGTCGACCTCCGGCGCGGCCTGGAGTCGGTGCTGGCGCAGCAGGGCGTCGACACGGATGTCGTGGTGGTCGGCAACGGCTGGGACCCGGCCACCGCCGATCCCGCCCTGCCGGACGGAGTGCGTTCGCTTGCGCTGCCGGAGAACATCGGTATCCCGTCCGGCCGCAACGCCGGCGTCCCGCTGGTGTCGGGCGAGTGGCTGTTCTTCCTCGACGACGACGCCGACATCCCGTCGCCGACGTTCCTCGCCGACGCTGTGGCCATGCTGCACTCCTCACCGGATATCGGGATGGTGCAGCCCCGCTTGCGCGTCCCCGGCGGAGCTGAGGCTCCCCGGCGCTGGATCCCGCGCATCCGCAAGGGAGACCCGGAGCGTTCGAGCAACGTCTTCGCCGTGCTCGAGGCGGTGATCGTGATGCCACGGGACGTCTTCGAGCGTGCGGGAGGCTGGGCCGCGCCGTTCTTCTACGCGCACGAGGGCATCGACCTCGCCTGGAAGGTCTGGGATCAGGGAAAGCGCGTCTGGTATGCGGGTGACCTCGTGGCCGAGCATCCATTCGTCTCGCCGACACGGCACTCGGACTACTACCGGCTCAACGCGCGGAACCGCGTGTGGCTCGCGCGACGCAACCTGCCGCTCGTGCTCGTCCCGCTCTACGTCGGCTCCTGGACAGGCATTCAACTGCTGCGCTGGTTCCGGAAACCGGCCGTGCTGCGCGCCTGGTTCGGCGGTTGGGTCGAGGGTTGGCGCACCGACCCGGGGAAGCGGCGTCCGCTTCGCTGGCGCACGGTGGCGCGCATGACCGCGGCCGGGCGTCCGCCGATCGTCTGAGCTGCTCGCTCAGCCCGCAGACTGCTTGCGGTCGGTCTCGGTCTCGGTGTTTGTGGGACGGTCGCCGGGCAGGCTCTCCACGGCGCGGGGCGGCTGGGGCGAGGCGACCCCGCCGTCACCCTTCGCAGACGAGCCACGCTTGGGCAGCGCGCCGCGGAGCGCCTTACCGAGACGGGCCGCGCGCTCACCCGTCGCTTTGCCGACGCGGACGGCGCTGCCACTGGTCGCCTTGCTGACCCGGACCGCACGATCGCCGGTCGCTGAGCCCAGGCGCCGCACGGCGCCAGGACCCTCGATCGGCGTCAGCGCCTCCGGGATGATGTACGGGGCCGGACCGAAGGCCAACCGTGCGTTCTGAACGACCCGGCGGCCGAGGATGTTGTTCCCGGTGCCGCCGATGACCGCTCCGACGCCGAACGGGATGGCACGCGCCAGCATGCTGGCGCCGCCTCGCACGGCGAATTGGCGGATGAAGACGCTTTTCAGCCGATCGACCAGCGGGCCGACCACCATGGCGGGCAGGCTGGAGGTCACCAGCTCACCCCAGTACGCGTTCCGTGTCACGCCGCCGCCGGCGAACTGGCCGGCCAGCTGCCGGACCAGGTCGGAACCCTCGCGCCCGAGCATCATGGTGAGGACCAGCGCCCGCGCACGGTCCGGGTTGTCCACGGCGATGCCGTGCAACTCGCTCATCGACTGCGCGAAGAGAGCGGTCGCCTCGAGGAAGCCGGCCGTCTCCACCCCCGAGAGCGCCAGCGTGATGCCGGTGCCGATCGCGGGGATCACCGCTGTCGCGCCGACGGCGGCGCCGCCGCTGGTCACGGCGGCCAGGTAGCGTCGCTCGAGGATGCGCGCGAGCTCGTCAGCGGTCGCGTCCGGGTGTCGTCGGCGCAGGCTGCGCAGGTGCGCCAGGACGGCAGGGCGCTGGATGGCGAGGAATCTATCCAGCGTCGTGTTCAGCGCGCGCGGGGTGTCCCCGCCCTGCTGCGGGCCCCCGGTGACGGAGATGATCGGTTGCTGCTTCTTGGCCATCTCCAGAGAGTGTAGGCCGGTTATCCGTGAGTGCCATCGGTGACGGCCTGCTCTCAGCGGGGCCGGGGTACGCGCCGGTCCCGTTCGCTGAGGTAGTCGTGGGCCGACAGCACGCGCACGCCCTGCGGGAGATGCTCCTGTGTGATGTCTTGAGCCAGCGTCGCGACGTCCGTGCCCAGTGCGGCAGCGATCCGAACAATGGTGAGGAGGCTCGGGTTCGCGTGGCCGCGCTCGATCTTGCCGAAGTTCGTGACGTGCATCCCGGCGAGTGCCGCGATCGCTTCCTGGCTGAGGCCGAGCTCGAGACGCGCCCGACGGATGCGATCGCCGAGCAGCGTCGCGGCCGGGCCGAGGGAGTTCTTCATAGTGTTTCCAGTACAGAACCATCTGCGCCGGGATTCCAGAGTTCCTGCGCCCCGATCGTCGTACCTCACGCGTTCCTCGCCGGAAATGACGACGATGCCGGTATTGGTGAGCTCGCCCCGGGCCGCGCACCGCGGCCCCGGGGGCGAGCGTCAGAGGCTGATCTGCCAGAGGTACTCACGGCCGTCCGGCGGGAACCACCGGACGACGAGCACGGTGTCGCGGGCTGAATCAGGACCGGTCACACTGGCGCGGATCGCCTCGCCGGGCAGGACGGAACTCGGCGCGCTCACGCGCAGCCGGGAACCGCCGGCGATGCTCACGGTCACGCCCCTCAGGGTCTGCCGGCCGGTGTTGACCAGCCGGAGGTGCGGTGCGCCGGAGCGGTCGACGCGCCACGGCACCGGGTAGGCGAGGCGCCGGGGTCGAGGGGCCGGAGAGGGGCTGCGAAGAAACCGGAGACGATTCATGAAACGACCGTAACGAGCCCCTCCGACGCTCGAGGGCCCGAAATCGGGCACGAACACCACTTCCGGGGACAACTCGCCGAACTATTTTCTGTGGACGGTTTCAGCGAGGTCGAAAAACCGCGCTGACCGGGAATTCCTCAGCTGCTGTAGTCGGCGTTGTACAGCTCCAGCACGTCGTCGATCGGCCCATCGAGCACCAGAGCGCCCTTGTCGAGGTATAGCCCGCGCTCACAGAACCGCCGGAGGTCCTTCTCGTTGTGCGAGACGAAGAACAGCGTCCGTCCGCCGGCGAGGAGTTCCTCGATCCGCCGGTAGCACTTCTCCCGGAACCCGCGGTCACCGACGGCGAGCACCTCGTCCACCAGGAGCACCGGCTCCTCCAGCTGCGAAATCACGGAGAAGGCTATGCGTACCTTCATGCCGCTGGACAGGTGCTTGTAGGGCGTATCCACGAAGTCGGCGATCTCGGCGAAGTCGATGATCGTGTCGAAGCGCTCGTCGATCTGGGCTCGTGACATCCCGTGCAGGCCTGCCGTCAGGTAGACGTTGTCGCGCACGGTGAGGTCGTCGACGAAGCCGCCGGTGATCTCGATCAGCGGCGCGACCCCATCGGTCACCGTCACCGAACCCTCATCGGGGAGCAGCACACCGGCGACGAGCTTCAGCAGAGTCGACTTGCCCTGGCCGTTCCTGCCCACCACGCCGATGGCCTCGCCCGGCTGAACGCGGAAGCTGACGTTTCGCAGCGGCCAGAAATCGTCCGGACGCGTGCGACGCTGACGCGTCGAGAAAAGGTCCTTGAACGAGCGCCGCGCACCGCGATTGCGGCGGAAGCGCACGCCGAGACCGTCGACATCGATGACCGGGGACACTCAGATCTCCTTCAGCACGTCGCGCTCGAAGCGCTTGAACACGGCCCAGCCGATCGCCAGCAGCAGGAGGGACATCGCCGCGCTGACCCCGACCAGGAACCAGTCCAGCTCTTCCGCGAAGAACGCGGAGCGGTAGAGGCTGAAGATGCCCGTCAGCGGGTTGAACGCCGACCAGAAGTGCAGCGAGAACAGCACATCGGTCTGCGCGCCCGGATGCGCCGTGAGGTAGGCGGCGCAGTGGCGCGCGGCGATGCCGTCGCCGCATCCACCGGGCAGGTCGCGCGCGCTGTAGATGATCGGCGAGGCGTAGAAGAGGAAGCGCAGGGCGAGTTTCACGGCCCGCTCCAGGTCGCGGAAGAACACCACGAGGGGCGCCACGATCAGCCCGACACCCACGGCGAGCACCGTCTGGATGAGGATCGCCACCGGAAACAGCAGGGCGTCGACATTGAGCTTCGCGCCCGTGATGATGGCGAAGAAGGCCAGAACCGGCAGGGACAGCAGGAACTCGATGCCCTTCGAGGCGATGATCCGGTTGACCCAGATGGTCCTCGGGATCATGGTCGAGCGGATCAGCTTGGCCTCGCGGAGGTACGCACGCGTGCTGTCGGAGACCGCCCCGTTGAACCACATCCACGGCAGCAGCGCCGTCAGCAGGAACACGATGTACGGGTTCTCACCGACGTCGCGCTTGAAGATCACAGTGAAGACGAACCAGTAGATCGCGCTCATGACGAGCGGATCGAGGATCGACCACACGTAGCCGAGGACGCTCGTCGAGTATCGGACGCGCAGGTCGCGCTTGGTCAGCAACCAGAGGGAGTGCCGGTAGCGCGTGAAGCGTGAGCGCTGCGCAGGGCGCACCTCAGTCGGGATACTGGTCACGAGAACCCATCGTATTGATCGAAGCTGCGTGAGGACTCACGCGACGGCTTCGACTATACGAAAAGATTTGCGCGCTCGAGGTCCTCCTGGAAGTCGACCTCGACCGCGTAGAGGTCCGAGATGTCGACCGGCTCGGCCAGCAAGCGGTCCTGCTCGATGGCGAGCTCGATGCCACGCTCGAAGTAGTCCTGGTCGCCGACGCGCTGCAGCTGGCGCAGCAGGGTCGCCTTGTCGGCGGACGAGATGTAGTTGATGCCCACGGCCTCGCCCAGGCCGTTCCGGACCGTCTTCGACAGTTCCTGGATGTAGCCCTCGGGGCCGGTCGTGTACTTGACTTCCTCGTCGGCGACGGAAGACGTGTTCACCGTGACGAAGGACTGGTCGCGGGCGACCATCGCGGCTCCGCGGACGAGGACGGCGGGGTCGAAGACGACGTCGCCGTTCATCCAGAGCACGCCGCCGGTGCCCGACGCCTGGAGTGCTCGCATGAGGCTCTTGGAAGTGTTGGTCTGGTCGTACTGCTCGTTGTAGACGAACTGGGCGTCCGGGAACGCCTCGATGATGTGCTCCAGCTTGTAGCCGACGACGATCGTCACCTGGGCGTCTTTGCCGAAGGCGGCGTGGATGTTGTCGAACTGCTGCTGCATGATCGTGCGACCGTCACTGAGTTCGGTCAACGGCTTGGGGAGGCTCCGTCCGAGTCGGCTACCCATGCCGGCCGCCAGAATCACTACCTGGGTCGTCACAATCATCTCCTTGGTCCGCATGCGTCTCTGTGACCACCGCAGGTCTGGCCCGGGTGAGGTTCACCCAGGATTCATCTGCGCGTGAGGTCATCGACACCAATCGTGTACGAGTTTCCTGCATGCCTGACCTAGAATACCGGGGGCCCCTCTCGGGGGGCAGGGGTTGACGGATCTCGTTGCTGGGTCGTTATGTTCCTCACAGGACATTCGGAGGAGCAGGTTCGTAGCAATTCGCGCGGGGGGTTCGCACGAATGAAGGTATTGGTACGTTAGCGGAGTGAGTTCCGAGCACGCCCGTCCCCAGACCCCGGAGTCCGCCGAGGACCGGGAGCAGGGGACGCGACCGGACTCGCAGAGGGGGGACACCATGCCGGAGGCTGCAGAGCCGAGGGCCGTACAGGGCGACGCCGAAACGGCGACGGCGCCGCGAAGCGCGCCGAAGCGCGCGCCGGCGACGACAGCTGCGGCCGCAGCCGGGACGAGCACCCGCGCGCCGCGCAAACGCGCGACGACGACGAAGCCGCGTCAGACCTCCCGGACCGTTGCGGAGGCACGCCCTGCCGAGCCGGCGAAGCCGGTCGACACGCGTCCAACCGTGCTGTCTATCTCCGGAATCCATAAGCGCTACGGCGACACGGTCGCCGTCGACGGCGTGACCCTCGACATCAAAGAGGGCTCCTTCTACGGCATCGTCGGACCGAACGGTGCGGGCAAGACGACGACCCTGTCCATCGTCACGGGTCTGCTGCGGCCGGAGGCCGGTCGCGTCGTCGTGCACGGGGTGGATGTGTGGGCCGAACCGGTGCGCGCCAAGCACATCACCGGCGTGCTGCCGGACAAGCTGCGCCTGTTCGACCGTCTCACCGGGGCCCAGTTCCTGCGCTACGCCGGAACGCTGCGCGGCCTGAGCGCCAAGACGGTCCGAGCCCGCACGACCGACCTCGCCGCCGCTTTCGGCATCGAGGACGCGCTCGACCGCCTGGTCGCCGACTACTCCGCCGGCATGACGAAGAAGATCGCGCTGGCCGCCGCGATGATCCACTCGCCCCGCCTGCTCGTGCTCGACGAGCCGTTCGAGTCCGTCGATCCGGTCTCGGCCGCAAACATCATCGACATCCTGCAGCGCTACACCGCCGCGGGAGGCACGGTCGTCGTCTCGAGCCACGGCATGGACATGATCCAGCGCGTGTGCGACAGCGTCGCCATCATCGTCCGCGGGCAGGTCCTCGCCGCAGGCACGATCGACGAGGTCCGCGGCGGGCAGACGCTCGAGGAGCGTTTCGTCGACCTGGCGGGCGGCCGCAAGGCAGCGGAAGGCATGGAGTGGTTGCACAGTTTCTCGGACTGAAGCTCCGGATCATGGGCAACGCCTTCCGGCGGAGCCCGTGGCAGCTGTTCGGTCTGGTGATCGGCCTGCTCTACGGCGGCTTCATCACCGTGCTCGTCGTCGGCTCGCTGATCGCCGCGCGGGTCGTCGACGATGCGGCCGCGACGCACAGCGTCGTCGTCGTGATCGGCTCCGTCGTGGTGGCCGGTTTCGCGCTGCTGCCGCTGCTCTTCGGGGTGGACGACACCCTCGATCCGCGCGAGTTCTCGCTCTTCGGCATCCCGAACCGCACACTGGCCACCGGGCTGTTGCTGGCCGGTCTCATCGGCATCCCCTCGCTCGTGCTGATCGTGTGCAGCGCCGCCACGGTGGTCACCTGGTCGCAGAGCCCGGGCACCGTGCTCGTCGCGGTGATCTCGGCGGCGGTAGCGGTGCTCACCTGCGTCCTCGCGTCCCGCGTGACCACGGCGATCGCGCACGCCATGCTCTCCACCCGGCGTTCGCGGGAGGCCGGCGGAGTCGTCGGCATCCTGCTGCTCGTGCTCATCGCGCCGGTTCTGCTGCTGCTTCTCACCGTCGACTGGGGCCGCGACGGCCTCGCAGCGCTCAGTGGCTTCGCCGGCTGGCTCGGCTGGACGCCGCTCGGCGCCGCCTGGTCCGCCCCCGGCGCGGCCGCCCAGGGCGACTGGGGCGCGGCCGTCCTGCAGCTGCTCGTCGCGCTGGCCACCCTGGCGCTGCTGTGGCTCGCGTGGACCGCGCTGATCGCGCGCGTCGTCGCATCGCCCGAGCGCGAGGCGCGGTCGAAGGCGTACCACGGCCTCGGCTGGTTCGACCGCCTTCCCGGCGGTCCGACAGCGGCCATCGCGGCACGCTCGATGACGTACTGGGGCCGGGACGCGCGGTATTGGGTGTCGATCGTCCTGATCCCGGTCATCCCCATCTTCGTGATCGTGGCCCTGGCGCTCGCCGGGCTGCCGTCGCACTTCATTGCGCTGGTGCCGCTGCCGCTGGTCTGTCTGTTCCTCGGCTGGAGCATCCACAACGATCTCGCGTACGACAGCACGGCGGTCTGGTTGCACCTGGTCTCCGGGACCCGTGGCATGGCGGACCGCGCCGGCCGGATGTTCCCGCCGGTCGTGGTCGGCATCCCGGTGCTCGTGGTCGGCTCGCTCGCGACGACGATCGCCTTCGGCGACTGGGCGGTCCTGCCGTCGGTGGCCGCGCTGAGCGGTGCGATCCTGGTGATCGGGCTGGGACTGTCGAGCATCTCCTCCGCGCTGTTCCCGTACCCGGCGACGAAGCCGGGTGACAGCGCCTTCACCCAGCCGCAGACCTCCGGAGCGTCGGCGGCGGTCGTCCAGGCGCTGAGCTTCTTCGCCATCCTGCTCCTCGCCTCGCCTGTGCTGGTGTTCCTGGTGCTCGGGCTGACCGTGAACCCCTTCTGGCTCGCCATCGCGCCGGTCGTGGCGGTGCTGATCGGTTTCGCCACGCTGTTCTTCGGGTTGTGGCTCGGCGGCCGGCTCTTCGATCGCCGAGGGCCGGAGCTGATGGCGTTCGCCAACCGCAACGACTGACCCGGAAGCGTTCGGGCTCGGGGCGTCTAAACTGGAAGCATGAACGACGCGAGCATCTCCGAGCCCGGCGGCGCGCCCAGCGGCGGCGGTGCGACCACGCTCGACCGCGAGCTCGAGGAGCTCCTGCATAACCAGGAGCCGGGCGACCACGAGCGCTTCTCGCACTACGTCAAGAAGGAGCAGATCCTGGAGTCGGCGATGACCGGCAAACCGGTCAAGGCGCTCTGTGGAAAGATGTGGACGCCGAACCGCGACCCCGAGAAGTTCCCGGTGTGCCCGACCTGCCGCGAGATCTACGAGGGCCTGCTGGGGGAGTAGTCCCGGCCGTCGCGCGAACGGTCACTCGAAGATCGTCGGAAGCACCGGATCGCCGCGGCCCAAGCGGAACGCCTCGTCCGGCAGCTCGCTCATCGCCAGCTCGCGGTGTTCCCGCGCCCGCCGCGTCCCCTCGACCCCGAGGTGCTCGGGATGCACCCGGCCGTCGGTGATCAGCGGAGTCAGCAGGTCGCGCCCGGTGTCGTCCGGGACGTCGCCCTTCTCGACGATGTGCACCACTTCGGCGATCGCCGTGCCTGTGGCATCGCGCCTGCGGACCGGGTGCTTGCGGCCGGCGACGCTGGCCTTGTTCTCGGACTTCTTCGCGACCGGGATCCACTCGCCCTCGCTGCCGCTGCTGCGGTGGGCGACGAGCTTGTAGACCATGCCGGACGCGGGATTGCCGGAGCCGGTCACCACCGAGGTGCCGACGCCGTACGAGTCGACCGGTGAGGCGGCCAGGGCGGCGATGGTGAACTCGTCCAGGTCGTTGGTGACGGTGATCCGAGTCTTGGTGGCCCCGAGCGAGTCCAGCTGCTCCCGCACCTGCTTCACCAGCTTCGGGAGGTCGCCCGAGTCGAGTCGCACGGCGCCGAGCTCCGGACCGGCGACGCGCACAGCGGTGTCGATCGCCGTGCGAACGTCGAAGGTGTCGACCAGCAGCGTCGTACTAGCACCGAGAGCATCCACCTGGGCGCGGAACGCCTCCTCCTCGTTGTCGTGCAGCAGCGTGAAGGCGTGCGCGGCGGTGCCCATCGTCGGGACGCCCCAGGTGCGTCCGGCCTCGAGGTTCGACGTGGCCGAGAAGCCGGCGATGAAGGCGGCGCGCGCCGCGGCGACAGCCGAGCGCTCGTTCGCACGACGTGAGCCCATCTCGGCGAGCGGCCGGCCGCTGGCCGCGGAGACCATGCGGGCGGCAGCCGAGGCGACGGCCGAGTCGTAGTTGAAGACGCTGAGGAGCAGGGTCTCCAGGATGACGCCCTCGGCGAAGGGCGCATCCACGATGAAGAACGGTGACCCGGGGAAGAACAGCTCGCCCTCCCGGTAGCCGCGGATGGTGCCCGAGAACCGGTAGTCCGCCAGCCAGTCGATCGTCTCGTCGCGCACCACCCGGTTGTCGCGGAGGAACTGCAGTTCCTCGTCGCCGAAGCGGAACTCCTCGATCAGCTCCAGCAGCCGTCCGGTCCCGGCGAGCACCCCGTAGCGGCGGCCGGCCGGCAGGCGGCGTGTGAACGCCTCGAAGACGCACTCGCGGTCGTGGGTGCCCGCGAGCAGCGCGGCGTCCAGCATGGTCAACTCGTAGCGGTCGGTCAGGAACGCGGTGGACGCGGATCTCTCGGTCACCCGGCCAGCCTACTCACGGACTGCGCGCATCCGCGCGGCCCGAAGGCGAGGGCGCCCGGTAGGCTGGACTGCTGTGACGGATGCGCCGATTGGGATCTTCGACTCGGGTGTGGGCGGGCTGACCGTCGCCCGGGCGATCCGCGATCAGCTGCCCAACGAGTCGCTGCTGTACGTCGGAGACACGGCGCACTCGCCGTACGGGCCGAAGTCCATCGCCGAGGTCCGACGCTACTCGCTCGAGGTGCTCGACTTCCTGGTCGATCAGGGCGTGAAGATGCTCGTGATCGCGTGCAACACGGCGTCCTCGGCCATGCTGCGGGATGCGCGTGAGCGCTACGACGTGCCGGTGATCGAAGTCATCCAGCCGGCCGTGCGCCGAGCGGTCGCCGCGACCCGAACCGGCCGTGTGGGAGTGATCGGCACCGTCGGCACCATCGCCTCGCGTGCCTACGAAGACGCCTTCGCGGCCGCGCCCACGCTCGAGCTGTTCACCCAGGCATGCCCCCGCTTCGTCGAGTTCGTCGAGGCGGGCATCACCAGCGGCGACGAGGTGCTGAGGGTCACCGCCGAGTACCTCCAGCCGCTACGCGAAGCGGACGTCGACACGCTGGTGCTGGGATGCACGCACTACCCGTTCCTCAAAGGTGCGATCTCCTACGTGATGGGGGAGGACGTCTCGCTGGTCTCCAGCGACACCGAGACCGCCAAGGACGTGTACCGGACGCTCGTCAGCCAGGGAGCGGAGCGGCGCTCGCCGCTGCCCCCGACGCTCCGCTACGAGGCCACCGGCTCCGACGCCGACGACTTCCTGCGCCTGGCGCACCGCTTCATCGGCCCCGAGGTGTCGCGGGTCGACCTGGTGCAGACCGGTGTCATCGATCTGCCGATCTGACCATCCCATCCCTTTCGAGCCATCCCCATCGAGGAGACCCCGTGACCGACATCACCCGCGCCGACGGGCGCACCCCGGACCAGCTGCGACCGGTGACCATCGAACGCGGCTGGAGCCGGCAGGCCGAGGGGTCCGCACTCATCTCGTTCGGTGACACCCGAGTGCTGTGCACCGCATCCTTCACCAACGGCGTCCCCCGCTGGATGTCCGGCAAGGGCCGCGGCTGGGTCACCGCCGAGTACGCGATGCTGCCGCGCTCCACGAACGACCGGATGGACCGGGAGTCGGTCAAGGGACGCATCGGCGGCCGCACGCACGAGATCAGCCGTCTCGTCGGGCGCAGCCTGCGCGCCGTGGTCGACATGAAGGCGCTCGGCGAGAACACCATCGTTCTCGACTGCGACGTGCTGCAGGCCGACGGCGGCACCCGTACCGCCGCCATCACCGGCGCGTACGTCGCCCTCGCCGACGCGCTGGAGTGGGGACGCGCGCACCGCTTCATCGGCCAGAAGGCCACGCCGCTGATCGACTCCGTCTCGGCCGTGTCGGTCGGCATCATCGACGGCGCGCCCATGCTCGACCTCGCGTACGTCGAGGACGTGCGTGCAGAGACCGACATGAACGTCGTCGTCACCGGCCGCGGGCTCTTCGTGGAGGTGCAGGGCACCGCCGAGGGCGCGCCGTTCGACCGCAGCGAGCTGAACGCGCTGCTCGACCTCGCGCTCGCCGGCACGACGGAGCTCACGGGCATCCAGAGCGCAGCGCTCGCACTCGCCTCGGAGGCGTGAGCGTGGTCCGCGTCGTCCTCGCCACCCACAACGCGCACAAGGCGCGGGAGTTCCAGCAGCTCCTCGGGCGCGAGATCCCTGGCCTGGAGATCGTCGCCTACGACGGTCCGGAGCCGGTGGAGGACGGCGTGAGCTTTGAAGAGAACGCTCTGATCAAGGCGCGTGCCGCGGCCGCCCACACCGGGCTTCCGGCGCTGGCCGACGACTCCGGAATCTGCGTGGATGTGATGGGCGGGGCACCAGGGATCTTCTCCGCACGCTGGGCCGGCTCGCACGACGATGCGTCCGCGAATCTCCGGCTTCTCCTCGACCAGCTGGCCGACATCCCGGACGCCGACCGGGGCGCCCACTTCACGGCGACGCTCGCCCTGCTCGCACCAGCCGGCGAGCCGACGGTCGTGCAGGGCATCTGGCCGGGGACCATCGCGCGGGAGCCGCGCGGTGCGAACGGGCACGGCTACGACCCGATCTTCGTGCCGGACGGGCGCGACGTGACCGCAGCGGAGCTGAGCGCCGAAGAGAAGAACGCGGAAAGCCACCGGGCGCGGGCGCTGTCGGCCATCGTCCCAGCGCTCCGGGAGCTCGCCGGACGAGGCCACCGCGTCGGCAGCTGAGAACGCCACTCATTCCCAACTAGTCGCGTCCTCTGGCGGAGGCGAGCACTTCTATCTACCGTAGAAGACGAGATGAGTCACGACCACGGCCACACCGCAAACCGCAACCGCCTGCTGATCGCCATCGGCATCGTGGCGGCGGTGCTCGTCGTGGAGGTCGCGGGCGCCTGGCTGAGCGGCTCACTGTCGCTGCTCGCGGATGCCGGCCACATGCTGAGCGACCTCGCCGGGCTGGTGATCGCGCTCGTGGCGACCGTCGTCGCCGCGCGTCCGGCGACCGACCGGCAGACCTTCGGCTACCAGCGCGCCGAGGTGTTCGGCGCCCTGATCAACGGCCTGATCCTGGTCGTCGTCGCGGTCGCCGTCACAGTGGGGGCGATCGGTCGGCTGGTCGGCGGTGAGCCGGAGGTGCACAGCGTCCCGATGCTGATCGTCGCGGTGATCGGTCTGGTGGCGAACTTCGGCGCGCTGCTGCTCCTGCGGCCGGCGGCCGGGCACTCGATCAACATGCGCGGCGCCTACCTGGAGGTGCTCGGCGACCTCGTCGGGTCGGCCACGGTCATCGTCGCGGCCGTCGTCATCCTGACCACCGGATTCGTGGCGGCCGACGCGATCGCGTCCCTGCTCATCGCCGTGCTGATCGTCCCCCGCGCGTTCTCGCTGCTGCGGGATGTGGTGCGGGTGCTCAGCGAGGCAGCGCCGGCTGACACCGACGTCGCCGAGATCCGGGACCACATCCTCGGCACTCCGGGCGTCGTCGCGGTGCACGACGTGCACGTCTGGGCGATCACCTCCGGCGCGCCCGTGTTCAGCGCGCACGTGGTGTGTGAGCAGTCCGTGTTCCGGTCTGGCGGCACCGGTGCGCTGCTCGACGAGTTGTCCGGCTGCCTGTCGAAGCACTTCGATGTGGAGCACTCGACGTTCCAGCTGGAGCCGGCGGAGCACGCCGCGCACGAGGACGAGTTCCACGCCTGACCCGCGCCGTCGCGCTCGACCGGTCGCCCGGTCGGCGTCGCTTCGCTGCGCTCCGTTGGAGATTCGCATGCCCACGTCGGACGTTCGCCTCCGTCGCCGCTGGATCTTCCGCCCCGCCGCGGTACGTCGGAGGTTTGGCGCCCATTCTCCGCCGTAACGGGGCACACGGTCACCCGGTCGAGTCGTGAGTCGTGGCGTCTATCCCGCCCGAGTTGCGACAAGGTGTCGCCACTCGTGTGGAAGGCCCCCGGGACCCTGCGGGGAGCGGCGCTCCGGTCAGGCCTCGGGGTGGGTGGGCGCCGGCTCCTCGACGACCGGCGCCGAAGCGGTATCCGGCGCAGCGGCCGCGTTCTTCTTCGCCTTGCGGACCGACTGGAAGTAGTGGAACAGCGTCGGAATCAGCGTGATCACGACCGCGCCGATCAGGATGATGTCGATGTAGCTGGAGACGAACTTCGCCACCGGCGGGATGTAGCCGATCAGGAAGCCGAAGTACGTCACCCCGGCGCCCCACAGCAGCGCGCCCATCGCGTTGTAGAGGGAGTACTTCCGGTAGCTCATGTGGCCGACGCCCGCAGCGACCGGCGCGAAGGTGCGCACGATGGGGACGAACCGCGCGACGATGATCGCGAGCGCGCCGAACCGTTCGAAGAACTGGTTGGTGCGGCGCACGTTCTCCATCGAGAACAGGCCGGACTCCTTGCGCTCGAAGATCTTGGGGCCGGCCTTGTGCCCGATCAGGTACCCGACTTCACCGCCGATGAACGCGGCGAATGAGATCGCCAGGCAGACCCACCAGATGTCGACCCCGAACACTTTCGAGGTGTGCGTCAGCAGGCCGGAGATGATGAGCAGGGTGTCACCGGGGAACAGGAAGCCGATCAGCAGTCCGGTCTCGGCGAAGATGATCCCGCACACCACGAGTAGAGCCCACGGACCCGCCGACTGGATGATGACGTTCGGGTCGAGCCACGGGATGAGGCCGGCGTGATGGATCACTGTTCTCCATGAGGATTCGGTGGGAAAGCTGTGGCCGAGTTTAGCGGCGGCACGTCACGCGAAGCTGCACGAAGCGTGCGAATAGCGGCCATCGGGACCGAAGATCATCCCCTGGTCTTACGTGTTGGTGCGGGAGAAGGGACTCGAACCCTCACGCTGTGAAGCACAGGAACCTAAATCCTGCGTGTCTGCCAGTTTCACCACTCCCGCGGCCGCGTTGGGCGCGGCTACGACATTAGCTCATGGACGCGCGGCGCGACCTCGGTGCCGTACAGCTCGATCGAGCGCATCAGGTCGTCGTGCGGCAGGGTGCCGTTGCTCATCTTGATGTCGAACCGGGTGGCGCCCAGTCCCTTCGCCGCATAGGCGATCTTCTGCGCGACCGTCTCCGGCGAACCGACGACCAGGGCGCCGTCCGCGCCGGCCTCGTGCTCGAACCGAGCGCGGGAGGCCGGCGGCCAGCCGCGCTCGCGGCCGATCCGGTTGGTCATCACCTCGTAGTGCGGCCAGAGGATGTCCTTCGCCTCCTGGTCCGTCGATGCGACGAAACCGGGGGAGTGGATGCCGATCGGCAGCGCGGCATCCTGACCGAACTGCTCCAGCGCCTTGCGGTAGAGCTCCGCGAGCGGCTGGAAGCGCATGGGACCCCCGCCGATGATGGCCAGCATGAGCGGGAGCCCGTAGTGTGCGGCGCGGACCACCGACTCGGGGCTCCCGCCGACGCCGATCCACGTCTTCAACGGTCCGTGCTCGACGTGCGGGTAGACCGACTGCTCGCTGAGCGGCGGGCGCAGCTGCCCGGTCCAGGTGACGGGCTCCTGTGAGCGGAGTTCGGCGAACAGGCCCAGCTTCTCCTCGAACAGTTCCTCGTACTGGGCGAGGTCCAGGCCGAACAGCGGGAAGGACTCGATGAAGGATCCGCGCCCGAGAATCACCTCCGCACGGCCGTTCGAGACGCCGTCGAGGGTGGCGAACCGCTGGTACACGCGCACCGGGTCGTCTGAGCTCAGCACGGTGACGGCGGCGCCCAGGTGGATGCGTTCGGTCTGCCCGGCGATCGCCGCGAGCACGACCTCGGGTGCCGAGACGGCGAAGTCGGCCCGGTGGTGCTCGCCGACGCCGAAGAAGTCGAGCCCGACGCGGTCGGCCTGCACCCCCTCCGCCACCACGTTGCGCAGAACCTGCGCCTGCGTCAGCGGTTCGCCGTCGGCGTCCCGCGTCACGTCGCCGAAAGTGTCGATCCCGAGTTCGATCGTGCCAGCCATGTCATCCCTCTATTCATGCGTTTGCATGGAGACAAGCGCAATCGGCGTCGAGGGTATTCCCGTTCAGGCGGGGCGCGGTCTACGCGGCACGTAGCGCGGGATGTAGCGGGCCAGCATCCCGGCGCCGAACAAGCCGAACAGCCCCATGACACCGCTAGCGAACGAGATGGAGACGAGGGCGGTCAGCAGCGACACGAACAGCGGAGCGGCCGCCTGCCCGGCGTCGGCGGAGAAGCGCCACGCTCCCAGGAACGCCGCTGGCCGGTCCTTCGGCGCGAGGTCCGCGCCGAGCGTCATCACGATGCCCGACCCGACGCCGTTCGCCACCGACAGGAACAGGGAGACACCGACGTACCAGGCGACCGGCGACCCCAGGTCGTGCGAGAAGGCGAGCACGAGGAAGCCGAGGCCGAGGCCCAGCATCGACGGGATGGCGCTCCACATCCGCCCGAAACGGTCCATGATCTGGCCGCTCGAGTAGAACAGTGCGAAGTCGACCGCGCCCGCGATGCCGATGATCAGCGCGGTGTTCGACTCGCTGATGCCGATGGATACGGCCCAGAGCGGCATCAGCACGGTCCGCGCGGAGCGCACAGCGGCCACGAGCGACACCCCGGCGCCCATGCGGGCGAGCACCTCCCGGAACGACCAGATGGTGCGGAAGAGCCCGTGCGTCCGCTCCTCGGCATCCTCCTCGCCCGTGGTCACCTGTGCACCGGCCGCGTCGGAGACCCGCTGCGACGGACCGAACATCTTCTCCGGGTCGGGAAGAGCGATCAGCACGATCACCGACCCGAGGCAGCTGACGATGAAGATCCAGAACACCGACTGCGTCGAGCCGGTGGCGGCGATGACCGCCGAGGCGATGAGCGGCCCGATGAACCAGCCGCCACGGAAAATGCCACCGAGCGTGGAAAGCGCCCGGGCGCGGTACCGCGCAGGCACGTAGGTCGTCATGAACGCATGACGGGCGAGCGCGAACACTGCGGTCGCGACGCCGACCACGAAGATCCCGCCGGTCAGTACCCAGTAGTTCGGCGACAGCAGGCAGACGACCACGCCGGCGATCGCCACGACCGCAGCGCCGATCATCGAGGTGCGCTCGCCGAAGCGGGAGACCACCCAGCCGCTCGGGATGTCACCGGCCAGTTCGCCCAGCATCACCATGGACGCGATGAAGCCGGCCATCGCCAGTCCCGCGCCGAGATTGCCCGCGGCGACCGGGATGATCGGGATGATCGCTCCCTCGCCGATGGAGAAGAGCAGCGTCGGCAGGAAGGCGGCGAGAGCGACGGAGCGGAAACTGAAGGGGCGCTCGTCGGAAGTCATGTCGTTAACACCGTACAACTTTCTCGTGGGGGACCGACCGCGCCTGCCCTGCGACCGCCCGGTAGGCTGGAAGGCGACATGATCGAACTCGACCTCTCCTCCCAGATCGCGGACCTGCGCTCCACCTTCTCCGACATCACCGAGGTGGTGGATGTCCCGCGGCTCCGTGCAGATATTGCGGACCTCAACGAGCAGGCCGGCGTGCCGGACCTCTGGGACGACACGGACAACGCGCAGAAGGTCACCAGCGCGCTCAGCCACCGCCAGTCGGAGCTCGCGCGGATCACCGCCATCGAACGGCGGCTCGACGACCTCGAGGTGCTGGTCGAGCTGGCAAACGAAGCGGAGGACGAGGAGTCGGCCGCCGAGGCCCGCGCCGAGCTCCAGTCGCTGCAGGCGGCCCTCGGCGAGCTCGAGGTGCAGACGCTCCTCAGCGGCGAGTACGACGACCGCTCGGCGATCGTCACCATCCGTTCCGGTGCGGGCGGCGACGACGCCACCGACTTCGCCGAGATGCTCATGCGCATGTACCTGCGCTGGGCGGAGCGTCACAAGTACCCCGTGAAGGTGATGGACACGTCCTACGCCGAGGGCGCCGGCATCAAGTCCGCGACGTTCGAGGTCGCTTCCCCCTACGCGTTCGGCACCCTGTCGGTCGAGGCCGGCACGCACCGCCTCGCGCGGATCAGCCCGTTCGGCTCGGCCGACAAGCGCCAGACCTCCTTCGCCGCGGTCGAGGTCATTCCGCTGATGGAGGAGGCGACCGCTGTCGAGGTCCCCGAGGGTGACATCCGGATCGACGTCTTCCGTTCCTCCGGTCCAGGCGGCCAGTCGGTCAACACGACCGACTCCGCGGTCCGCATCACCCACCTCCCGACCGGCATCGTCGTCTCGATGCAGAACGAGAAGTCGCAGATCCAGAACCGCGCGGCCGCCATGCGCGTGCTGCAGACCCGCCTGCTCCTTCTGCAGAAGGAAGAGGAGGCCGCCAAGAAGAAGGAACTCGCCGGCACCATCACGGCGAGCTGGGGCGACCAGATGCGCTCCTACTTCCTCTACGGTCAGCAACTGGTCAAGGACCTCCGCACCGGCTACGAGTCCGGAAACCCGAGCTCCGTGTTCGACGGCGACCTCGACGGCTTCATCGCCGCCGGCATCCGCTGGCGCGCCGGCAACAAGTCGGACGACTGAATCTTGCCGACCTGAACCGGAGGAGTCCCTTTCGACGAGGGAGGAGTCTCGAGCGACGCGCCGAGCGGACGCAGGGAAAGGAGGACCGGAGCGCCGATGTAGCCCGGTGATCCTCCCGATCCGGCGGCGCGACGAGATCCCTCGGACGCATGGGCTACTCGCACCGGACGTCCAACGGGCTGTCAGGCTTGGCGTGCCCGGGCATGTCGTTACTGCGGATCGCGGCCGGACTGCCTAGTCTCATAGGGTCATGATCCGGTTCGAACACGTATCCAAGCAGTACTCGGGCACGGCGCGCCCGGCGCTGAACGGCATCAACCTGGAAGTGCTGCGCGGAGAGTTCGTCTTCCTCGTCGGCGCCTCGGGTTCCGGCAAGTCCAGCTGCCTGCGCCTCATCCTCAAAGAGGAGAAGCCGACCAAGGGGAAGATCCACGTCCTCGGGCAGGACCTCGGCTCGATCTCGTCGCGCAAGGTGCCGTACTTCCGCCGCAACATCGGCGTGGTCTTCCAGGACTTCCGCCTGCTTCCCAACAAGACGGTCTTCCAGAACGTCGCCTTCACCCTCCAGGTGATCGGGAAGTCGCGCGGCTTCATCCAGGAGGCCGTGCCGGATGTGCTGAAGATGGTCGGCCTCGACGGCAAGGCCCAGCGCCTGCCGCACGAACTCTCCGGCGGTGAGCAGCAGCGCGTCGCGATCGCACGCGCAGTCGTGAACAAGCCGCAGGTGCTGCTCGCCGACGAGCCCACCGGAAACCTGGACCCCGCAACGAGCGCCGGCATCATGGCCACGCTCGAGCGCATCAACGCCGGCGGCACCACGGTGATCATGGCCACCCACGAAGCGGCCATCGTCGACCAGATGAAGCGCCGTGTCATCGAGTTGGTGGGCGGTCAGATCGTCCGCGACGAACGGCACGGCGGCTACGGCTTCACGGCAGCGGTTCCGATCGCGCAGCCCCTGGAGCGCGAGGAGCCCGTCCCTGTGGCGGCGCCGGTCCCTGTGTCGGCGCCCGCCCACGTCGGAGGAATCGCCGCGCATCGGGCCGCTCCGGCCGAGGCGCCGATGACCCGGCCGCATGCCCCCACGTCCGTGCCGACCGCGCCCGTCGCAGTGCCGCAGCAGACGGCGCCCGTGCAGCCGCTGCCGCCCCAGCAGCAGCCGGTGCAGCAGACTGCACAGCAGCAGCCGGTCCCGCCCGCTCCCGCCTCCGAGGAGCTGCCGGAGCACCTGAACTTCACCGCCAACCTCGACCTGAGCGGACTGCGCGAGGGCGCCGACCGCCAGGGCGACCAGAATGTGGGGCCGACGAAATGAGATTCGGACTCATCTGGTCGGAGGTCGGCAATGGCCTCCGCCGCAACCTCTCCATGGTGGTCTCCGTCGTCCTGGTGACGTTCATCTCGCTCACCTTCGTGGGCACCGCCGTCCTGCTGCAGATGCAGATCGGCCAGATGAAGACGTACTGGTACGACCGCGCCCAGGTCGCCGTCTACATGTGCACGCAGACGGATGCGTGCCCGACGGGCACCGCGACCGACCAGTCCATCGAGGCGGTCAAGAAGCAGCTGCAGTCGCCGGAGCTCGCTCCGTACATCCAGAAGTTCTACTTCCAGAACCAGCAGCAGGGCTACGAGCAGTTCAAGCAGCAGTTCAAGGGCAACCAGATCGCCGACTTCGTCACGCCGGACATGATCCCGCAGACGTTCTGGGTGAACCTGAAGGACCCGAACAACTCGGCAGTACTGACTGAGACGCTCTCCGGTTCGGCCGGTGTGCAGAGCGTGGTCGACCAGCGGAGCTACCTGGATCAGATCTTCAGCATCCTGAATGCGGCCAGTTTGACGGCCATCGGCGTCGCCGCGATCATGCTGATCGCTGCGGTGCTCCTGATCGCCACCACCATCCGGCTCTCCGCCTTCTCCCGAAGGCGGGAGATCGGGATCATGCGGCTGGTGGGAGCGTCGAATCGGTTCATCCAGACCCCCTTCATCATCGAGGGCGTGATCGCCGCGCTGATCGGGTCGATTCTGGCCTCCGTGGTGCTGGCCGTCGGGGTGCAGTTCTTCGTGCGCGGATACCTGAGCCAACGCATCCAGTCGATCAACTTCGTCGGGATGGACCAGGCGTGGCTCGTCATCCCGATCCTCATCGTCATCGGGGTGCTGCTCGCGGCGGCGTCCGCGAACTTCGCCATCCGTCGCTACCTGCGGGTCTGAGCCTCGCGCTCGTAGGTCGGGCGAGCCCGAAAGCCTCCAGGAGGCGATAGACTGGTCCGCTGCCCGGCATCGTGCCGGGCGGCTTCCCGTGTCGATGTCAGGAGTGTGCTGTGCCGAAGGAACGTGGCCAGAAGGTCGTGGCCACCAATCGCCGCGCGCGCCACGACTACACCATCGAGGACACCTTCGAGGCGGGTCTGGTGCTCACCGGGACCGAGGTGAAGTCGCTGCGACTGGGACGAGCGTCGCTGGTCGACGGCTACGCCTTCGTCGACGGCGGTGAAGCGTGGCTCGACGCCGTGCACATTCCCGAGTACGCGGACGGCACCTGGAACAACCATGCCCCGCGCCGCAAGCGCAAGCTGCTGCTCCACAAGGCGCAGATCCTGAAGATCGAGAACAAGGTCAAGCAGGGCGGCTACACGATCATCCCGCTGTCGATCTACTTCAACGACGGCCGCGCAAAAGTCGAGATCGCGGTGGCCAAGGGTAAGCGCGAGTACGACAAGCGCCAGGCGCTGCGCGAGCGCCAGGACAACCGCGAGGCGCAGCGCGCCATGTCCACCCAGCGCCACTTGGGGGAGTGACAGACTGGAGTTCATGGACTCCACCGCTCAGCGCATCCCGATCGCAGGCACGTACAACTTCCGGGATGTCGGCGGCTACCGGACCGAGGGCGGCGTGACGCGCCCGGGCAAGCTGTTCCGCGCGGACGCACTCGGCGGACTCGGGGAGGCGGGGCGCCAGGGGCTGCACGAACTCGGCGTCCGCATCGTCATCGACCTGCGCGACGACTTCGAGGTGCAGGCGCGCCCCGACGATCTGGAGGGACTGGACGTGGAGGTGCTGTCACTCCCTGTCTTCGAAGGCTCCGGCGCCTCGGCGTCGACGGTGGGAGCGACGATCGTGCACATGTACGAGAAGATCGTCTTCGAGCACACGGGCGTGATCGCGCGGGCGCTGCGCGAGATCGCGGACACCGGCGACGAGCCGGTCGTCGTCCACTGCACCGCCGGCAAGGATCGCACCGGGATCGTGATCGCGCTCGCCCTTCTGGCCGTCGGAGTCGATCGTGAGACCGTCGTCGCCGACTACGCGCTGACGGAGGCGAACCTCGAGGGACCCTGGCTGGAGGGGATGGTGGAGCTCATCCGCGGATACGGTGTGGAGGTCACCCCCGACCTGCGCATCATCCTCGGCGGAAGCCCTCCGGAGGCGCTTGCGACGACGATCGACCGGGTCGAGCAGCGGTACGGAAGCGTTCGGCAGTACCTCCTCGGCGCGGGTCTCGACGAGTTCGAGCTGGCGAAGCTCCGCTCGGTGCTCATCGAGCCGGCGTGAGGACCTCGCATTTCACCGGCCGCACATTCTCATCGGACGCATAACAGCCTCACAGCACGGATGCGGCTGAAGGCTGCTTTCATGTGAGCATGAGCAACACCCAGCCGACCGAGCCGCTGCCTCCTCGCCAGGAGCCGCCCGTTCCGCCGGGCGCTCACGGCGTTCCGACTCACGGTGCTCCGAGCGGGGCGTATGGCCGTGGCCCCATCGCTGCGACCACCGAACCTTTCTACAAGCGCCACGGGCTCGCCTTCGCGATCTCGACGCTGGTGCTCTCGATCGTCGTCCTGCTGGGGCTTGTGACGGCCGGCGGTTTCGCGGTCGCCAGCGTGGTGGCGCGCGTGGGGGAGCGGGTCATTTCGCACAGCGTCCCGCATCAGCCGGGAATGCCCGGCGTGCCGGGGATGCCCGGTCGCCCGGGCGACGGAGGCGGGGGCGGCGGCAAGAGCGGCCCACCGCAGGGCGGAGGAACTCAGAAAGGTCAGGTGGTGGCGCGCGGCACCATCGCCTCGCTCTCCGGTGACACCTGGACCATCGACCGGCCGGGTGGTTCCTCGGTGGAGGTGACCGTGGACGCCCAGACGGCGTTCGGCGTGCCTGGGCAGTCGGCGTCGAAGTCCGACTTCGCGACCGGTGATGAGGTCATCGTCATCGGAACGCGTTCGGATGGGCAGTTGACGGCCACTCGCATCCTCAAGTTGGACGCCTTCCCGACGCGTCCGCCGTCGACCCCTGGAGCCCCGCAGACGCCCGGGTCATAGCCTCCGCGCAGCGGCAAACGAATAATGGACCGCGCAACGGTGTTGTATGATGAGAAGCTCGCCGCGGAAGCGGTGGGATCTGTATCTGCACAATTCAACAGCGCGTGACAGCGACCGGCCAGACGGCCGCGCATGGGGATGATCGGTTTCGACATTGTCTGCGTGACTGTGAGAAGCGGGTCGAGGATGCATGGTTATCTCGTTAACGATCCATGCGAAAAAATAAGTGCCAATAACAACAGCACTGTCTCGGCCAAGGCCGACTTCGCCCTCGCGGCGTAAGTTCACCTCCGCCATTTAAGAGACCGTCAGTCCGGGAATTGTTCCCTACCCGGATCCTGGCGTCAGCTAGGGGACTTGCTTCTGCGTTGCGTATGAGGGCGCAGAGGGACTTCCACTGATACTGGGCCCGTCGGAGTAGATGCCAGCGACAAATTCCGGGGCCGAGAAAGCGAACTCCACTGGCTACGCCCGTAGAAGGCACATGACCACAGCAGTGGACGGGGGTTCGATTCCCCCCATCTCCACCATCAGGTCGCTGTCACGCGTTGTTCAGACCGTGTAATTCGCGGTCGTCGCGAATAGTGCGCCGCACTTCCAGAACGGAGTGGACGGGTCATGCGCCAACGAGTGCGGCCGCGTCGAGATCGCAGTCGATCGTGGGCGTGGTCCTTGATGGCAATCGGGGCGGCGCTTGCCGTTGGGGCTGTCGCCGCTGCAGGCCTTCACTGGGGTGAGCTCGCCCCTCTGCTGATCGCTGGTCCGCTCCTGATGGTCGCCGCGATGGCGAGGCTCTCTTACCCGTCTCGGTCGGCGCGAGACGGCGTCGACGATCGAGCGGACGGGTGATGTCAGCCGCGTAGTGGCCGACAGCCTTGAGAACGAACGCGTCCCACTGAATGCAGTCTTCCGGCCGGCTGTTCTGATGCTGCGCTCAGTTGTCCGGCCGGTAGCCGCTGGTCGCCTGCTCGTAGGTGGTGTGCGGCCGTTTCGGATACGAGACCGCGGGCGGCGGGACGTCCGCATGCTCGAGCGCGGTGAGCACCAACTGCTCGACGAGGTGGGCTGCGTTGGTATTGCGCCGTCGAGCGATGCGGACGAGCGCTGCGTAGGCCGGCTCGTCGAGGTGAATCCGCAACGGGATCCCGCCGGGGGCGTGGCCCGGGCCGAGCGTGGTCCCTCCGATGTGCTCCGCATCTGTCATGGGGCGATTGTGCAATACGGATGTTGCCTGCGGCTAGGCAGTAGTCGCTCAAGCGCGCGTCCTGAGCGAGCGTCGCAGAAGTGTGTGTTGCCGAGCCGCAGGGTGGGGGTGCATCATGCGGGCGAAAGCTCAACAAGCGATGCGCTGGACTCGGGAACTATCGGCAGCCGAGGATATCCGGCGCCTCGCGCCGGTCGGCTCGCGGGGGTGGGCCGGCCGGCTCCCTCACGGGCCGGTGGCCGCCGGGCCGTTCGTCCGCGGGAAGGCGGCTGGCATGCGCCGAGGTCCCGGGGGAGAGCCGATGAACGAGCAGACCTTCCTGGCGTTGCTGCTCTATCCGGACGAGTCGCGGGAGGCATTCAGCGTGCTGCTGCCGCTTGAGGGCACCAGGCCGCCCGGGTTGCTCCGCACGTCGGCCACGTTCGAGGGTGCGCGGGCGGTAGAGGTGTTCCGCCTCGCGGATGCCAGCTCGTGGCCGGAGGCGGCGGCGTACGTCTACGAGGAGACCCTTCCGGGCACCGTGCGGGACGGTGTGGCGGTCGAGCAGGTGCCGATGCCGGATGACTGAGTCCCCGCGGTTTCGCTTATATCGGGCAGATATCAGGTTATTCGCTGCACCTTCAGGTAGGCGGCCATCAGGCCTGCCATCGTCCAGCTGACCAGACTGCCGACCAGGAACTCCTCCGCCTTCGATCCCCGTCGCCCATCCGCGCTGATCTCCGGAAACCGGACGATGCCCTTCGCGGCGAGCAGCCCGACGATGACGGCCTCCGCCCCGACCAGGGCGAGAGCGACGATCAGGATGCGCTCGAGCGGACCGATCACCCGTCCGCCTCGCAAAGCCGCCGCGGGTGCCGCGGTGTCCACGACTCCCACGGGCTCGCAGGGCTGCGCAGCCTCCACGACGGAGCCGACCTCTCGGGAGCGGAAGGTGATGGACCAGCGGCGCTCAGGCTGCAGGTCGACCGGCTCATCCGACGTCACGGTTCGCCCGAAGGCCGCTCGGCAGACCACATTCGCCGTGCGCGTCAGGATGAGCGCGGCCGCGGCCGCCGCGAGGGCGAGCGACAGCGACACGGGAAGGCCGGCGCCGGTCGTGTAGCTTGCGAACGCGCGCGCGGCCGCTGCGTCGCCGTCGGTCGGGCGCTCGGAGACCACGGCGACCGCGACGACGGTGACGGCCAGGATCGCCGCCGTCAAAAAGGTGGTGTGCCCTCGGCCGCGCAGGAAGCGGCTCTCGGCCCACAGCCACACCAGCCCGTACAGCGCGATGGCGGCGGCCCACGCGGGAGGGGTCGCGACGAACACCGCGCCGGCGACGGGTAGCGCGACAGCGACCACGCACGCAGCCCAGCGAGCGGCGAGGGACCCCGCCGCTGGACTCGTAGGTCGCCGCAGCTTCGCGAGTCCGATCACGATGTCGATCGCGGCGATCGTCAGCAGCAGGATGGCCGAGATCATGTCGCCGCCTTCCGGAAGAGTTCGATGCCGGCCTCCAGAGCGATCGCCCCCGATCGGTGCAGCGTCTGCGAGACGGCGGGCTGGGCGATCCGTTCCTGTTGGGCGAGTTCCGTCTGGGTGCGCCCCTCGAGCAGTCCCGCCGCGAGGCGCCGCTCGCGGGCCTTCATACGCCCGATGGTGTGATCTCGCTGGAGGAGCAGTGCGTTCGCCGCCGCGGTGAGGGAGGAGTCTTCGGCGACGAACCAGGTCCGGACGGACGGCTGCCCCCGATCCTGACGTCGGTGCGCGGTGACGATCGCCTCTCGGGCACGCCACCAGGCGGACCCGTCCTGGATGGCGTTGCCGTCCCGTCCCGGCTCGATCTCGGTTGCTTCTCCTACACCGAGTCCGAATCGGCAGTCGAGTCCCTCGGGCAGACTCAGCCGCACCAGCGCGATGGCGCCCAGTGCGGCCCCTAGGTCGGGGTAGCGCGCCTGGAATTCGTCGCCGACGGTGGCCCACAGGGACTCCTCCGGAGGGAAACTCCGGTCGGCGCGGGCGAAGACGGCGCGAATCTCGTCTTGCGCGGCGGACCTGTTTGCGAGGTCGCGGGAGCCCACGATGTCGGTGATCAGCGCGACAGTGACGTTCATCTCTTCACAATATCGCTTATAACGCTCGAATATAAGTAGATTTGCGCTGCAGGCGTGAATTCACTGCTGGGCTCGCATCCAGTCCAGGGCGACGCCGAGTGCGGTCAACACCGAGACGTGACCGTCGCGCGGACGGATCCACAGCTCCGCATGGGGCAGTCGCTCCAGCAGGGCGGCGGCGTGGGTGGCAGGCACTACACGGTCGGCGCCGCCCTGGACGAGAAGCACGGGGGAACGCACCGCCCGCAGTTCGATGCCCCACGGTGATACGTAGGCGACATCGTCGTCCGCTTCTCCGACCGGGCCCTCGGCCGCCCCGAGGCCGGCGTCGGTTCCGAGCGCTGCCCACGCGCCGCTCAGCGTCTCGTAGTCACGCGCGGTGAACGAGTCCGGTTCGAACTCGGCCGTCTCGGCGTAGGCCAGTCGGGCCTGTCGCCCGGCGAGAGCGGACTGCAGGCCGCCCGGATCGGCCATTCCGGAGAACCAGTCGGGGGAGCGATCGAAGGGCGCGAGCCCGGCGAAGGTAACCACGGCGGCGGCACGATCAGCCGCCAGCGCCGCCAGGGCGAGGGCGTGCGGCCCGCCACCGGACGCGCCAGCGGTCAGAAAGCCGCCCACACCAAGGGCATCGAGGACAGCGAGCACGTCCGTGGCTGCGTCCGCCACCGAGCGCTCGGGCCGGGCGCTGGACCCGGGATAGCCGGGCCGCGCCACGGAGATCACCCGCAGTCCGCGCGACGCGGCCTCCACCGCTATCGGCTCGATCACCGCGCCGGTCTGCGGCGTGCCGTGGTGCCAGACCAGCACGGGTGCGTCCGCGGCGCCGCCGGTGTCGAAGTATCGGACGTCGCGACCGTCGGCCGTCCGGAGTCGCTGCGCACCCGTCATGGGCGCCAGCCCTCCAGCTCGGCGAGCAGTCCCTGCTTCCGCTCCGGTGAGGCGAACGACGCCTCGATGGAGGTGCGCGCGAATCGCCGTGCCTGCTCCTCGTCCAGCCCGAGGGCATCCCGGACCGCCGTGAAGTTCTGCCCGGCGTAGCCACCGAAGTAGGCGGGGTCGTCCGAGTTGATCGTCACCGGAACGCCTGCCGCATCCAGTCGCAGCAGAGGATGGTCGCGCAGGTCGGGCGTCGCCCGCAGCCGAACGTTCGAGAGCGGGCACACGGTGAGCGGGATGCGCTCCTCGGCCAGCCGCGCGACCAGGTCGGCGTCCTCGATGGAGCGGATGCCGTGGTCGATCCGCTCCGCGTGGAGCAGGTCGAGCGCCTCCCGGATGTACGCAGGCGGGCCCTCCTCGCCGGCGTGTGCGACGGCATGCAGGCCTGCGGCACGCGCCCTCGCGTAGACGCCCTCGAAGAGCGACGGGGGATAGCCGACCTCGGCCGAGTCGAGGCCGACGCCGATGATCCGATCGGTCCGCGTCAGTCCGACGGTCAGGGCCTTCTCCGCGGAGGCGACCGGCTGGTCGCGCAAGAAGCACAGGATGAGCGCCCCCGTCATCCCGAGATCGCGCTCGGCCTCGTCGAGGGCGTCGCCGATGCCGTCGACCACGTCGTCGAAGGCGACACCGCGCGCGGTGTGCGCCTGCGGGTCGAAGAACAGCTCGACATGGCGGACGCCCTGCGCGTGCGCCCGGCGCAGGTAGCGGCGGGTCAGCTCCGCGAAGTCGTCGCGGGTCAGCAGGACGGCCATGGTCGCGTAGTAGAGATCGAGGAAGGACTGCAGGTCGTCGAAGTCGTACTGCGCCGCCAGCTCTTCCACGCTGCCGTACGGCAGCTCGACGCCGTTGCGCGCGGCCAGCTCGAACGCGAGCTCCGGCTCCAGCGTGCCCTCGATGTGGAGGTGCAGCTCGGCTTTCGGCAGGGCGTGCAGGGCTTCGTCGGTGAGGGTGCCGTGGGTCATGGCTACGATCCTGCCACCGACGGGCGACAGCGGGCGGTGGGCGCGGCGCCGCCACGTCAGTCGACGCGCAGCAGGATCTTTCCACGGTGCGCGGACGACTCCATCCGCCGGTGGGCGGCCGGCGCATCCTCGAGCGGGAACACCGAGTCGATGACCGGGTGGATGCGGCCATCGGCCAACAGCGGCCAGACGTGCTCGCGCACGGAGGCGATGATCGCGGTCCGCTCGGCGAGCGGGCGCGCCCGCAGCGTGGTCCCGTACAGGGACGCTCGCTTGCGCATCAGGAGGCCCATGTCGACGGAGGCGGGCTCGCGGTCGCGGACGGCGATCGACAGGATGCGGCCCCCGGTCGCCAGAGCGTCCAGATCGCGGGCGATGTAGGCGCCGCCGACGATGTCCAGCACGACGTCGACTCCGCGTCCGTCGGTGAACGCGCGCGCAGCCTCCACGAAGTCCTGCTCGCGGTAGTTCACGGCGGCCTGGGCCCCGAGCTCGCGGCAGAAGGCGGCCTTGTCGTCGCTGCCCGCCGTGGCGATGACGTCCGCGCCGATGGCGCGCCCGAGCTGGATGGCCATGGAGCCGATCCCGCTGGAGCCGCCGTGCACGAGCAACGCCTCACCCGCTGCCAGCCGGCCGAGGTCGAACACGTTCGACCAGACGGTCGCCGTCACTTCCGGCAGCCCCGCGGCTTCCACCAGGTCGACGGTCTCGGGCACGGGGAGGACCAGGCCGGCGTCGACGGTCACCAGCTCGGCATAGCCTCCGCCGGGAATCAGCGCGCAGACCCGATCGCCGATCTGCCACTCCTGCACGTCCGAGCCGAGTGCGTCGATCGTGCCGGAGACCTCGAGGCCGGGCCACTCCGGGGCGCCGGCCGGCGCCGGGTAGAACCCGCGCCGCTGGCTGAGGTCGGCCCCGTTGAGTCCGGCAGCGACGACGCGGATGCGGACCTCGTTCGCGGCCGGGACCGGGTCCGGCCGCTCAGCGAGCTCCAGAACATCCGCGTCTCCGGGCTGCGATACCGCCACCACGCGCATCAGGAGCGCCCCACCCGCTGCGGACGCGCGCCCCGGTCGGAGCGGCGGCCGAGCACATCCCGCACCCTCACCTTGCTCGAGTACTCGATCGAGCCGTAACGGAACAGCCGCACGGCGATCCGCAGCACGATGAAAGCCAGCACGAAGAGCTCGAGGATGATGATGATCGCCTGCCACAGCGGCAACGAACCGAACGCGTTCAGGATGAGCGCGGTGATCGGCGCTGTGTACGGGAAGTACGCGAGTATCTGCACGACCGGCGACTGCGGCGAGCTGACCGCGAAGCCCGAGGCGTAGAGCGGGATGACGACCGCGAAGACCACGACCGAGAACACCGGTGCGGCATCCTTCGCCGTCGGCATGACTGCCCCGACCGCCACCAGGGTGCCGGTGAAGAGCGCGAACCCGCCGATCAGGATGAGCGTGCCCACGATCATCTTCTGCGGATCGAAGACCAGCCCGCTCAGGTCGAGGCTGGAGAGCTGCAGCTGATCTCGGAAGAACAGGTAGCCGATGAGCATGGGCAGCGCGAAGACCGCGAGTTGGATGATGCCGATCGCGAACAGCGAGATCACCTTGCCGAGCAGCAGGTTGGTCGGGTTGATCGTGGTCAGGATCATCTCGGTGACGCGGTTCTCCTTCTCCTCGAGCGTCGAGTTCAGCATCTGGTTGCCGAGGAAGACGATGACGATGAAAAACGCCGCGAGGAAGACGAGCGCCGGGAGGATCGCCTCGAAGCCGGGCGCGACTTTGCCGTTCGCGAAGGTCGTGGTGTTCGTCTTCACGTCGCCGCGGAGCACGGAGACCGTGACCGGGTCGTTGACGGTGTGCTCGACGCTCGCCGACAGCAGCGACTCGGCGACCGCGGAGTACTTGCTGTTCTGGAAGACCCCGGCATCCTCGCCGTAGACGCGGATCGTCTGCTTCGCCGGGTCCGCCGGGTAAGCGAAGTAGGCGGGTGTTCCGCCGATCTGCACCTCCTCGACGCCCTCCGCGTCGGAGGCGACCTGGGTGCCGCCGTACTGTTTCGCGAGGGTCGAATCGACCAGCCCGGACGCATCCGAGTACAGGAACTCGAACCGGGCGTTCTTCTGTTGGTCGGCGGTGTTCGCCGTCGAGACGTTGGATGCGATGATCAGGCCGCCCAGACCGAAGACGAGGATCGGGATGATCAGCGTGATCGCCCAGAACCGTCGCTTCGTGATCGTGCGGCGGAACTCGAAACCGATGACGGTGCTGAGGTTGTGACGGGCCACGGTCAGTCCTCCTGGCTCTCGGCGCCGTAGACCTCGACGAAGATGTCGTCGAGCGATTTGCGTGTCGGGGCGAAGCGGGACACCCGCACGCCCGCATCCACCAGGTCGCGCAGGATGGCGGCGGTGTCGGCGCCCTCGCGCGGCTCCAGCTGGGCCCGCCCGGCGGTGTCCGCCAGCACCCGATAGGCGGGCGAGAGCGGGATCGCACCGTCGTGGTCGACGTGCACGATCGTGCCGCCGAACTGCTCCTGCACCTGCTCGACCGTTCCGAACGCGCGCGCCGTGCCGTCCTTCAGCAGGATGACCCGGTCGCAGAGGCGCTCGACCTCCTCCATCTGATGGGTCACCATCATCACCGTGGAGCCGGCCCGCTTCTGGTCGTCGATGATGTCCATCAGCAGCCGCCGGTTCACCGGGTCGAAACCTTTGGTCGGTTCGTCGAGGATGAGCAGCTCCGGGTCGTTCATGATCGTGACGCCGAGCTGGACCTTCTGCTGCTGTCCGCCGGAGAGCTTGTCGAGCCGCACCTTCTCCTTGTCGCCGATTCCGACGCGTTCCAGGTAGTCGCGCGACCACCGCCTCGCCGGTTCGGCGCCGAGACCCTTGAGTCGGCCGAAGTAGACCATGACGTCGATCACGGACTCCTTCTTGTACAGTCCGCGCTCCTCGGGCAGGTAGCCGAGTCGCTCGCCGGCCTCCGGGCTGAAGGGGCGGCCGTCGATGTGGAGCACGCCGGCCGTCGGCTGGTAGATGCCGAGTAGCGCCCGGATGGTCGTCGTCTTGCCGGAGCCGTTGCTGCCCAGGAAGCCGAACGTCTCGCCGCGTTCGATGTCGAAGGACAGGTCGCGAATCACGGTCGTGCGGCCGAAGTCCATGCGGAAGCCGGCGATGTGGACCAGCGGCTCCGTCGTCGTTCCGGGTGTCGATGCGCTCACCCGAGCCAGCCTAGGGGCAGGAGTGCGGACGCGGGAGGGCGACCCGCGCGCTCGGGCCGGGGCCGCTCAGTGCAGGCTCGCTCACGCCAGCGCGTCGAGCAGTGCCGCGTGGATGGCGCCGTTGGAGGCGAGCGATGACCCGTTGCCCGGGCCGGGGGTGCCGTCGACCGAGGTGAACGTGCCGCCGGCCTCCTCGACGATGGGGATGAGCGCGGCGAGGTCGTAGGTCTTCACGCCGAACTCGCCCACCGCATCCAGCAACCCCTCGGCGAGCAGCATGTACGACCACATGTCGCCGTACGCGCGGTCGCGCCACACCCTTCGGGTGAGGGCGATGAGCCGGTCCAGGTAGCCGGCGGCATCCCACTGCGCGATGCTCTGGAAGCTGAGGGAGGCATGCTCCAGGTCGGCGACCCCGGAGACCCGCAGCGGGCGCGGCTCGGCGCCGACCGCGTCCGTCGTCCACGCCCCGCTGCCGGCAGCCGCCCACCAGCGGCGGCCGAGGGCGGGGGAGCTGACCACGCCGATACGCGGCACGCCGTCCACCGCCAGGGCGATGAGGGTGCCCCAGACCGGCACGCCACGGAGATAGTTCGCGGTGCCGTCGATCGGGTCGATGATCCACTGGCGCGTTGCGTCGCCTTCCGTGCCGTACTCCTCGCCGAGGATGCCGTCGTCGGGCCGTTCAGCCGCGAGGGCCTCCCGAATGGCGCGCTCGACGGCCAAATCAGCCTCGGTCACCGGGGAGCGGTCCGGTTTCGTCTCGACGTGGAGGTCACGGTCGCGGAAGCGGCTCGCAGAGATCTGGTCGGCGGTGTCGGCGAGTCGCAGGGCCAGTTCGAGGTCGGCCGCAAGAGGAAGCGATGCAGCGGTGTCGGTCACAACGTCGAGCCTAGCGGGCGGGCTTGGCAGCGGGTGCCGCGGAGGGTACCTGTGGAGGCATGCGGAGAATCATGTATGCGGGGACGGCTTTTTACACCGGCGATGCGCTTGCGGAGGCGCTGCTCGAGTACGCGCGTGCTCTCGCCCGGCACAACATCGCCGACACCGTGTTCGTGCCCGGCAGGACGACGCAGGGCGAGATCGACACGATCGAGCTGCTCCTCGGCCCGGCCAGCCAGATCGTCAGCGAGCCCATCGAGCTCATCGGCGGCGAAGTGGAGGACGCCGACCTCGTGAAGAGGCTCAACGAACTGACCGCCGAGCTGGCGCCCCGGAAGCCTTCCGCCGAGCGTTTCGACGAAGGAGCCGGGGCGACCGGCACCGACGGCCGCCCCGGCTTCAACGACCTCTACTGAGGTCGTCTTCGTTCAGCGCGCATGGACACCGACCCCTAGGGGGATGGGGGTCGACATTGGTCCCAGGCGTGCGGGACGTTCACTGAGTTCGCCGTCCTCACCGGTCACGACCAGGCCGTGGGAGCCGGCGGCCGACTCGGCCAGCCGCTCCACCCACTCACGGTTGATCGCGGGTACACGGGAGCCGTCGAACTTGAAATAGATCGGGATGCTGGGGTCGAGCCAGATGGCGCTGCGGCCGTCGCCCACCTCGGGGGAGTCGCGCCATGACATGGCGAACGACTCGCGTCTTCGGAGCTTGTTGACGATGACGATCTGAAGATGGGCCAGCAGCCGATCTTCGAACTCGATGACGATGGAATCGTACGTGAGTGTCCCCATGGTGTGCTCCCTCGGTTGAGCCAAGCCAGCTCCTCGGTCGGGGCACCGGTACTCTCATTGTGATCCTGTTTGCGCACGAAAGATACCTCCGGCGCAGAGTATGCAGGAGTGCATCGACAGAACGTCCTTCCGGCGCGGAGGTGACCGCTCTTGTTGGCCGCTACCCGCTGCCAATACGCTCGCGGTAGCCCGGCGGGCGGAAGCGGAGGCACCATGCGATACATCCGGAGACCGGTCAGCGCATCCCACCCGGCCTCCCCGTCGCGCGTCCAGGACCCGTTCCCGACCCGTCGACCCCTTTTGTTCGGCTACCTGATCACGCTCGGCGCGATCGGTGCCGTGGCCACCGGATTCATGCTGTACGGGCTGCGATCGATCATCTTCACCGTCTTTCTCGCGATGTTCGCGACGGTCGGCCTCGACCCGCTGATCCGCTGGTTCCAGCGGCGGGGGATGAAGCGGGGCTGGGCCCTCGTCACGGTCATCCTCATCGTCATCGCGGTGCTCGTCGGGGTCATCTGGGTGATCGTGCCGCTCATCGTGAACCAGATCTCGTTCCTCGCCGAGGCGATCCCCAAAGAGGTGGCGACCCTGCGCGCCCAGGGGTGGTTCGACTCTGCCAACGAGACCTCCAACGGCGCGCTCGGCCAGGTGGTCGGCTGGATCTCGCAGCAGGCGCAGAACCCGAAGACCTGGGCGACGATCGGCAACGGCCTGGTCGGCTTCGGCCTGTCGGTGCTCAACGGGGTGGCGACCGGCTTCTTCATCGCCATCCTGACCATCTACTTCATCGCGTCGTACGACGCCACCAAGCAGGCGGCGTACCGTCTCGTCCGCCGCTCCCACCGGGCGCGCTTCGAAAGCTACGCGGAACGCATCCTGCAGAACTTCGGCAAGTACCTCAGTGGGATGGTCATCCTCGCCTTCTGCAACGCGGTGTACAGCCTCATCCTGCTGCTCGCCACCGGTGTGCCCGGCGCCTTCCTGATCGCGCTGGCCGCCTTCTTCATCACGCTCATCCCGCTGATCGGGACGGTGCTGACGACCGGGGTCATGTCGGTGCTCGCGTTCATCCACTCGCCGGTCAGTGGCGTCGTGGTGCTGATCGCGATGCTGATCTACATGCAGGTCGAGGCGTACCTCCTCACACCGCGGGTGATGGGGAAGGCCGTGCAGGTGCCCGGATCGGTCGTCCTGATCTCCGCGCTGGCCGGCGCCACCCTGTTCGGCCTGCCCGGCGCGCTGGTCGCCATCCCCATCTCGGCCGGCATCATCCTGGTGATCAAAGAGATCGTGATGCCCCGCCAAGACCGCACCTGAAACGGCCGCCGCCCGATTGGCAACCGACGCCGATCGGATGCTAGTGTTGAGCCTCGGTTCGGGAAACCGCACCGGATGCGCCTCTAGCTCAATCGGCAGAGCAATTGACTCTTAATCAATGGGTTCAGGGTTCAAGTCCCTGGGGGCGCACCAGTACACCGCGAGGTGTGAGAAGCCCCCGATCCCCGGGAAGCACGGGATCGGGGGTTTTCTGTTTTCGTACGTCGGTGCGGGACGATGTCATGTCTCAGGACATCGGTGACAGTTCTGTCTCAATGGATCGGTGACAGTTTGAGCTGTCTTAGTCGTGACACTTCTCCTTGCCGACGCCATTGATGGCCCCGTGACGTTGTGGCCTAGGGTCGGGGCATGGATGTGTTCTGCCCGCGATGTGGGTCGCCGATGTCAGAGGTGGAGGGCTGGCTGACCTGCACTCGGGAGGGTGTAGAGGTCTCGCCGCATCTTCGGGGGGAGCTCGAGCGGTTTGTGGCGAGCCATCCTGTGAAGCCGGCTGCCTCGAGCCTCGGCCGCGGAAGCGAATGGCATTGTCCGGCGGATGGTGAGCTGCTCGCCCTCGACGACGGATTCCTGGAGTGCGGAACGTGTCATCGCTATCTCCCCGGCGGACTCCTCTATGAGACGGTCGAGTTCAACTGGCCGCCAGCGACCCAGGCGTGATCTCTCGTTAGCCGCGGCTGCCCTCGATCTTTGAGGGATGAGCGCGAGGCCGCGAAGAAGGGTTCGTCCGTTGGCCAACGGCGGCGGCGCTACGTACATGGAGGCCGACCTCTACGCTCAGCCCGCGAGGACGATTCCTGTCCTCCCCGACGGCAAGAACATCACGGTCGGGGTGATCACCTGCTCGGTGAGCGGCGGCACCGTCACGTGCAAGAACATCCACGGGTTCGGGTTCGCGCTGTCCATGACCACAGTGACGCTGCTGCAGTGATCGGCCTGCGCGCGACGGGATGCTCGCACTCGCGGTGACCATGCTCTCGGTGTCCGTCCAGAACTTCCTTTAGACGGAGCGAGCAAGTGGTGCATTCACCGGCCGCCGTGCTGGCGCTATCCTCGGTCCCGAATCGATGGTGGCGCAGAGCTCGCGAGGGTGGGGGCTGATGATCAACCTGCAATGGGGTTCCCAGAGGAATGGGCAACTCGATACCAGCACCCTGATCGACGTGTCCGGGCGCGGCGACTACCTCGAGCCGACCGCCGCCGTGCAGTGGCGGAACATGGCTGCGGCATGCAAGGCGGCGACGGGTGTGGCTCCTGCCCCGGCACCGGGGTCGTCCGCTTACCGTCCGCTTTCGATCCAGAAAGACTTCTACGCAACGTACCTGCGCGACGGGTCGCCCGTCGCTGCGGTACCCGGCACCTCGAATCACGGCTGGGGCCGCGCCGTGGATATGACCGGGTACGAGGGCAACTCGACGTGGCGCAGTCCGCGCACCGGTCACACGTACGCGGTCGACCTCACCGTGTGGAGCTGGCTGCAAGCGCACGCCGCCGGGTACGGCTACGACTGGGCGACCGGTGACGGGTCGGGCGAGGCGTGGCACTGGGAGTCCCTCACCCCGGCCGGCACGGCATCCCTCAGCGCATCATTTCTCACGGGAGGTTTCCTCATGGCACTCAGCGACGACGAGCAGGCCGAACTCCTGCAGAAGATTCGCGAACTGCGCAAGATCGAGCTGGTGCCCGGACAGGGCTACTCCTGGGGCAACGCAGCGAGCAACGCCGCTCAGGCGGCCGTCGACGCGCTGACGAAGCCGTCCCTTTTTCGGGTCCTTTCCGGCCCATCGACGTGCTCGTCTCACAGGTGCCGGCCATCCTGGCCGCCGTCGCCGCGCACCCGGCGGAGGGCGGACCGATCACGGAGGCGCAGCTGGACACGCTGTCGGCGAACCTGAAGGCGGGTCTCGGCGAGGATCTCGCCAACGAACTCGCCAAACGCCTTATTACCTGACCTCGCGTCGGGGAGGGGAAACGGCCACGGCCGGCCGACGGTTCCTCCCTTTCGTTGATTCCATGCGATCGGCGGCCCGAGTTCCTCCGTCCCCGGCGCGGTACTCCGTGGGGGTTGGCGAGCGAACGGAGGAGTTCTCGACGTTCCGGCGGGAAATGGTGGCATGCGGAGGATGCCCGGCCGTCTCGGGCCGCGATCGCCTCCCTTTCCGGTGGCGGTCGAGGTCCCGCCGTTGCGCGCCAGGTCAGGTGCCGGCCGTCGGGGCGGGCGTGGACGTGGACATGTGCGCCTGCGCCGGGGCGTGCACGATCCGGGTCGCCGTGACGGTGTCGCCCGCGCGGGATCCCAGTGCGCCCACCTTGTCGCCGACGGCGAAGGAGGAGGCCGTCGACGGCGCCTTCTTGGTGCCGAACGCGGTGGTCGAGCTCAGCTTCACCGTGAGGGTCGCACCGGACGCGGCGTTGAGCGTCCAGGTGTCGCCGTTGATGGCCGTGATGGTCCCGACGGCACCGTGCGCTTTGCTCTTGCCGTGCTTTCCGGCCTTCGCTCCTGTCGAGTGCGACGCGGCGGCCATCGGCGCGGACGCCGTGGTCTGGCTGCCGGCGACGGCGGCCGAGACGCCCCACGCCGTCCCGCCCGCCACCACGATCACGGCCAGGACGCCGGCTGTGATCGCAATGCCGACGGAGTGCCGGCGGAGAGGGGAGTCAACCACGGTCGGTGCCGGCTGGGTGGTCGTGTGATCGAGCGGCTGGGTGGCGAAGTCGTCGCCCTCGGGGGTGTCGTTCGTGTTCATGATGCCCAGGCTCGCAGCGGCATGTCAGCGCTCCGCCGGGGGAATGTAAGAGGACGGTAAGGAGACGGAGAACGCGGCCCCGCCTTCCGTTGCCGGTTCCACCGCGATCGAGCCCCCGAGCCTTCCGACGAGCCGCCGCGCGATGGAGAGTCCGAGGCCCGTCCCGACGGAGCGGACGTCCCGGTAGCGCGCGTGCAGGGCGCCGCGCTCGAAGGCGACCGCGATGTCATCCGCACTGAGTCCGGGACCGCCGTCGCGGACAACCAGTCGGGCGCCGTCCACGGTCGCCTGCGCCGCGACCACGACCGGTGCACCCTCGGGCGTGACGCGGAGGGCGTTCTCGATGAGGCCGTCCACCACCTGTCGCAGCCGCATCTCGTCGGTCGTGACGAAGACCGGGCTGTCCGGGATGTCCGGCGCGAGCCGAACTCCGGCGCGGGATGCGACTCCGCTCCAGGCGTCCACCGCCCTTTGCACGGTCTGCCGCGCGTCGAAGTGCTGCGGGTCGAGGGCGAAGTCGTCCGCCTCCAGCCGGGCCAGCTCCAGCAGGTCGCCGAGGAACAGCCGGAGCCGTTCCGACTCCCCGGAGAGGATGCTGCCGACGTGCGCAACATCCTCCGGGGCGACCACGCCGTCGGAGAGGGCCTCGGCGTAGCCGCGGATGGCGGTCAGCGGTGTCCGGATCTCGTGCGAGATGGAGAGCAGGAATTCGCGCTGCCGGTCCTCGCTGACGCTGAGGGCCGTGTCCAGCCCGCGCAGCGCCCGGGCGATGTCGTCGATCTCGGTCACCGACTCGTCCGCGATGACCACGCCGCGGCGGCCGGCGGCGAGTTCTCGCGCGCTTCCCGACAGGCGACTGAGCGGCTTGCCGAGCCTGCGGGCCACCAGCGCACCGGCCACGCTGGCCACCGCGAGCCCGATCACGAGCGCGACGAGGATCCACCTGACCAGTTCTGCGTTCGCCGCGGCGATGTCCGCGACCTTGCGCACTCCGACGATGCCGCCGCCGTCGGCGGTGGGGAGACCGATGAGCACCGCATCCTTGCCGCCCAGCGTCGTCGAGCCGGAGACCGTACGGCCGGTCTGCAGCTGGTGCACCACCGCAGGGCTCACCGACTCGCGGGCGTTGCCAGTCACGGTTCCATCGGGCTGCACCACGGCGAACCTGTCGCCCAGCGCCCCCAGCTTCGCCGCCGCCACATGCGAGCCGGTCGCGCGTGCCTTCACCAGTGCGGTCGCCTGCGCCCTCAGCTGCTGCCGTGCCTGATTCTCCGCGACGTTCTGCACGACCTGGACCGAGACGATGGCGGTCACGAGGACGGCGATGAGGCTCACTGCGAACGTGGCGAGCATGATCCGACCGGTCAGCGAGCCGCTCCACCATCCTCGCCGCTTCCCGCTCTCAGGCATCCTGCTCCGCCGCGCCGTAGCCGACCCCACGGACGGTGCGGATCAGACCGGATGCTGCGCCCAGCTTCAGCCGCAACTGGGCGACGTGCACATCGACCGTGCGGCTGCTGCTGTAGTCGGCGACGCCCCACACCGACGAGAGGAGCTGTTCGCGAGAGAACACACGGCCCGGCTGCGACATCAGGTGTTCGAGCAGGTCGAACTCGGTGGCGGTGAGCTCGACGCGGGCGCCCGCGACGTCGACACGCCGGCGGACCGGGTCGAGCTGGACATCCCCGATCCGGCGCTGCCCCGGCGCCGACTGGAGGGTGGAGCGGCGGATCAGTGCGCGGACCCGCGCCACGAGTTCACGCGGCGAGAACGGCTTGGTCAGGTAGTCGTCCGCTCCGAGTTCGAGCCCGAGGATGCGATCCACATCGTCGTCGCGCGCCGTGACGAACACGACCGGCGTCCAGTCGCCGCGGGCCCGGAGGGTGCGGCACAGTTCGAGCCCATCGAGACCGGGGATGCCGATATCGAGCACGATCGCGGCCGGGCGGAGCCGGGCGACCGCGTCGAGCGCGCGGGCGCCGTCGGTCTCCACGTGGACGCCGAAGCCGCCGTTGCTGAGGTACAGCCGTTCGAGGTCGACGATGGTCGCCTCGTCCTCGACGACCAGAATCAGGCCCTTGTCTTCGCCCACCCCTCCATCTTGGCGGTGGGCGCCGACCGTGAGCGCGCTTTCGCAGCCGCCTTACCGTTTCTTTACATTCCCCTCTCACGGCCCGAACCGGGCGGGCGTCGACTGTCGGTATGTCTCCCTCACGTTTCCGCCTCCGCGGCTCCACCGCCGTCGCGCTGGGCGCGGCGGTCGCGCTCGTCCTCGCCGCTGGCACCGCCGCGGTCACGGCCGCCGCCGTCACGACCGTGACTCCACCCCGCGTCTCGACCACGGGCTTCCCCTCCGGCGGCAGCAACCCGGGCATCTTCACCGACACCTGCGAGAAGGCATCCACCGCGCCGAACGACCCGATCATGATGCCGGGGATGACCGGGATGTCGATGCAGCACGACTTCTTCGGCAACCGCACGGTGACCGCCTCGTCGACCGCAGGCACCCTGCGGGGCGGTCAGACGACGTGCTCGACCACCTCCGACGCCTCCGCCTACTGGACTCCGGTGGTCTACCAGAACGGCCACGCACTCACCCCCTCCCGCACACTGCTCTACTGGCGGACCTCCTCCGCCACCGCCTCCACGACGACCACGATGCCCAGCGGCATCAGCCTGATCGCGGGAAACGAGACGGCGACCGCCCCGCAGAGCACGTCGGTCATCGACTGGACGTGTACGGCCGGCCCGGGCTCGCACCCGCGCCGCGCGGACACGCCCCGCGACTGCCCGGCCGGATCGCAGCTGCGCCTGGTGATCACCTTCCCGAACTGCTGGGACGGTCATACCTTCGACGGCCGGAACCAGTCGGGCGCGGTCTACGCGACCGACAGCGGCTGCCCGGCGTCGCACCCGATCCACATCCCGCAGATCGTGCTCCACGTCAGCTACCCCACGAGCAGCGGAGCCGGGATCACCCTCTCGACGGGTCCGCACACGCAGGGTCCGCCGATCACCGGGCACGCGGACTTCGTGAACGGCTGGAACCAGCAGCGCATGGATGCGGACGTCGCCGCCTGCGACACCGCCCAGGTGCGCTGCGGTCCGGTCCACGGCGCCGACGCCGCACCCGCCGGCGGGAAGGTGCGCACGGCGTCCACCCGGTGACGAAGGGAGGACGCGGCGGACTCACCGGTCGCGCGCGATGACCGAGAAGTCCTTCTCGCCGTAGCCGGCATCGACCGCGCGCTGCAGCTCCGCAGCGACGAGGGCGGCGGCGGGGAGCGGGACGTCGGCGGTGGCGAGCATCAGCCGGAGGTCTTTGGCCAGCAGGGAGGCCGAGAACTGCGTGTCGTCGAAGTCGCCGGAGGTGACGACCGGCCCCTTCATCGCCGCGATGGGTGCGATCGACGTCAGCGGCAGCATGCTGAGCACCTCGTCGGCGGAGAGACCGCCGGCGCCGCCCAGGCGGAGGGTCTCGCTCAGCGCCTCCATGGAGACTGCCAGCGCCAGATTCGCCACGAGCTTCGCGGCCGCGGCCTTCGCCGGCGAGTCGAAGGTGCGGATCTTGTCCGGATCCGCCCACAGGCCGACGATGCCGCGGGCCTCACGCACAGCGTCGTGCTCGCCCCCGATCAGTACCGCCAGGCTTCCGGCGCGCGCGGGGGCGAGCGAGCCGACGACGGGGGAGTGGACGTAGCGGATGCCGGCGGACGCCGCCCAGGCGGCGAAGTCCTCGGTGTCCGAAGGGGCCACGGTGGTCACATCGATCCACAGCGCACCGGAGGGGATGGGCAGCGCCGGCTCGATGACGGTCTCGCGTACGGCGTCCGGTCCGAAGAGCACGGTGAGGACGGCGTCGGCACCGTGGACGGCTTCCGCCGGTGAGGCGGCGATCCTCGCTCCGCGTCGGCCGACGGTCTCGGTCGGCCCGGGTGAGCGGTTCCACGCGCTGACGTGGTGGCCCGCGTCGATCAGGTGGGTGACGAGTTCGCGGCCCATGCGGCCGAGTCCGAGCAGTGCGATGTCCATGGCCCCCACTCTGCGCTCACCGACACGCGCACGGAAGGGGGTCAGCCGGTCAGCGCATCCCGGCGACGCAACAGGAAATCGCGCTCCGCGTCGCCCGCGCACAGCGAGGCTGCGATCTCGTACTCGTCCGCCGCCTCGGCCGTTCGCCCCAGTCGCGCGAGCAGCCCCGCCCGGATGCCGTGCAGCAGGTAGAAGCGCGCCAACGGCTCGCGCAGCGGGTCGACCGCCGCGAGCGCCGGCTCCGCGCCGTCCACCTCCGCGACGGCGACCGCGCGATTCAGGGCGACGATCGGCGTGGGGGCGACGCGCAAGAGCTGGTCGTACAGCGCCACGATCTGCGCCCAGTCGGTCTCGTCGGCGGTCCGGGCGTCGTCGTGGACCGCTTGGATGGCCGCCTGCAGCTGGTACGGACCGGGCCGGCCCCGCAGCAGACAGTCGCGCACGAGGGCATGCCCCTCGGCGATCGCGGCGGCATCCCAGAGCGTGCGGTCCTGCTCGGGAAGCGGGACGAGGGCGCCGTCGGGGTCCGCGCGGGCGGCGCGGCGCGCATCCACCAGCAGCAGGAGCGCCAGGAGGCCGAGCACCTCCTCCTCGTCCGGCAGCAGCGACCGGAGCACGCGCGCGAGACGGACCGCCTCGTCGCACAGCTCCTCACGGATCAGCCGTTCGCCGGCGCTCGCTGCGTAGCCTTCGCTGAACACCAGGTAGAGCACGGCGAGTACCGCGCTGAGGCGGCCGGGCAGGTCGGCGGCCGAGGGGATGCGGTACGGGATGCGCGCATCCCTGATCTTGGACTTCGCCCGCGAGATCCGCTGCGCCATGGTCGGCTCCGGAACGAGGAAGGCGCGCGCGATCTCGGCGGTGGTGAGGCCGCCGAGCAGGCGAAGCGTCAGGGCGACCCGGACCTCGGGCGCGAGGGCGGGGTGGCAGCAGGTGAAGATGAGCCGCAGCCGGTCGTCGCCGATGTCGTCGGCCGGCAGCTCCGGCTCTGCGGAGGTCAGCTCGCGCAGCACCTCGGCGCTCACCTCCTTCTCTCGGCCGACGGCGTCCCGGCGGATCCGGTCGATGGCGCGCCTCCGTGCGGTCGTGATGATCCACCCGGCCGGGGCCGGCGGGACGCCGTCGCGTGGCCAGCGCTCCGTGGCGACCGCGAACGCCTCCTGCACCGCGTCCTCGGCGCGATCGAGATCGCCGAGGACGCGGTACAGCACCGAGACGGCCCGGCCGTACTCCTCGCGGAAGGTGGGGGCGACGACACGCGCGCTGTCGGTCGGGCTCATCCCGGTGCTCACCCGGCGAACGGCCGCACTTCGACCGGCAGAGTGGATGCGAGCGCGACGCGCCTGCCCCACTCGAGTGCCGCATCCAGGTCGGGCGCTTCGACGATCGTGAAGCCGCCGAGATGCTCCTTGCCCTCGGCGAACGGTCCGTCGGTCACCAGCACGTCGCCGCCGGACGGGCGCAGCACGGTCGACGAGGAGGGCGGAAGCAGCCCGTTCGAGAACACCCAGGCGCCGGCGGCGCGGAGGTCGTTGTTGACGGCGTCGAGGTCCCGGCCGATCCGGGCGAGCACCTCCGGCTCCGGGATGGGGCCGTCGGGCTGGTAGACGCTGAGCAGGTACTGGGTCATGGTCGTGATCCTCTCCGGGCGCCGTCGACTGAAAGTGCGGCGCTCTCACCGTCTACACGAACGTCCTGCCGCATATTCGACAGCTCGGCGGCATCTGCGGACTATCTCGACCCAGCCTCCTCGACGCGCTCCAGAAGCGCCACACCGATCTTCGAGTCGGCCATGCCGTAGAAGACCCAGTCACGCCCGTCCACCGACTCGATCGCGGTCGGGAACACGACGTTCGGCACGATCCCGCTCCGCTCGTCCGGGGTTTCGGCGGAGAGCAACGGCTCCGCGGTGCGCTCGATCACCCGCCACGGCTCGTCGGCGTCCAGGATCATGGCACCGGCCGCGTAGTTCACGTTCTTCTGCTGGGCAACACCCGACTCCAGTCGCCCGGTGACGCCGTGGTGGAGGAGCAGCCACCCCTCGGGGACGCGGCGAGGCGCTGGGCCCGCGCCGATCTTCAGCTCCTCGAACGGGAACTCCGGTCCCGCCAGGAAGCGGTTCTGCCTCCAGCGGGCGAGCTCGCCGAGGTCGCGCTGCACCGCGTCGAGCGGGATGGACGCGATCCAGATGCTCGGCCGCGACTCGCCGGCGGGTGGATGCTCACCCTCGCCTGGCCGGATGTCGCCCAGGTCCCAGACCGGCCGGTGCAGCACCGCGAGGCTCGGCGTGCCGTCGGGGGCGGTGACCGGCTCGGGGAAGAACACCGTGTCCTTGTTGAGGAACAGAGCCAGATCGATCCCGAGCTCGTCGTCGTACTGGAACGACACAGGGCCCAACCGCCGCCACGCGCGCAGGTCGTCCGAGACCGCGACCGCCGTGCGCGGGCCCAGCGGACCGTAGGCGACGTAGGTCATGACGTGCAGCCCGAGCGACGCGATGAACGTGATGCGCGGGTCCTCCACGCCGGCGTTGCTGCGCCCGCGCTCGAACGCGCGGTCGGGCTCCAGCACGACGCCGTGCCGCTCCACCGCGACCGGGGTGCCGTCCTCGATCACCACACGGGCGAGGCCGACGCGCGAAACGTTGCCCTCGGCGACCAGCCGGGGGAGCAGGTACAGCTCACCGTCGGGGCCGCGGCCGGAGGCCGGGTTGAGGACGCCCTCCGCCTCGAGCGGGTCGCCGGCAGCGGGGGTCATCACCACGCCGGCGCGGGTCAGCCGATACGGAAACGGGGTCATGCGTCCACCTCCCGGTAGAAGTACAGTTCGCGGGTGTCCTTCGGCGCGTCCCAGCCCTGCGCGAACGACCAGCGGCCTGCGATCTTCTGGAGGCCGCCCCAGGCGAGGGAGCCGCCCCGGTTGAGCTCCAGCTGCGCGAAGGGGTCGTCGAGCCGGTACAGCGCCTGAGCGGCGGCGAAGTCACCGTGCTCGTCTGCGTAGAAGAAGTCCAGCACGAGGCGATCTCCGTCGACGACCGCGCAGGCGACCTCGAACAGGGAGCCGGCCAGCGGTGTCAGGTCGAGGTACGGCTGCGTCTCGAACCGCCAGTCGAGCCCGTCGCTGGAGCGTCCGATCGTGGGGCGGCCGCCGCATCCCTCCGACAGGAACATCAGGTAGTCGCCGCCGATGCGGACCGCGCGGCCGGTCTCGTCCCGAGGCAGGACGGCTCCCTTGGCCCAGTACTCGGAGACGTCGTACGGCACCACAAGGCCGCGCTTCTCCCAGTGCTCGAGGTCGTGGGAGACGGCCGACATGATGTCGACGGCCACCGTGCCGTCCTCCCGCCGCCAGATCGCGTTGTAGAACAGCACGTAGCCGTCGTCCAGCGCGTAGACCTTCGGGTCCTCGCAACCGAGCGTCTCGTTCGCGAGCGTCGGGTACACCACCGGGTTCTCGGGGGAGTCGTGCCAGGCGCCGTCGCGGCGGACGGCGTGACCGATCCGGCTCGCGGTCGACTCCTTGCGCGGTGATGCGCGATAGAAGAGGTGCAACTCGTCGCCACGCTCGATGACCGTCGGATTGAAGATGGAGTCGCTCGTCCATCCAACATCCGTCGGGTCGTCCCACTGGCCCTCCTGGCGGAAGGTCAGGTCGTCGTCCCGCTGGAACGGACCGATCGCCCAGTCCGGGCGCTCGGGGTAGTGCGCCGAGAACTGGTCGGTCGAGATGCGGTCGGTGAGCGCGTTGGTGTGCGCCAGGGCCTCGCGGTAGCTGGCGAGCAGAGCGTCGCGCTCGGCCGGTGCCGTGTGAAGGTCTTCCATGGTTCCTTATCTGTGTCTGTTCAGCCTTTGACGGACGAGCCGAGGTCGCTCGACGTGAAGTAGCGCTGGAACACGATGAACAGCACGACGACAGGCGCCGCGAGCACGACCGCGCCGGCCAGGATCGACCCGTACGGGTTTGCGGTGGACCCCGAGACCGTCGAGATGTAGTTCGCCAGCGAGACGGCGAGCGGCTGCAGGCTCGCCTCCTTCGTGATCAGGAACGGCCAGAGGAACTCGTTCCACGGGCCGATGAAGGTCAGCAGCAGCGCGGTCACGAGTGCCGGCCGCACCAGGGGGAGCGCGATCCGCCACAGCAGTGTGAACTCGCCCGCGCCGTCGATCCTTGCCGCGTCGAACAGCTCGCGCGGCAACTGGAGGAAGTACTGGCGGAAGATGAGCACAGCGGCGGAGTTGATCGCGAAGGGCAGGATCATCCCGAGGTAGTTGTCGGCGAGCCCGTAGCTGCGCGCGATGAGCACGTACAGCGGAATCATCAGCAGCTGGAAGGGAATCGTCTGCACCAGGAGCGCCAGGGCAAACGTCGCACCCCGACCGCGCCACTGCAGGATCGCCAGTGAATACCCGGCGAGGACGCCGAACACGACCGTCCCGAGCAGCACGCCACCGGTGAAGATGCCCGAGTTCACGAGGCCGCTGAGCAGGTTGATGCGCGAGTTGATCGCGACATAGTTGTTCAGCGTCAGGTTCCCCGGGTTCGGGAAGGCGCCGGCGACCGTCGTATCGGGCGACGTCTGCAGTGACCCGACGAACATGTAATAGAACGGGAACAGGAACGCGATCGCGCCGATGGCGAGCACGATGCCTTGAAGGATCGCCTGCCGCCGGCTCAGGTGGCTCGGAGTAGCGAGGTCACGCCGACGCTTGCGGGCAGGCGACGGTTCGGCGGTTCTGCGCGGTGCTGTCTGCGTCATCAGTCCCTCTCTCCTACGAAACGGTTCTGGAGCCACGCGATGATGAGCACACCGATCACGAGAACGACCCCGATGGCGGCGGCGTAGCCCGGGTGACCCTGCTGGATGCCCTGCTGGTAGATCAGCAGCACCGGGCTGGTGGAGTGCCCGTCCGGTCCGCCGCCTCCGGTCAGCAGGTACGGCTCGGTGAACAGGTTGGCGCCGGTGATCGTCGCGAGCAGGAGCACCAGGACGGTGGCGGTTCGCACGCCGGGCACGGTGACCGAGAAGAACTGGCGGACCTTGCCCGCCCCGTCGGTCGCGGCCGATTCGTACAGCTCGGTCGGCACGTTCTGCAGCGCTGCGAGGTACAGCAGGATGTAGAACCCGAGGCCTTTCCAGGTCACGTAGATCGCGATGGTCGGCATGGCCAGTGTCGGGCTGGAGAGCCAGCTGGGGCTCGGCGCGAGCGACCCGAGGATGTTGTTGACCAGCCCGTTCTGCCCGAACAGGAACAGCCACACTCCGATGATCGCAACGCTGGCGGTCACGTAGGGGACGTAGTAGCTCGTCCGCAGGAAGGTGCGGAAGCGCGTGACGCTGTTGAGGCCGGAGGCGAGCAGCAACGAGAGCACCACGGTGAGCGGCACGTTGATGATCAGGAAGATGCCGACGTTGACGAACGACTGCAGCACGGCAGGGTCGGTGAACGCCTGGATGTAGTTGTCCAGGCCGACGAACGGCCGGTTGACCGTGGCGCCCGGTGCCGCGAAGAAGTAGTCGAAGAACGACATGTACACCGCGAAGCACAGCGGGAACGCGAAGATCACCAGCACGAACACGATGTACGGCGCGCCGAACAGCCAGCCGAGCGGGTTCTTGCCGAGGATGCGTTGCACGATCGGCGCGCGGTGGCGCCGGCCCGGACCGGCGGCAGGCGTTGTGCCCGCCGCCGGTCGTGTGGAGATGGCGCTCATGGCTACTTCTGGGCCTGGAGCTTGTCGATCTTCTGGGCGGCGGCCTTGAAGGCGTCCTCGACCGAACCGCTGCCGTTCACGACCGCCTTCGTGTAGGCGTCACGTAGAGCCTGCATCTGGGCGATGGTGTTGGTGCCGGTCGGGTCGTCGGCGGTGTGGGCGCTCTGCGCGCCGAACTCCTTGTAGGCCGGGTGCGAGCTGAAGTAGTCCGCATAGGTCGTGGCCACGTCGGTCCGGATCGGCATCTGGCCGGTGATCTCGAGCAGCTTGCCGTCCTGCGCCTTGCTGGTCGCGAACTTGATCACATCCCACGCCGTGCCCTGGTTCTTGCACGAGGTGTACATGCCGATGTTCTTCGCGTCCGGGAAGGTGTACGTCTGGTCGGCCGATTTGCCGTCCTTTGTGGGGACGGGGACGGAACCCCACTGCACCTTGTCGCCGTAGAACGCGATCGCCCACGGGCCCACGATGGCCATCGCCGACTTGCCGGCCTCGAAGGCGTCACCCTGGAATTGCTCCTTGCCGGCCAGGTTGGCGGCGTAGATCTGCTTCCAGAAGTTCGCCACGTCGAGCGAAGCCTGGCTGGTGATCGTCGCCTTGCCGTCTTCGATGAAGGTCTTTCCGCCACTCTCTGCCGCGAGCAGCGGCAGGTAGTCGAAGTTGACCTGGAAGAACTCGCTGGTCGGCGCCGGGTAGATGGCGTAGGGCGCTGCCCCCGAGGACTTGATCTGCTGGGCCGCCGCCATGAAGTCGGCGTAGGTCGACAGTTTCGGGTTCTCCGGGTCGAGCCCGGCCTTCTGGAAGATCGCCTTGTTGTAGAAGATCATCACCGGGTTCTGCTTCCACGGCATCTGGTAGTAGTCGCCGTCGGCCGACTTGTACTGCTTGGCCGCATCCCCGCTCCGCGCCTCGATGTACTTCGCGCCGTCCGAGAACTTGGAGAGGTCGACCAGGCCGCCCTGCTTCTGCCACTGACCGGTCGCGGCGGGGAGGTTGTTGAAGACGAGGCACGGCGTCGTGCCGGCGGTGATGGCGGCGCCGATGACCTCCTCGGTGCTCTTGCCCGCCGGCACCTCCTGAGCTTTGATCTGCTCCTTGGGATGCGCGGAGTTCCAGGCCGAGACGATCGACTTGCCCCACTGCACCTCCTGCGCGTTGTTCGAGTACCAGATGGTGATGGGGCCGTGCGCCTTCATGGCGTCGCTGGAACCTCCGCCGCTGGAGCCGCACGCCGCCAGCGTGCCGGCGATGACGCCGGCGGTGAGGAGTGAGACGGCGAGTCTGCTCACTCGTTTGGAGTTCTGTCGCATGGTGTTGCCTTTCGATGGGATTGTGTTCAGCGTCCTGCGGGTGGCGCCGTGGAAGCGCGCACCACCAGCCGGGCGGGGGGCAGGGCGACGTCGCCCGGTTCGCCGTCCTCCACCAGCCGCAGCAGTGCGGTGGCGGCGGCGAGCCCGAAGCCGGCCGGGTCGTTGTCGAGGGTGGTGAGGGATGGGTAGACGAACGACCCGATCTGGGAGCCGTCCAGCCCGGTGACCGAGAGCTCGCCCGGAAGGTCGAGACCTCGTTCGTGCGCGACGCCCATGCCGGCGATCGCCATGGGGTCGTTCCCGTAGACGATGGCCGTGGGGCGGTCCTCCCGCTCGAGCAGGGCCTTCGTGGCCTCGGCGCCCTGCTCGGGAGAGAAGTCGGTGGGGACGATGACCGGGGTGACGCCGGCCGCCCGCGCCGCGCTCTCGAAGCGCTCGCGACGGCGCAGACCGTGAAGCATCCGCTCGTCGCCGGAGACGTGGGCGATCCGGCGATGCCCGAGACCGACCAGGTGCGCGACGAGGTCGTCGATGCCGGCGTCGTAGTCGCGGGTGATGACCGGGAAGGGGCTGCCGCCGGGGGGCGCACCGAGCGACACGGCGGAGGAGCCCAGCCGTTCGATGAGGGGGATGCGCGCGTCGTCGGCCAGCAGATCGGTCAGGAGGAAGCCGTCGACGCGCTTGTCGGCGGCGAGCCGGGCGTACGCGCGCTCTTCGGCTTCCCGGTCCGGCACGACGGTCAGCACGAGCACGTTGCCGCGCTCCGCAAGCACGGTCTCGACGCCCGCGATGAAGGCGGCGAAGAACGGGTCGACCTCGATCGTCCGCGGCTGGCGGTGGAGCACCAGGCCGAGCGCGTAGGCGCGCCGGGTGGTGAGTCCGCGGGCACCGGGGTGCGGCGCCCAGCCGAGATCGTGCGCGGTCTGCAGGATGCGTTCCCGTGTCTCGCTCTTCACTCCGGGCCGGTCGTTGAGGGTGAGCGAGACCAATGACTTGCTCACGCCCGCCGCTCGCGCGACGTCGTTGATGGTGACGCTTTCGGTGCTCATTTCGGGCTCACCGTGGTGAGGCCGCCCGGCAGGACGAGCACGAAGCCGTGGGCGCCGACGGTGCGGGCGCTCCCGGCCTGCCGCCCCGCGGAGTCGTAGCTTGTCGCGGTCACCGGACCGGTCGCGTCGATCTTCTGCGGAACAGGCAGCTTCGTCGCGTTGACGTAGACGTCGAGGCTCGTCGTGCCGGCCAGCCCGAGATGCGACACGATCGGTTGCACGAGGATCGCATCCAACCGTGCCGTGCCGTCGACCTTCGCCGTCACGCTGGTCGCTTGGGCCGGGACGGGGACGGCGAGCGTCTGCGGCAGAAGGAAGACCGGGCTGGGCGCGATGCCCTGTGCGCCGGCGCGCACGTTGTCGGTGCGGCCGAGGGGAAGGGTGAGTCGCCAGCTGGACGCCGTCCAGCTCGTCGTCCCCGAGCCCCCGGGTCCGAGATCGGCGATGGGCAGGATGCGCGCGGCGGGGTGGCCCGCCGGGAGCGTGAGCGTGACGGTCGAGCCGGCGCCCGCCTGCAGATAGGCCCCGCCCGACCAGTTGGCGGACCCGGTCCATGCCGACGGCGGGGTCACCGTGGTCACGGAACCGGTCGTGGTCCCGCTCTCCGCCTCGACGACGCTGAGCCCGTCGGTCGCGGTGGTGCGGGTGAGCGCGGTGGCGGTGCGGGCGATAGCGGGATGCGCATCAAGCGCGAGCATGCTCAGCTGCGTGTGGATGACCGACTCGGCCCCGCAGTTGTGGTTGACCGTGCCATCCGGCGCGATGCCGTCGACGCAGACGCCGGTCGCCGGATCGTAGGCCGGTGCGCCGGAGCGGTTGGCGCCGAAGTACCAGGCCGCCTGCGCACCGGCCAGGGCGGCCAGCCCCGTTGCTCCGGTCGCGTCGGAGGCGGCGATGAGCCCCTCGACGCGGGAGTCGACGCCGTACGCGATCTGGCTGCGGTCCGCCGGGGTCGGCGTCCAGCCGTTGTCCGGACCGCCCGTCGCGAGGAGTTGCGCCGTGAACTGGGCGAGGTCCGTGGTCGCTGCCGTCTGGAGGGTGCTGTCGCCGAGTACGCCCGCGGCGGCGGTGAGCGCGGCCGGCTGCATCCCGGCCCAGGCGTGCCAGAACGTGGGGGAGTTCGCCTCGGGGAGCAGGGCGCCGAACGGCCACTGGCCGACGCCGCCGCTCTGCAGCTTGGCGATGCCGTCGGCGTAGTGCGCCAGCGCGGTGTGCGCGGCGGCGTCGCTCGGCGACGCGGCCACGAAGGCGCTCAGCCCGAGGACCGCTTCGGCCGTCGCGCCGGCACTGCGGACGATCAACCAGCCCGGTACGGAGACCCCGTTTGCGAGCTGTGTCTGCGGGTACTGGGCGAGCGACTGGCGCTCCAGAGCGGACAACGCCAGGTGCATCCGGTCGGCGAGGAACGACGCGAACGCCGGGTCGGCCGACCGGAAGCCGGCATAGCCCTCGCCGAGCGCCCACACCGTGCGCGCCAGCCAGAACGACTCGGCCGAGTCGGACGGGTCCGGGAGCTCCTTCGGAATCGCCGACGGGTTCAGTGTCCCGTCGTGCTGCTGCCAGAGGACCACGTTCCCGGCGTTCGGACCGTCGGCGGTCTGCAGGTAGGTGAGAGAACGGAGCAGCTCATACGCCGTGGTCCGACTGGACGCCGTGCCGTTCTGCTTCCAATCGCGCAGGTACACGACGGCGGCACGGGAGATGTCGTCCGCGTCGTACGCGCCCTGCGCGTACCAGCCCCGGACCGGGTCGGTGATCGGTCCGCCTCCGACGCGGTGGAAGCTCCCGTCGGCCTGCCGGTCGGCGTAGACCCACGGAGCGCGCGCGGACGGCTCCTCCGCCGCGCGGTAGGTGGTGTGGCCTGGCACGCCGGCGAGGAGGGGCACGTCGTCGAGGAGGAAGTCGAGATGCGACAGATTGGTGAGCTTCGGCGTCGCCGGGGCGACCGTGGACGAGGTCGCCTGAGCCGGAATCGCGGCCTGCGCCGGGAGCGCGACGCCGGTGACGGCGAGTGCACCGCCCAGCGTCAGCGCAAGCGCCGCCCGCGGCATGGTCAGTTGTCGGTTGCGCATCGTTGCGGCCCCTCGTGGTCGTGCGGCGCGTGATCCACGTCGTCATCTAAACCGGTTTAAGGGACGGTAGGCGCGGATCGTGCGAAAGTCAACATGACCCTTGTGAACGCCCCTGAAGCGCGACGAGACTGGCGGGACCGCGACCGACGATGCCGCACCGACGGGGCAGGAGGACCACCTGTGGAGTACAAGGACATTCCCACCAAGGCCGACGTCGAACGGATCGCCGCACTACGGCAACCCGGGTGCGTGAGCATCTACCTGCCCACCGGGACGACACCGGCGGAGGCGGACCGGGCGCGCATCGAGCTCAAGAACCATCTGACGAGCGCGGTCCGCGCGCTCGAGAAGCTGGGGGTGCCGCGGTCGCGCATCCACTCGATCCAGACGGAAGGGGAGAGCATCCTGGAAGACCGGGACTTCTGGCGTTATCAGTCGCGCTCACTCGCTGTGTTCCTCGACGGCGAGATCTCCGAGACGTTCCGCCTTCCGAACCGGCTCGGAACGGCGTGCGAGATCGCCGACCGGTTCTACGTCAAGCCGCTGCTCCGGGCGCTGACCTTCCCGCAGTCGGCGCTCATCCTGGCCCTCGCCGGCAACTCCGTGCGGCTGCTGCACGTCACGCCCGACCGGCCACCGGAGCGCGTCGACGTTCCGGGCATGCCGCGGGACGTCGCGGCGGCGGTCGGGCTGTCCTCGGTGAGCGGGCGCTCGCCGGACGGCCGCCTGCAGGGCTCGGAAGGCCAGAAAGTGCGGATGCTGGAGTACGTCCAGGCGATCGAGCGCGCCCTCCACCCGCTGCTGGCGAACTCGACCGAGCCGCTCATCCTGGCCGCGGCCGAGCCGCTCGCCGGCATCTTCCGCGGAGCGGGCGAACACCCGCGGCTCATCGCAGAGACGATCGGCGGCAACCCGGAGGAGAAGACGGACGAGGAGCTCGCCGCCGCCGCACGCGGCGTGCTCGACCGGCTGTACGCCGGCAAGGTGGCCGCGCTCCGGGAGAACTACGAGGCGCGGATCGCCGCCGGAACGGCGCTCGTCGACCTGAGCGACATCGCTCGCGCAGCGACGTTCGGCGCGGTCGAGTCGCTCGTGATCGACATCGACCGGCGCGTGCCGGGGACGGTCGACGACGAGACCGGGGCGATCAACCTGGGCAGCGACGACGAGCCGGGCGACTACGGGGTCGTCGACGAGATCCTGCGCCGCGCGCTCGGGTCGAAGGCGAAGGTGTACGCGTTGCGTGCCGAAGACGTGCCCGGGGGAGGGGCGGTCGCCGCTGCGGTGCGGTACCCGGTCTGAGCGTCGGAGCGGTAGGAGCGGTCGGCGCCGCGTGCGTGGTCAGCGCCGCGCCTGCAGCGCCAGCACCAGGAACTCCTGCACCCCGGCGAGCCAGTCGTATACGACGCGTTGCAGCGCCGACTCGTCGTCGTGGATGTCGCCCTCGTCGCCGTCCTCGAAGATGCCGAGTCGTGCGGCGAGGACCAGGCGGATGTCGGTGATCGAGCGCAGCCAGGCGGTGGCCTGGGTCTCGTCCAGGGAGACCTCGACCAGATCGGCATCCCCCAGGGGCAGCGACTCGATCACCGTGCGTGCGTTCGCCTCCTTGCGGTCGGCGAGACCGGCCGCGGTGAACCGGCGGAACTCCGCCGAGGCCTCCGGATCATCGGGATACGCGTCGGGCAGCAGCCTGTGCAGCGCGGCGTCGGAGCCGGCCGTCACGTCGGGTTCGGCGGCGGAACGCGCGAGTTCGATCGCCTCCTCGGCGAGGGAGACCAGGAGCTGCGCCTCCTCCTCCTGGAAGCGCCCGACCACCCGGCCGTCCTTCCGTTTCCGGAAAGGGATCATGCGTCCGCCTTGGTCAGCGTCGCCCATAGGCCGTAGTCGTGCATGGCCTCCACGTGCCGCTCCATCTCCTCACGGGTTCCTGTGGCGACGACCGCGCGACCCTCGTTGTGCACCAGCATCATCAGTCGTTTCGCTTCTCGGCGGGAGAAGCCGAAGTAGGTCTGGAAGACGTAGGTCACGTAGCTCATCAGGTTGACCGGGTCGTTCCAGACGATGGTGATCCACGGGGAGCCCAGCTCGAGCAGCACGTCCGTGCCGGTGTCTTCGAGGGTCCCCGCGTCCATGGTGGGGCTGGAACTCACAGCGGTATACCGCCGATCGCGTCCGCCGCGCGGACCAGGGCCAAGTGCGTCAGGGCCTGCGGCGTGTTGCCCGCGTGGGAGCGGCCTTCGACGTCGTATTCCTCGGAGAGCATACCGACATCGTTCGCCAGACCGACCAGCCGGTCCATCATGCGGACGGCGTCCTCCCGGCGGCCGGAAGCGGCGTACTGCTCCACCAGCCAGAACGAGCAGGCGAGGAAGGGGTGCTCCCCGGGCGGGAGGCCGTCGACCCCCGACTCGGTGCGGTAGCGCAGCAGCAGACCATCCCGCAGCAGGTCCTCCTCGATCGCGCGGACCGTGCCCAGCATGCGCGGGTCGTCGGCGTCGATGTAGCCGACCGGCGCCAGCTGCAGGAGCGACGCATCCACCTCGGAGCTGCCGAAGTGCTGAACATACGTGCCGCGGTGCGCGTCCCACCCGTTGGCCTCGATGTCGGCGCGGATGGCGGCGCGCTCGCGCTTCCACCGCTCGACCGGTCCGTCCAGGTGGTACTCCTCGACGGCGCGGATGGCGCAGTCGAACGCCGCCCACACCAGCACCCGCGAGTGGGTGAAATGGCGCGGCTTGTCGCGGATCTCCCAGATGCCGTGATCCGGCTCCCGCCAGTGCTGCTCCAGGTAGCCCATCAACGCGCGCTGGAGGGCCCACGAGAACCGGGTCTCCGCGTTGCCGGCACGTCGGCCGCGGTCGAGGGCGAGCATCACCTCACCGACCACGTCCGCCTGGAACTGGGTGGAGGCGCCGTTGCCGATGCGCACCGGATGCGCGCCCTGATAGCCAGGGAGGCTGTCGATGATGCGCTCGTCCAGGTCACGTTCCCCGGCCAGGCCGTACATGATCTGCACGTCGCCGGGGTCGCCGGCGATCGCCCGGAGCAGCCAGTCGCGCCAGTGGTCGACGTAGTCGTTGTAGCCGTGGGCGAGCAGCACGCCGATGGTGAGTGACGCATCCCGCAGCCACACGTAGCGGTAGTCCCAGTTCCGTTCGCCGCCGAACGCCTCCGGAAGCGACGTGGTGGCTGCCGCGACGATGCCGCCGGTCTCCAGGTGCGAGAGCGCGCGGAGCAGCACCAGAGAGCGGACGACTTCGTCCCGATACGGCCCCTGGTGGTCGCATCCGCTCGCCCACTCGGTCCACCAGCCGCGGGTGAGCTCCACGGACGCCTCGACGTCGAGCGCTGGGGGAGCGTCCCGGTGCGACGGATACCAGGTGAGGGTGAGGTCGACGGTCTCACCGGCCTTCACGGTGAACTCACCCTGATGCGAGTGGTTCGCCGGGTGCAGCTCGGCGCCGCGGACGACGATCGCGTCCGGGCCCGCGACGGCGATCAGTGCGTGCGGACTCTCCGCCTTCTCCTGCCGGACCCATGGGATCGCGGTCGCGTAGCCGAACCGGATCCGCAGGTCCTGCTGCATGCGCACAGTGCCGCGGACCCCGCGCACGCGCCGCACGATGTCGGCGCGGTGGTCGTGCATCGGCATCAGGTCGACGACCTCCACCTCGCCGTCAGGAGTCACCCACCGGGTCACGAGGATCATCGTGTCCTTCTCGTAGCGGCGCGTGCTGGTCGCGGACGCGTCGGCGGGGGCGAGCAGCCAGCGGCCCTGGTCCTCGGTGCCGAGCAGAGCGCCGAACATGGAGCGGGAGTCGTAGCGGGGCAGACACAGCCAGTCGATGCTGCCGTCCTTACCGACGAGCGCCCCGGTGAAGCAGTCACTGATCAGGGCGTAATCCTCGATGGGGAGCGACATATTCCCAGTATGGCCGTACTGTGATGGGCATGACGCAGTCCGTGGACACTCTTGTGATTCTCGGAGCATCCGGCGATCTCACGTCACGGCTCCTCCTCCCTGCCATCGGACAGCTGCTCACCGATCAGCCCAAGCGGTCGTTCTCGTTGGTCGGATCGAGCAGCGACGATTTGGACGACGACGGCTGGCGCGCGATCGTCGAGAAGTCGTTCGCGACCGTCGACGCCTCAGGGGACGCCGTGAAACGGCTCCTGAAGGAGACCCGCTACGTGAAGTCCGACGCCACGAGCGCGGACGACCTGAAGGACCTGCTGGCGAGTGTGGACGGCGTCCCCGCCCTCTATTTCGCGGTGCCGCCCGCCATCGCCGCGAAGGCATGCCACGCGCTGGGAACGTTCGAGCTGCCCGAGGGGCTGACCCTCGCGCTGGAGAAGCCGTTCGGCACCGACCGGAAGAGCGCGATCGCACTCAACGCACAGCTCGCCAAGCTGGTCCCCGAGGACCAGATCCACCGGGTCGACCACTTCCTGGGGCGCTCCAGCGTCTTCAACATCCTCGGCGTGCGCTTCGCCAACAGCATCCTGGAGCCGATCTGGGACGGCCTGCACATCGAGCGGGTGGACGTCATCTACGACGAGACACTGGCGCTGGAGAACCGTGCGCGGTACTACGACGGCGCCGGTGCCCTGATGGACATGATCCAGAGCCACCTGCTCCAGGTCATCGCGGTGCTCGCCATGGAGCCTCCGTCGACCCTGGGCGCGCCCGACCTCCGCGACGCGAAGCAGCTGGTGCTGCGTGCGACGAAGGTGTGGGACGGCGACCCGGTCGCCGCCAGCCGGCGCGCACGGTACGCCGCGGGGGAGATCGACGGAAAGAAGCTGCCGGCGTACGCCGACGAGGCCGGCGTCGATCCGTCGCGCGAGACGGAGACACTCGCCGAGGTGACGCTCCAGGTCGACACCTGGAGGTGGAAGGGCGTGCCGTTCACCCTGCGCTCCGGGAAGGCCCTCGGCGGCAGGCGCCGCGAGATGGTGATCACCTTCACGCCGGCCCAGCACGTGCCCTCCGGGCTCACGGGGGCGAGCGAGCCGGCCAAGCTGCGGCTCTTGTTCGCCCCGGACTCGATGTCGATCGAGCTCAACATCAACGGCAGCGGCGACCCGTACGAGCTGGAACGGACGACGCTGACGGCCGACTTCGGGCCGGGTGCCCTGCTGGCCTACGGCGAGGTGCTGGAGGGCATCCTCGACGGCGACCCGTCGCTGTCCGTTCGAGCCGACACGGCTGTCGAGTGCTGGCGGATCGTCGAACCGGTGATCGCGGCATGGCGCGATGGGAGAGTGCCCCTCGAGGAGTACCCGGCGGGGTCGGAGGGCCCGAATGACTGGGCGGAGTTGGGCTGACGGCGCATGCCGATCGCCGGCGCGCAGGCGGTCAGGCCGCTGAGCGCTGCGTGATGACCGGGAATTCGCCGGTCACCGGCCTGCGGAGGTCCGTCCACTGCGTGATCGGCGCGGGCTCCCAGCCGAACGCGGCCGGCTCGAGCTCCGCGACGGGCGCCTCCTCAGCGGGGGTGCCCTCGACGGCCGTCTCCGCGACGAACGCTGCGGGCTCGGCGGCGAGCGGCTCGACGACGGTCACGACGGGTTCGTCGGCGACGGCGGGCGCGAGGTGCAGCGGCTCGGAGAGCGACTCGCCGGCCTCGAGCCGGCGACGCGCGTCGGCGATCGCGGCGGCGATACCGACCGAGACGGACTGGGCGAGGATGGAGTGGAAGATGGTGTCGGTGTCGTTCTGAGCGCGACGGACGACCGTCCACTCACCGTTCTCGCCGATCAGCTCAGCCACCTTGACGTGGACGAGCTCGAGGATCTGGGCGTCCGTCAACTGAGGGACCGGAGCCGCTGGAACTGCCGCGGCGTGCCGCCTACGACCAAACATCGCGCAACCCCTTCCAGGTTCACCAATAACTACAAGTGTCCTGGACGTTCAGCGCGGGAACCCGCTGGACACGCCGAGAGAATCGGCGGAAATCGGCGGGTCAGCGACCCTTTCCGGCACGAACCGGCTTCGACTGGCGCTCGGACGCCTCCCGTGACTCCTGCACCACCGCTCCGACCGCCAGCGCGAGAGAGATGGCCGCGTTGATCCACATCAGAGGGATGCGCCAGTCGCGCGGCCCGTTCTTGGACGTCTGGACGGTGGTCCACAGGCCGATCGCCGCACTGATCACGGCCCCGTTGAAGAGGTACTTGCGCATCCCGTTCCTTTCGGTGTCGCCCCGTAGCGTACGCTTCCATGGTCTGGACCGGGAGGAGGAGGATGCGCACCGCACTCGTCGGCGCCGTGCTCCTCGTGCTCGGTGGCATCGCCGTGGCGGCTGGGCTGCTGCCCGTTCCCGAGGTCGTCGAACTGTGGGACCGGGTGTGGCCCATCCTGCTCTTCGTCGTCGCGATCACCGTGGTGACCGAACTCGCGGCCGAAGCGGGCGTCTTCACCGCGCTGGCCCAACAGACGGCGCGGTGGGGACGCGGCCGAGCGTGGGTCCTCTGGTTGCTGGTCGTGCTGGTCGCCGCTCTGAGCACGATCTTCCTGTCGCTCGACACGACGGCCGTCCTGCTCACCCCGGTGGTCATCGTGATGGCGCGGCACGCCGGGCTGAACCCGCTGCCGTTCGCTCTGACGACCGTGTGGATGGCGAACGCCGGGTCGCTGCTGCTCCCGGTCTCCAACCTCACCAACCTGCTGGCCCAGCACACGATGGGCGATCCGTCGCCCGCAGCGTTCGCGTCGCTGATGCTCGCGCCGGCGCTGGTCGCGATGGCGGTGCCCATGGTCGTCGTCTTCCTGATCGCGCGGCGGTCGCTGCTCGTCCGCTACGAGACAGGCGACGAGGACGGGATCGAAGACCAGGTGCTGTTCTGGATCTCCGGTGCTGTCGTGGTCGTACTGATGCCGTTGCTGGTGTCCGGGCTGCCGGTGTGGCTGCCGACGACGATCGCCGCGCTCGTGCTCGCGGTGGTGTTCCTGATCCGCCGGCGGACGGTGCTGAGGTTTTGGCTGTTGCCGTGGCAGCTCGTGCTGCTCGCGCTCGGACTGTTCCTGTGCATCGAGGCGCTGCACGCGGCGGGGCTCGGGACCCTGATGGCCATGGTGTCGGGGACGGGCGACTCCCCGCTGGCCCTGCTGCGGCTCTCGATGACCGGCCTGGTCGGCGCGAACGCGATCGACAACCTTCCGGCCTACCTGGCCCTCGAGCCGGTCGCGGACAGCCCGGTGCGCCTGGCCGCGCTCCTGATCGGTGTGAATGCCGGCCCCCTGATCACCCCGTGGGCGTCGCTGGCGACCCTGCTCTGGCACCAGCGCTTGACGTCCTTCGACGTTGAGATCCGGTGGAGCCGCTACATGCTTCTGGGGCTGATCGTCGCGCCGGTGACGGTCGTCCTCTCGACACTGGCGCTGGCGTTCACCAGCTGATCGCCGCTACTCGGCCGGCAGCAACTGGGCCGCGGCGATGACGCGGCGCCGGGCGACCGCGATCAGGGCGAGAGCGAAGCCGAACGCCGCCCACAGCAGCAGGCCGCCCAGCCCGCGCCAGGCATCCGCCGAGCCGTCGATCGCTCCCTGCAGCGCCGTGACGGCGGGGGAGGTCGGCAGCCACGGCAGCGCGGCGTCGAAGAATCCAGGCGCCGTCGACACGATGCCGGAGGCCAGGGTCACCACAACGACCAGCATCGAGAGGAACCGCCCGACTCCGCCGAGCAGAGCGACCAGCCCGTGGTTGACCGCGGCGAAGGCGATGCCCGTCGCAGCGGCAAGCGCGGCGAAGCCGAACCAGTGCCCGACCTCGAGCCCGAGCGCCGGCGCCATCACTCCGGCGACGAGGGCGCCTTGGACCACGCCGAGCGCGGCGGCGGGGAGGAACCCGTCCAGGGCGATGCGCCCGGCGGCGCGCGAAGTCAGCAGCGCGCGACGGGAGAGGGCCTGGAGCACGAGGAACGTCGCGAGAGCGCCCAGCCAGAGAGCGACGGAGGCGAACAGCGGGATGCTCGTGCTGCCGAAGGCGGCGGTGCCCGAGGTCTTCTGCGTGACAGGCTCGGCCGCCACCTTCGCGAGGCTGGTCCGCTCGCCGCTGTCGTAGTGGGGGAGCTGCTTCACCGCCGTGTGGAGGCCCGAGGCCAGCGACGTCGCACCGGACGCCGACTGGTCGGCGCCGGAGGCGAGCGCGGGGACGCCGTCGCTGAGCTGCTGCACGCCGGTCGCGAACTGCTGCGCGCCGTCCGCCGACTGGGAGGCGCCGGAGGCGAGCTGCTGCGCGCCGGACGCGGACTGCGCGACGCCGCCGGTGTACTGACCGAGCTGCGAGGCGAAGGTCTGCGCGCCTGATGCGACACCCGCGCTGTACGCCTGCGCCGTGTTCAGGTTGACGAGCTGGCCGGAGAGCGCCTGGCAGAGCGCCCCGAGCTTCGGGTCGACGATCGGCGGAGCGCAGTTCTGCTGCGTCGCCGTGGTGATCGCGGCGGCAGCGGGGGTCAGAGTGGATGACGCCGTGGCAGCTGAGTCCGCGAGCTTCTGCGCGCCCCCGTTCAACTCCGGTCCGCGCTGGGACAGCTGCTGCAGACCGCTCGCCAGGCCGGAAGTTCCGTCTGCGAGCTGAGAGACCCCGCCCGCCAGCGATGAGGCGCCCGTCGCGAGTTGCGACGTCCCGTCGGCGAGCTGGTGCGTCCCGCTCGCCAGCTGTGTGAGTCCGGTCGCGAGCTTGTCAGCCCCGGTGGCCGCCGTGCCCAGCTGCTCCCCGAGCGTGTTGAAGCCGAGGTAGACGTTCTCGATGTACGTCGACGTGAGCTGCTTGTTCAGCACCGAGGTCGCCGTCGTGGTCACCGCCTGGCTGATGGCCGGGTCCACGAGCTTCGACTCCGGGCTGGTGCGGACCTCGATGGTGGCTTGCGTCGCGGCCGACGCCGCGCCGGCGGTCGAGGTCGCCGCCTTCGAGAAGTTCTCGGGGATCGTGACCACGGACACGTACTCGCCGCTGGCCACGCCCTTGTCCGCGTCCTTCTTATCGGTCAGGACCCAGTCGAAGTTGTCGTTCGTGCTGTCGAGGAGTCCCGCGGCCAACTGGCGGCCGAGAGGGACGGTCTGGCCGTTCAGCTTCACCGGCTGGTCGAGGTTGACGACGGCCGCCCTCACGTCGTGCAGGCGCTCGGTCGGGTTCCAGAGCGCCCAGACCAGCAGACCGCCGATGACGATGGGGACCAGCAGGATGCCCGCGATGGTGAGCCAGGTGATCCGCTTGTCCGAGCGCATCCGCTCGAGCGAGAACAGGGACCGGGGGCGGCGCAGGGGAGAGGGGGGCGTGGACATCAGGCGTTCGCCTTCTCGAGGTGGGCGCCGTGCTCGGCGCGGTCGGAGTCGGAGGGGTCGGTGGGGTCGGCCGCGGTCACGACACGCGGGCGGCGGGGCGCGTCGTCCAGGTCGACGGCGGTCGGCTCGACGGTCGAGGGCAGCAGGTCGTCCAGGCCGGAGGGATCCACGCAGCTCACGACGATCGCGAACGGGCGATCCTCGACCCGGGCGCGGCTGAGCGCGGCGGTCAGCTCGCCGTGGATGCGACGGCGCTCCACCGGGTCGGTGACGGAGTCCGCTGCGTCGAGGGCAAGCAGTTGCGGCCCACTGGCCAGGGCGCGGCGGATGTCGTCGACGGGCGTCTCGGAGTGGTCCAGGCGCACGATCGAGGTGCGCGAACGGACCGCCGAGCCGCGGGTCGGCAGCACGAAGCCCGCGACCTTGACGGTCCCGCCGTCGACGTGGGTGCGTCCGGTGATCGCCATCAGGAGCGCGAGAGCGGCGGTGCGGTCGCCGCCGTGGACGACGAAGGCCTCGCCGTTCCCGAGCCGGAAGGACACGTCGCCGACCAGCCGGCGCTTGCGTGCGCTCACCGTCAGGCCGTCGGCCGCGGCCACGGTCTGCGTGCCCGGTTCCGGCCATTCCGCGAGCTCGAGCTCCTTCTGAAGGCCGTCGCCCTCCACGTCGAACGACGGCAGGATGCGGTCGAGCCAGCGCGGCATCCACCACGCCTTGTCGCCGAGCAATTGCAGCACGGCGGGCACGAGCGTCATCCGGACGAGGAACGCGTCGACGAAGACGCCCACGGCGAGCCCGAGGGCGATGGGTTTGATCGAGGCGTCGCCTTCCGGCACGAAGGCGGCGAAGACCGAGATCATGATGATCGCGGCGGCCGTGACCACCTTCGCCGAGCCGACGAACCCGCTCTGGATGGCGCGCCGCGCGTTCCCGCCGTGCACGTAGTCCTCGCGGATGCGGCTCACCAGGAACACTTCGTAGTCCATGGCGAGGCCGAAGAGGACGCCCATCAGGATGATCGGCATGAAGGAGATGATCGGGCCGGTCTTGTCGACGTGCAGCGCATCCGCCAGCCAGCCCCACTCGAACACGACCGTCACGGCGCCGAAAGCCGCCCCGACCGAGAGCAGGTAGCCGAGCGCCGCCTTGATCGGCACGGCGATGGACCGGAAGACCATCGTCAGCAGGATCAGGGACAGCCCGACGACGAGCAGGCCGAACGGCAGCAGGGCGCCGCCGAGCCGGGACGATACGTCGATCTGCGCGGCCGTGTTGCCGGTCACCTTCAGGTCGACGCCGTACTCGTCGAGGAAGTGCTGGTGCTTCCCCCGGATCTCGGCGACGAGGTCGGCGGTCTTCTGGTCGTTCGGACCTGTGGTCGGGACGACCTGCACGATGCCGGTGTCGGCGGTCGCGTTCGGGACGGCGAGCGGGACCGACGCGACACCCGGCAGATCGGCGATCTCGGCGCCGATCTTCTTCATCAGATCCACCGGGTCGTTGCTCTGGATGATGGAGCCGGTCACGATCAGCGGACCGTTGTAACCCGGCCCGAAGTGCTCGGAGACCAGGTCGTAGGCGACGCGGGCCGGCGAGCTCGCGGGCTGGGAGCCGGCGTCCGGCAGCGCGAGCCGCAGCTGCAGCGCGGGCAGGGACGCGATCCCCAGACCGACGACGACGGCGACGACGGTGACGATCGGGATGCGCGTGACGGTCCGCACCCAGCGCCGGAAGAAGCCGGGCGGAATCTCGGCCGTCGCGGCATGGGTGAAGTCGGAGGCCTGCGTCGGCGCCGGAGCCGGTTCGGCCGCCGGAGTGTGCTCGATCGCCGTCCCCTCCGCTTCTCCGGTTGGCCGGCGCCGCTTCGCATCTCGGGCGGCCGCACGCCGGCCGGGCGTCAGCCGGGCGCCGGCGAAGCCGAGCAACGCGGGCGTCAGCGTCAGCGCGATGACCACCGCCACCGCGACGGCAGCCGACGCCGCGATGCCCATCGTCGTCAGGAAGGGGATGCCTGCCACAGCGAGGCCCGCCAGTGCGATGATCACCGTGATCCCGGCGAAGAGCACGGCCGATCCGGCCGTCGCGACGGCGCGCGCCGCGGATTCTTCCGGTGGCACTCCGGCCTTCAACTGTCCCTGATGCCTGGAGATGATGAAGAGCGAGTAGTCGATGCCGACCGCGAGTCCGAGCATCAGGGCCAGCATCGGCGTTGTGGAGGAGATCGAGCCGAATAGTGTCGCGATGAAGATCAGGCACATCGAGATGGCCACGCCGAGGATGGCCGTGAGCAGCGGCATCCCCGCCGCCAGGAACGATCCGAAGGTCAGGATCAGCACCACCAGGGCGATCGCGACGCCGAGCAGTTCGATCACCGAGAGTGACGGCATGTTCTGAGAGAACAGCTGACCGCCCACGGCCGACTTCGCGCCATCGGGCAGCTGTTTCGCCAGGTCGGCCCCGGCCTCCTTGACCGCGGCCTTGGTCTCGGCCGTCACGGTGGTCATCTGGCCCTTCAGCTGGACCGTGATGATGGCGGCCGAACGGTCGGCCGAGATGAGGTTCTTGACCTGAGTCGAGTAGGGGGAGCTGACACCGGACACGCCGTCGATCTCTTTGACGGCTCCGACGGTGTCCTCGATCGGCTGCTTGATGTCGCTGTCGTCGACCGTCTTCCCGTCCGGGGCCACGACCACGATCTGAGCGGTCGTGCCACTGACCTGCGGGAATGTGCGACTGAGCGTGTCGAGCGCCTCTTGCGACTCGGTGCCGGGAATGCTGAAGCTGTTGTCCGTACCCTGGTTGAAGAGGAGGGCCCCGCCGCCGAGAAGGGCGAGGAGCCCGATCCAGATGATCACGACGAGCTTGCGGGCGCGGAAGGCCCACCGGCCGACCGAGTACAGGAGCGAGGACACGGGTTCTCCAGTGGGTGAGTACCGAAAGCGATGGAAGAGGTTCGATACACCGTTGTATCCGTACAGAACCGTATCGGATACACTGCTGTATCGAAACTCCGACTCAGGAAGGTTTCAGCTTGGACAGCACAACTCTCAGTGAGGAGGCACGCACCGAGTCCGCGCGACGCCAGCGGACCAGGGCTCGCCTGCTCGACGCTGCGTTCGACGTGTTCGCCGAACAGGGCGTTCGCGCCGCCAGCGTCGAAACGATCGCCGAGGCCGCCGGCTTCACCCGCGGCGCCTTCTACTCCAACTTCTCCAGCAAAGAAGAACTGTTCTTCGCCCTGATGGACCGGGAGAAGACCATGCGACTCGAACAGCTGAACACCGGTGTCGCGCAGTACCTCACCCCGCTGGTGGGCGAGCAGGGAAGCGACCTGGGAGACGACGAGGTGATCCAGACGATCACCCGCATCCTCGAGCTGCAGTCCGACGACCGCCGCTGGTGGCTCGTCCAGGCGGAGTTCCAGCTGATGGCCCTGCGCGACCACACGATCGCGGCGGACTACCTCCGCTACCACGACGAGTTCTTCGCCGACCTGACGGAGATCGTGGTCGAGGCGCTCTCCAGCGCTCGCCGCCGCTTCACCATCGATCCGGCGGAGGCGGTGCGCCTGATCGCCGAGCTGTGCGCCCAGGGGGAGGCCAGGGCCGTGCTCGCAGACGACCAGCGCACCTTCCAGGAGCGGCTCTCAGAATCGGTACCGGCGATCCTGCTCGCGCTCACCGAGCGGATTTGAGCGTTCCCCAAGGGATGCGGGCTAGTGTTTCGGGATGCGACCCGAAGCATCCCGAGACTCCCGCGCGCCGCGCGTCTCCCGTGTGTTCCGCGCCGTCGCCGTGCTCGCTGCGGCCTCCGCTGCGCTCGCCCTGAGCGCGTGCTCGGGCTCGCCCAGCAGCGCCGAACCGCCGCGCCATGCGGTCACCGCGTCCCCGACGCCCACGGCTGCACCGGACCCGTTCCGCAAGGAACCGCTCACCCAGTTCACCCGGTACGTCGCGATCGGCGACTCGTTCGCGGCCGGGATGGGCGCGGGCGAAGAGCAGGGCAAGTGCCGGCTGAGCCCCGACGCGTACCCGTCGGTCTTCGCCCGAAAGGCCGGCATCGACCTGGTCGTCAATGCGGCCTGCGCCGGCGCAACCACCTCCGACCTGCTGAAGCACCAGCTGATCGCCCTGGACGACCGCACCGACCTGGTCACCCTCAGTATCGGCGGCAACGACCTCGGCGTGGCCGCCATCGCCGGCGACTGCGCGGCAGGCAAAGCCGTCGCCTGCCGCAACCAGGTCACCGCGGCGCTGTCCCTGCTCAACGTGCTTCCGGACCGGCTGGACACCGTCTACAGCGCCGTCGCGCAGGCCGCACCGAACGCGCGCATCGTCGTGACCGGGTACACGCTGCTGTACGACTCCTCCGACCCGGGCGCGCCGGACTTCCAGACCTCGACCGCGATCAACGCCGCGACCCTCGGACTGAACGAGGTCATCCGCCAGGCCGTCGAGGAGCGTCGGGCGAAAGGCGCGGCGATGACCTACCTTCCGGTCGACTTCGCCGGACACGCCATCGGCGACCGCACGCCGTGGCTGAACACGTCCGGTCCGGACATCTTCCACCCGACCGCGACGGGGTACGCCGAGTACGCGAGCCGCCTGCTCCATCTGCTCGGGAAGGCGCAGTAGACCGCCCGAAGGCGCCGTAACGTCGCTGGTACCCTGGCTGGTGTTCACGTCCCGACCCTCCGAGGGAGTTGACCCACCATCACCGCCACGCCTGCACCGACCAGCTCCGCGACCGACGCTGCCACCGACGGCGACACGTACGACCTGATCATCGTGTCCAACCGCCTCCCGGTCGACCGGGTGGTCGACGACAGCGGAAACGCCGACTGGCGCCCCTCGCCCGGCGGACTGGTGGCGGCGCTCGAGCCGGTCATGCGGTCGCAGGACGGCGTGTGGATCGGCTGGGCCGGCGTGTCTGACGAGACGATCGAGCCGTTCGAGGCCGGCGGCATCAACATCCTGCCCGTGCCGCTCTCCGAGCAAGAGCTGCAGGAGTACTACGAGGGCTTCTCGAACGACACGCTCTGGCCGCTCTACCACGACGTCATCGCACAGCCCAGCTACCACCGCGAGTGGTGGGACTCGTATGTGAAGGTCAATCGGCGCTTCGCCCAGGCCGCCGCATCGGTCGCCGCCACGGGCGCGGTCGTCTGGGTGCACGACTACCAGCTGCAGCTCGTTCCGGCGATGCTCCGCGAGCTCCGGCAGGACCTCGTGATCGGCTTCTTCAACCACATCCCGTTCCCGCCGTACGGCATCTACTCGCAGCTGCCGTGGCGCCGCCAGATCATCGACGGACTGCTCGGCGCCGACGTGATCGGGTTCCAGCGGGTCGCCGACGCGGGCAACTTCTCGCGCGCCGTGCGGCGCCTGAAGGGGTACGAGACCCGTGGCCCGATCATCGAGGTGCCGATCGACACGGACGACCCGGCAGCCGGTTCGCACCGCCACGTGACCACCGATCGCCGCGGCGGCCTCGTGCGGACGGTGCTCGCACGCGCCTTCCCGATCTCCATCGATGCCGACCATTACCAGGAGCTCGCCAGGCGCCCCGACATCCAGGCCCGCGCCCGCGAGATCCGGGAGGAGCTGGGCAACCCCGAGAAGATCATGCTCGGCGTCGACCGCCTCGACTACACGAAGGGGATCGGCCACCGTCTGCAGGCGTTCGGCGAGCTGCTGGAGGAGGGCACTGTCCGCGCAGAGGACGTCACGCTCGTCCAGGTCGCGAGCCCCAGCCGAGAGCGCGTCGAGACATACCGCCAGCTACGCGACGAGATCGAACTGACCGTCGGCCGCATCAACGGCGACTACTCGACGCTGGGTCACACTGCGGTCGCGTACCTGCACCACGGCTACCCGCGCGAAGAAATGGTCGCGCTGTACCTGGCCGCCGACGTCATGCTCGTGACGGCGTTGCGGGACGGCATGAACCTCGTCGCGAAGGAGTACGTCGCGACGCGCGTCGACGAAGACGGAGTGCTCGTGCTCAGCGAGTTCGCGGGCGCCTCCGACGAGCTGAGGCAGGCGCTGCTCATCAACCCGCACGACATCGAAGGCCTGAAGGAGACCGTGCTGCAGGCGCTCGCCATGCCGAAGCGGGATCGCACGCGGCGCATGCGCGCTCTGCGCAAGAAGGTCCTGACCAACGACGTCGCCCGCTGGTCGGCGTCGTTCCTCGACGCGCTTACCCGCGCCGCCCACGGCGACCACCCGCTGCAGGACCCGCCCGTCAATCGGCGCTGAGCTCCTCCCTCCCTCTCCGTCCCCACCCACACAGCCGCTCTGAAGGACCATGACCGACACCGCCTCGCACCTCCCGCCCGCCTCCGCCGTCGCCCTCGCCTCCGCCCTGCAGAGGCTCGCGACCGAAGACCGACTGCTCCTGGCCTTCGACTTCGACGGGACGCTCGCGCCCTTCGTCGACGTGCCGCGCGGCGCCCGGACACTGCCCGAATCGAAGGCCGCGCTCGACCGGCTGGAGCACCTGCCGAACACCTGGGTGGCCTACGTCTCCGGCCGGCCGCTGTCGAGCCTGGAGACCGTGACGGAGGCCGATGAGGATGCCCTGCTCATCGGCTCGCACGGCGTCGAGATCCGCTTCGGGCGCGACGGCGTTTCGCTCGACCTGACCGACGACGAGCGGCGCACGCTGGAGCGGCTGGGGGAGACGCTGCAGGAGCTCGTGGACAGCGTCCCCGACACCAAGCTCGAGATCAAGCCGGTCGGTTTCGGCGTGCACTACCGGCTGGTGGGCGAGCGGGGACCCGAGGTCGTCGCCCGCGCCCGCGAGGCGGCCGCCGCGGTCAGTTCCTCCCTGACGATCCGGGACGGCAAGGACATCATCGAGTTCTCGGTGCGCGAGGCGCACAAGGGGGACGGCGTCGAGCGGCTGCGGGAGTACACCAAGGCCACCGCCGTGCTCTTCGCGGGCGACGACGTCACCGACGAGGACGGCTTCTCGGTGCTGCGGCCGGACCGCGGCGATGTCGGCATCAAGGTGGGCACGGGCGAGACCGCGGCGCAGTACCGCGTCGCCGACGAGCGCGCGATCGCCACGCTGCTGGGCCTGCTGGCGCAGGCCCGCGAGGCGCACCTCCGCTCCTAGCCACGCGCCGCCGCGGAGTCGTCCCCAGTCTGAGGTCCGGGGCAGCCGTTCCACGGGCTTGGGCACATGGTCCGAGCGGCATTCGAGACGTCCTAGAGTTGTTCCATGCCAGAAGTCGATTGGAAGCCGCGTTCGCGCGTCGTCACGGACGGAATCGAAGCCACCACCAGCCGCGGGATGCTCCGCGCCGTCGGTATGGGTGACGAAGACTGGGAGAAGCCGCAGATCGGCATCGCCTCGTCCTGGAACGAGATCACGCCCTGCAACCTCTCGCTCGACCGCCTCGCGCAGGGCGCCAAAGAGGGCGTTCACTCCGGGGGCGGCTATCCGCTCCAGTTCGGCACCATCTCCGTCTCCGACGGCATCTCGATGGGGCACGAGGGGATGCACTTCTCGCTCGTCTCGCGCGAGGTCATCGCCGACTCGGTCGAGACCGTGATGATGGCCGAGCGGCTCGACGGCACCGTGCTGCTTGCGGGTTGCGACAAGTCGCTCCCCGGCATGCTGATGGCGGCCGCGCGCCTCGACCTCGCAGCGGTGTTCCTCTACGCCGGATCGATCGCCCCCGGCTGGGTGAAGCTCTCCGACGGCACCGAGAAAGACGTCACCATCATCGACTCGTTCGAGGCGGTCGGAGCGTGCAAGGCCGGCAAGATGAGCGAGGAAGACCTCAAGCGCATCGAGTGCGCCATCGCCCCGGGTGAGGGCGCCTGTGGCGGCATGTACACCGCGAACACGATGGCGTCCGTCGCCGAAGCGCTCGGGATGAGCCTCCCGGGCTCCGCCGCGCCGCCCTCGGCGGACCGCCGCCGCGACTACTACGCGCACCGCTCGGGCGAGGCCGTCGTGAACCTGCTCAAGAAGGGGATCACGGCGCGCGACATCCTGACCAAGGAGGCGTTCGAGAACGCGATCGCGGTCGCCATGGCGTTCGGCGGCTCCACCAACGTGGTGCTGCACCTGCTCGCGATCGCGCACGAGGCCGAGGTCGACCTCACGATCGACGACTTCAACCGGATCGGCGACAAGGTCCCGCACATCGGAGACCTCAAGCCGTTCGGAAAGTACGTCATGAACGACGTGGACCGCCACGGCGGCGTGCCCGTCGTGATGAAGGCGCTCCTCGACGCCGGCCTGATCCACGGCGACTGCCTGACGGTGACCGGCAAGACCGTGGCTGAGAACCTGGCCGAGATCAACCCGCCCGCGCCGGACGGCGAGGTGATGCGGACACTCGACAACCCGATTCACCCGACCGGTGGCATCACCATCCTGAAGGGCAGCCTGGCTCCGGACGGCGCCGTCGTGAAGACGGCCGGCTTCGACGCCGAGGTGTTCGAGGGGCCTGCTCGCGTGTTCGAGCGCGAGCGCGAGGCGATGGACGCGCTGACCGAGGGCCGGATCCTCGCGGGCGACGTGGTCATCATCCGCTATGAGGGCCCGAAGGGCGGCCCCGGCATGCGCGAGATGCTCGCCATCACTGCGGCGATCAAGGGCGCAGGGCTCGGCAAGGATGTACTACTATTGACGGACGGACGATTCTCAGGCGGCACAACCGGCCTGTGCATCGGCCACATAGCACCCGAAGCGGTGGACGCTGGTCCCATCGCCTTCGTGCGCGATGGTGATCTGATACGGGTCGATATCGCGGCTCGCTCCCTCGACCTACTTGTCGACGAGTCAGAGCTGACCGCCCGCCGTGAAGGCTGGGCGCCTCTTCCTCCGCGCTATACCCGTGGCGTTCTCGCGAAGTTCTCCAAGCTCGTGCGCTCCGCAGCTGAAGGAGCCGTCACCGGCTGAGCTTCGCGCCAGCACCGTAAACCACCGTTCGTACGTAAGGGACTATGACAGGCATGTCCACGGATGCAACCCCCAGTACAGTGTTGCCGTCCGCGGCGCCCGGCAAGGCGTCGCCCGAGAAACTGACCGGCTCCCAGTCGGTCGTCCGCACGCTCGAACTCCTCGGCGTCACCGACGTCTTCGGACTTCCGGGCGGTGCGATCCTCCCCATCTACGACGCGATCATGGACTCCACCAAGATCCGTCACATCCTGGTCCGCCACGAGCAGGGCGGCGGCCACGCGGCCGAAGGCTACGCGGTCGCGTCCAATCGTGTGGGCGTCGCCATGGCGACCTCCGGCCCGGGCGCGACGAACCTCGTCACGGCGATCATGGACGCGCACATGGACTCCGTGCCCGTCGTGTTCATCACCGGTCAGGTGTTCTCCACGCTGATGGGCACGGACGCCTTCCAGGAGGCGGACATCGTCGGCATCACCATGCCGATCACCAAGCACTCCTTCCTGGTGAAAGACGTCGACGACATCCCGGGGACCATCGCCGCGGCGTACCACATCGCCGGCACGGGCCGCCCAGGCCCCGTCCTGGTCGACATCACGAAGGACGCCCAGCAGAATGCGGCGCCGTTCGTCTGGCCGCCCAAGGTCGACCTGCCGGGCTACCGGCCGATCACGAAGGCACACGGCAAGCAGGTGCTCGCAGCCGCACAGCTGCTCGCCGAGGCCAGCAAGCCGGTGCTCTACGTCGGCGGCGGTGTGATCCGCTCGCGGGCGTCACAGGAACTGCTCGAACTCGCCGAGGCCACCAACACGCCGGTCGTCACGACTCTGACCGCGCGCGGCGCTTTCCCGGACACGCACAAGCAGCACCTCGGCATGCCGGGGATGCACGGGACGGTTCCCGCCGTGCTGGCGCTGCAGGAAGCCGACCTCATCATCTCGCTCGGTGCGCGGTTCGACGACCGCGTCACGGGCAACACCTCGCTGTTCGCGCCCAACGCGAAGATCGTGCACGTCGACGTCGACCCTGCCGAGATCTCCAAGATCCGTGTCGCCGACGTCCCCATCGTCGGCGATGCCAAGGATGTCATCGTCGATCTGACCGCGGCCTACCAGGACGCGACCCGGGCGGGCAGACCTACGCTGGTCGAGTGGTGGACCTACCTGAACGGGCTCCGCGAGGAATTCCCGCTGGGTTACACGCCGACCACGGACGGCCTGCTCGCGCCGCAGTACGTCATCCAGCGGATCGGCGAGCTGACCGGCCCAGAAGGCGTCTACGCCTCGGGCGTCGGCCAGCACCAGATGTGGGCCGCCCAGTTCATCAAGTACGAGCGCCCCAACTCCTGGCTCAACTCCGGGGGCGCAGGCACGATGGGCTACTCGGTGCCTGCGGCGATGGGCGCCAAGGTCGCGCAGCCGGACCGCACGGTGTGGGCGATCGACGGCGACGGCTGCTTCCAGATGACCAATCAGGAGCTGGCCACCTGCACGATCAACAACATTCCGATCAAGGTCGCGATCATCAACAACTCGTCGCTCGGAATGGTGCGGCAGTGGCAGACCCTGTTCTACGACGGTCGCTACTCCAACACCGACCTGAACACGGGCCACGACACCGTCCGCGTTCCCGACTTCGTGAAGCTGGCCGAGGCATACGGCGCCCTCGGCATCCGTGTCACGAAAGAGGAAGAGGTGGACGCGGCGATCAAGCTGGCGCTCGAGACCAACGACCGCCCGGTCGTCATCGACTTCGTGGTGAGCGCCGACGCGATGGTGTGGCCGATGGTGCCGCAAGGCGTCAGCAACAGCTACGTCCAGTACGCCCGCGACCACAGCCCGTCGTTCGGAGGGGAGTGACCATGAGCACCCACGTTCTGAGCCTCCTCGTGGAGGACAAGCCCGGCCTTCTGACCCGCGTCGCGGGGCTCTTCGCCCGGCGCGGGTTCAACATCCACTCGCTCGCGGTGGGAACCAGCGAGGTCGAAGGCCTCTCGCGGATCACCGTCGTCGTCGATGTGGAGGAGCTCCCGCTCGAGCAGGTGACCAAGCAGCTGAACAAGCTGATCAACGTCATCAAGATCGTCGAACTCGACCAGGCGCAGTCGGTGCAGCGCGAACACCTCCTGATCAAGGTGCGGGTGGACAACTCCACCCGGTCCCAGGTGCTCGAGGCGGTCAATCTCTTCCGCGCTCGCGTCGTCGATGTTGCAACCGACGCGCTCGTGATCGAGGTCACCGGCGACAGCGGCAAGACCCAGGCGCTGCTCAAGGTGCTGGAGCCGTACGGCATCAAGGAGATGGCGCAGTCCGGCCTCCTCGCGATCGGCCGCGGCGGCAAGTCCATCACCGAACGCGTCTTCAAGAATTAACTCGCCTCCGGGCGACGAAAAACGAGTTCCCCCGAATCAACCAGCAAGGAGAAAGCACCAGTGGCTGAGATCTATTACGACAACGACGCAGACCTCTCGATCATCCAGGGCAAGAAGGTCGCGGTCATCGGCTACGGCTCGCAGGGCCACGCCCACGCGCAGAACCTCCGCGACTCCGGAGTCGAGGTCGTCATCGGCCTCAAGGAGGGCTCGAAGTCGAAGCCCAAGGCCGAAGAGGCGGGCTTCCGCGTCCTCAGCGCGGCCGACGCGGCGGCCTGGGCCGACGTCATCGTCATCCTCGCTCCGGACCAGGTGCAGCGTCACCTGTACGCCGACGACATCCAGGGCAACCTGCAGGAGGGCAACGCCCTCGTCTTCGGGCACGGCTTCAACATCCGCTTCGGCTACATCGAGGCCCCCGAGGGCGTCGACGTCATCATGGTCGCGCCGAAGGGCCCCGGCCACACGGTGCGCCGCGAGTACGAGGCCGGCCGTGGCGTCCCCGTGATCGTCGCGGTCGAGAAGGACGCGACCGGCAACGCCTGGCCGCTTGTCCTCTCCTACGCGAAGGGCATCGGCGGACTGCGCGCCGGCGGCATCAAGACCACCTTCACCGAAGAGACCGAGACCGACCTGTTCGGCGAGCAGGCCGTCCTCTGCGGTGGCGTCTCGCAGCTCGTCCAGTACGGGTTCGAGACCCTCACCGAGGCCGGCTACCAGCCGCAGGTCGCCTACTTCGAGGTGCTGCACGAGCTCAAGCTGATCGTCGACCTCATGTGGGAGGGCGGCATCGCCAAGCAGCGCTGGAGCGTCTCCGACACCGCCGAGTACGGCGACTACGTCTCCGGCCCGCGCGTCATCGACCCGCACGTCAAGGAGAACATGCAGGCCGTACTCTCCGACATCCAGGACGGCACCTTCGCCAAGCGCTTCATCGCCGACCAGGACGCGGGCGCACCCGAGTTCCTCGAACTCCGCAAGAAGGGTGAGCAGCACCCCATCGAGGCCACCGGCCGCGAGCTGCGCAAGCTGTTCGCCTGGAACGCGTCCAACGACGACGACTACGTCGACGGCGAGGTCGCTCGCTGACGCGAGCGCTCACCGTTCGGCAGTAAACCAGCACGACCAGAGGGGTGTCGCACGCGACGCGTGCGGCACCCCTCTGCGTCCCGTCGTAACGCGGCGAAAAGGGCGCTTGACGCCCCGCTAGAGTTAAGCCGTTCCGCGCCCCACGGACCGTGGCGCACCTCCCAAGCCAGCCCTCCCTTTGTAAGGAACTGCCACGTGACAAAGCCGGTCGTCCTGATCGCCGAAGAACTCTCGCCCGCCACCGTCGACGCCCTCGGGCCCGACTTCGAGGTCCGCTCAGTGGACGGGACCGACCGGCCGGCGCTCCTCGCCGCGGTGGCCGACGCCGACGCGATCCTGGTGCGCTCCGCCACGAAGGTCGACGCAGAGGTCATCGCCGCCGCCAAGGCCCTCAAGGTCATCGCCCGAGCGGGCGTCGGTCTCGACAACGTCGACATCAAGAGCGCCACGAACGCGGGCGTCATGGTGGTCAACGCCCCCACCTCCAACATCATCTCGGCCGCCGAGCTCACGGTCGGTCACATCCTGAGCCTCGCCCGCCACATCCCGGCCGCGCACAGCGCGCTCGCGCAGGGACAGTGGAAGCGCTCGAAGTACACCGGTGTCGAGCTGTACGAGAAGACCGTCGGCATCATCGGTCTCGGCCGCATCGGCGCGCTCATCACCGCGCGCCTGCAGGCCTTCGGCACGAACGTGATCGCCTACGACCCGTACGTCACCAGCGCCCGCGCCCAGCAGCTGGGCGTCCAGCTGGTCACCCTCGACGAGCTGCTCGCGCAGGCCGACTTCGTCACCATCCACATGCCGAAGACGCCGGAGACGACCGGCATGATCTCGGACGACCAGTTCGCGCAGATGAAGCCCACCGCGTTCATCGTCAACGTCGCGCGCGGCGGCCTGATCGACGAGGATGCCCTCCACCGTGCCCTCAGCACCGGAACGATCGCAGGTGCCGGTCTCGACGTCTTCGTGTCGGAGCCGCCCCAGGAGTCGCCGCTGCTCGCGCTCGAGAACGTGGTCGTCACCCCGCACCTGGGCGCGTCCACCGACGAGGCCCAGGAGAAGGCGGGCGTTTCGGTCGCTCGATCGGTCCGCTTGGCGCTGTCCGGCGAGCTCGTCCCCGATGCGGTCAACGTCGCAGGGGGTGTCATCGACCCGTACGTGCGCCCCGGAATTCCGCTCGTCGAGAAGCTCGGCCAGGTGTTCTCGGGCCTCGCCAGCAGCCCGGTCACCAGCGTCGATGTCGAGGTCCGCGGCGAACTCGCCGACTACGACGTGAGCGTGCTGAAGCTCGCCGCGCTCAAGGGCATCTTCACCAACATCGTCAGTGAGACCGTCTCGTACGTGAACGCGCCGCTGCTCGCCGACCAGCGGGGCATCGAGGTGCGGCTCATCACCGACTCGGTCAGCGAGGAGTACCGCAACCTGATCACCCTGCGCGGTGCGCTCAGCGACGGATCGCAGATCTCGGTGGCGGGTACCCTCACCGGCCCGAAGCAGATCGAGAAGATCGTCGGGATCAACGGCTACGACGTCGAGGTGCCGGTCGCCGAGCACCTCGTGGTCATGGTCTACGACGACCGCCCCGGCATCGTCGCGGTCTACGGCCGCGAGTTCGGCGAAGCGGCCATCAACATCGCCGGAATGCAGGTCGCCCGGACCTCGGCCGGCGGCAAGGCCCTCAGCGTCCTCACCGTCGACTCGCGGGTGCCCGACGGCCTGATCGAGAAGGTGCGGCTGGCGATCGACGCGGACCTGATGCAGGAGATCGACATCACGGAGTCCTGAACCTGCCGGGAAGTTTATTCTTCCCGGCTGTCGATTCTTGTGGCCTACTTGCGTCGTAGGGGTGTCGATATCCCTACGAACCGAGGAGACACCATGTCTGACGAGTACGTTCTGCTCATCCGCGAGCCGAACTGGAACCCCGACGAGATGACGGCCGAGCAGTGGCAGGCCGGAATGGCCGGCCACCAGGTCTTCCAGGCCGCCGTCGCCGCCGCAGGCGAGCGCATCACCGCCAGCAGCGCGCTGCAGGCAGCCACCCAGGCGACCAGGATCACTCCCGGCGCCGACGGCGCACCGGTCTTCACGAACGGGCCGTTCGGCGAGACCAACGAAGTCGTCACCGGCTTCTACGGCTTCACCGCCTCGAGCGCGGAGCAGGCGCGCGAACTGGCGGCACTGTGCCCGACCCATGGTTCGATCGAGCTGTATCCGGTGCTGGTGCTGGACGCGGTGCGCTGAGTGGCGGCGTCTCCGCCGGTGAGCGCTGAGCTCGAACGCGCCTGGCGCGAGGAGTCGCCGCGCATCCTCGGGGCCGTCGCCCGCAGCACAGGCGACCTCCTGCTCGCAGAAGACGCGGTGCAGGAGGCGTTCGCGCGCGCCGTCGCGGAGGCGGCGCGCGGCCGGGCGCCGAGGAATCCGGCCGCCTGGATCACCACGGTCGCACGCCGGGTCGCCCTCGACAGTCTGCGGCGGGAGCGAAGCGCCGCGCGGGCCACGCCGGCTCTCGCCGCTGAGATCGCACGCGCCGAGCGGGCGATCACCGACGATGCCGAACGGGGGGAGGAGTCCATGTTCACCGGTGACGAGCGGCTCGAACTCATCCTCCTGGTCGCGCATCCCACGCTCACCGCGGAAGCGCGGGTGGAGTTGGCCCTCCGTTTCGTCTGCGGTCTGCCCACTGCACGGATCGCCGACGTCTTCCTCGTTTCCGAGCCGACCATGGCCGCGCGAATCACGCGCGCCAAAAAGCGCATCCACGGAACGGGTCTGCGGTTCGTCCTGGACGATCCTGCCGCCGTCGCCGAGCGGATGCCCGACGCCCTGACCACGATCTACCTGCTGTACACGGTCGGGCACCAGAGCGCGGACGACGTCGTGCGTACGGACGCGATCGCCCTCGCACGCGACGCCTACCGCAGTGCGCCCGCGGAGGAGAGCGCTGGCCTCCTGGCGCTGCTCCTGCTGACCGAGGCGCGGCAGTCGACGCGCCTCACCGAGAGCGACGAGTTCGCGACCCTGCGCGAGGCCGACCGATCGCGCTGGGACACCGCGCTGATCGCGGAGGGGGAGCGGCTCGCGGCGGCCGCGCTGGCGGGCGACGGCCGGTATGCATTGCAGGCTGGCATCGCCGGCCTGCACGCGATCGCTCCGAGCTGGGAGGCCACCGATTGGCCCGCGATCGCGCGGCTGTACGACGGGCTGGTCCGGCAGTGGCCGAGTCCGTCCGCACGGCTGGGCCGGTTGGTTGCGCTCGGCCACAGCCTGGACGCCGGACCGGAGGTCGGCCTCGCCGGCCTCGCCGCTGATCCGGAGCTCTTCCGGGAGCCGCTGGCGGCGCAGGCCCATGCCGCCCGCGCCGATCTGCTGCGTCTTGCAGGACGGGACACCGAGTCGGCCGCTGAGCTCCGCCGGGCGATCGCTGTGGCAGGGGACGACCGCACCGCGCGGTCGCTGGGGCGGATCCTGTCGGCGCTCGGCTGACGGCGCGCGGGCGTCAGGGCGTCGGCCCGGAGATCTTCCGCACCAGGGCGATCAGCTCGTCCACATCCGTCTCGTCGCGCAGCACCGTATTGGCCGCGGGCAGGAGCGCCGTGTTGTAGTACATCCCGTCGCCGATGAGCATGACCATGCGGGCCGCCAGGGGATCGCCGACCGCCTCCTCGAGGACGCCCAGCCAGAGACGCTGTGCGTCGGCGAGTGCATCCCTGGCGCGGGTGTCGGCGGCCTGCGCGAGCCGGGCGACCGCGACGACGGCCTGCTCGAACCGGGAGTCGGTGGGGATCGACGTGCGCAGGAAGTAGTCGACCGGTCCCGCCGACGCGGCGCGCATCCGCTCGACGTCGTCGGCGACTAGGCCGGAGAACCGGTCGAGCACGCCGTGCACCAGCGCATCCTTGGACGCGAAGTGATAGAGCAGACCGCCCTTGGAGACGCCCGCCCGGGCCGCGACCGCGTCCAGCGTCGCCGCCCGCTCGCTCTGCTCGGCGAGCAACTCCTCGAAGGCGTCGAGCACGCGATCCCGCGCTGTTCGGGAAGCGGCGGGGGAGTCACTCGGCATGAGGACATGCTAGCCCGCGCTCGCTTGCCGCTGTACCGTCCAGACGGTACAGTAAATTCATGTCACCGACCATCGCCACCGCCCTCGCTCCCACGGCTCGCCCAGCGCGCGCCGGCGGTCGCGCCTGGGCGGCGCTCGCGGTGCTCATGCTCCCGACCCTTCTGGTCTCCGTCGACAACACGGTGCTGAGCTTCGCGCTCCCGTCCATCTCGGAGGCCCTGAAACCGAGCGCGACGGGGATGCTCTGGATCGTCGACGTGTATCCGCTCGTGCTGGCGGGCCTGCTCGTCGCCATGGGCAGCCTGGGTGACCGGATCGGCCGTCGGCGTCTTCTGCTGATCGGCGCGACAGGCTTCGCCTCCGTCTCCGCCCTCGCGGCCTTCGCACCGACAGCGGAACTGCTGATCGGCGCCCGCGCCGCGCTGGGCGTCTTCGGGGCGATGCTGATGCCGTCGACCCTCTCCCTTCTCCGCAGCGTGTTCGCCGACCGGGAGCAGCGTCGGCTCGCGATCGCCATCTGGGCGGCCGGCTTCGCCGCGGGTTCCGCTCTCGGACCGATCGTCGGCGGTGTCCTGCTCGAGCACTTCTGGTGGGGCTCGGTGTTCCTGCTGGCGGTGCCGGTGCTGATCCCGTTGCTGGTGCTCGCTCCGCTGCTGGTGCGCGAATCCCGCGACCCGTCGCCCGGGCCGGTGGATGTGCCGGGCATCGTGCTCTCGCTGCTCACGATGGCGCCCATCGTCTACGGGATCACCTCGCTCGCTGTCGACGGCTTCTCCGCCCTCGCCGCTGCCGCGATCGCGGTCGGTGTCGCATCCGGAACGCTCTTCGTGCGCCGTCAGCTGCGGCGCCCGGTCCCGATGCTCGACATGCGCCTCTTCGGCCGCCCCGCGTTCAGCGGAGCGATCGTGGTGAATCTGCTGAGCGTCGTGTCGCTGGTCGGCTTCCTCTTCTTCGTTTCGCAGCACCTGCAGCTGGTGATCGGGCTGACGCCGCTGCAGTCGGGCCTTGTGCTGCTGCCCGGCCTCGTCGCCATGATCGTCGCGGGTCTCGTGGTCGTACCGATCGCGCGGCGCATCCGCCCCGGTGCGGTCATCGCCGGCGGGCTGACGCTGTCCGCCGCCGGCTACCTGCTCATCGCGTTGACCGGAGGCGGGGCACCGTGGACAGTTCTGCTCGCGGCCTTCGTTCTGCTCGGAGCGGGCATCGGCGCGGCCGAGACCGTCTCCAACGAGCTCGTCATCTCGACCGCGCCCGCGGCGAAGGCGGGTGCCGCGTCCGCCGTCTCGGAGACGGCCTACGAACTGGGCGCGGTGCTCGGCACCGCCACGCTCGGCACCCTGATCACGGCGTCGTACCGCGGCGCCCTCGTGGTGCCCTCCGGACTGAGCGCCGCACAGGCGGAGGCCGCGGGCGAGACGCTGGGCGGTGCCGTCTCCGTCGCGGCGAGCCTGCCGGGTCCGCTGGCCGAGGAGCTGCTCCAGTCCGCGCGCGCCGCCTTCGACAGCGGTGTGGGGGTCACCGCGGTGATCGGTGTCGCCCTCGTCGCTGCTGCCGCCGTCGTCGCGCTGGTCACCCTCCGCCACGTCCGCTCCTGACCGCGCCGCCGAGCCTCGCCCCGCCCGGCGTGACGGTCGGCGGCGATAGGGTGGCAGTACCGTTCCGCCCATCGATCAGCGCAGGAGTGCCATGTCCCGTTCCGTCAAGCTCGCCGTCATTCCGGGTGACGGGATCGGACCCGAGGTCATCGCCGAGGCCGTGAAGGTCCTGGATGCGGTGACCGCCGGGAGCGGGCTGTCGTTCGAGAAGACGCACTTCTCGCTCGGCGCCGACCGTTACCTGGACACCGGGGATGTGCTGACGGATGACGACCTCGAGGCGATCGCCCGCCACGATGCGATCCTTCTGGGCGCGGTCGGCGGCAAGCCGGGCGACCCGCGGCTGGCCGGTGCGAACATCGAGCGCGGCCTGCTCCTGAAGCTGCGCTTCTCGCTGGATCACTACGTGAACCTGCGGCCGACGACACTGTTCCCGGGCATCGCCAGCCCGCTCGCGAACCCGGGCGCGGTCGATTTCGTCGTGGTGCGGGAGGGCACAGAGGGTCCCTACGTCGGCAACGGCGGCGTGATCCGTCAGGGCACACCGCACGAGATCGCCAACGAGGTCTCGGTGAACACGGCCTACGGGGTCGAGCGCGTCGTGCGCTACGCGTTCGAACAGGCGGCCGGCCGACGCAAGAAGCTGACCCTCGTCCACAAGACCAACGTGCTCACCTTCGCCGGCGGTCTGTGGAAGCGGATCGTGGATGCGGTGGCCGCCGAACATCCTGACGTCGCCGTCGATTACCTCCACGTCGACGCCGCGACCATCTTCCTGGTCACCGATCCTGCTAGATTCGATGTGATCGTCACGGACAACCTCTTCGGCGACATCCTCACCGACCTCGCCGCCGCGATCAGCGGCGGCATCGGGCTGGCGGCCTCGGGCAACATCAACCCGGCCGGGGCCTTCCCGAGCATGTTCGAGCCGGTTCACGGATCGGCCCCCGACATCGCCGGCCAGCAGAAGGCCGACCCCACCGCCGCGATCCTCTCCACCGCGCTCCTGCTCCGCCATCTGGGCGAGCCCGAGCTTGCGGAGCGGGTCGAGTCCGCGGTGACCGCCGACCTCGCCGCCCGCACGGGCGCTCCGCGAACGACCGCCGAGATCGGCGACGCGATCGCCGGGCTTGTGGCGCAGAATTGATTCACCGTCGCGTAAAGGACCTGTCATGACCTCGACCAGCATCTCCCTCACCAGTGGCCCCACCGAGACCTCGGGCCTGCTCTGGAACGTCTCCCGCAACGAAGCCGCCCGCGATGCGGCCGCCCGCGCGGAGATCCTCGCCGACCCGGGCTTCGGCAACTACTTCACCGACCACATGGTCGACATCTGCTGGTCCGCCAAGGGCGGCTGGCACCGGCCGCGCGTTTCGCCGTACGGTCCCATCCAGCTGGAGCCGTCGGCCGCGGTGTTCCACTACGCGCAGGAGATCTTCGAGGGCCTGAAGGCGTACCGCCACGGGGACGGCTCGATCTGGGGCTTCCGCCCGGAAGCGAACGCCGCACGCATGCAGCGGTCGGCGTACCGTCTGGCCCTGCCGGAACTGCCGGTCGAGCACTTCCTCGACTCGCTGAAGCAACTGATCGCGGTGGACGGCGACTGGGTGCCGGATGCGGCGGAGACGAGCCTCTACCTGCGCCCGTTCATGTTCGCCAAGGAGGCGTTCCTCGGCGTGCGCCCGGCGAACAAGGTCGCTTACTACCTGATCGCCAGCCCCGCTGGGGCGTACTTCCCGAGCGGCGTCGCTCCCGTGTCGATCTGGCTCTCGGACCACTGGTCGCGTGCCGGACGGGGTGGCACCGGCGCCGCGAAGACCGGCGGCAACTATGCCTCCAGCCTGCTCCCGCAGGCCGAGGCGTACGAGCACGGCTGCGCGCAGGTGCTGTTCCTCGACTCGGTCGAGGGGACGTACATCGAGGAACTCGGCGGGATGAACGTGGTGCTGGTCAAGAAGGACGGCACGCTGGTCACTCCGGAGTCCGACAGCATCCTCGAGGGCATCACCCTCGACTCGGTGCTGCAGCTGGCGCGCGACCGAGGCCACGCCGTGGAGCGTCGCAAGGTGACGATCGACGAGTGGCGCGACGGCGTCGAGAGCGGCGACGTGGTCGAGGTCTTCGCCTGCGGTACCGCGGCCGTGATCACCCCGATCGGCGAACTCAAGTCGGACAGCTTCACCGTCGGCGACATCACGGCACCTCCGGGCGAGCTGACCATGTCGCTGCGCAAGGAGCTGACCGACATCCAGTACGGCCGCGAGCACGACCGCCACAACTGGATGTACCGCCTCGACGCGTAAGGCCGCCGTCGCGAATGGAGGAGTTCTGCTCCCCGGACGCCGCGAATGTCGAACAACGGAGGAGATGCGGGCCTGCACGGCCAGCATCTCCTCCGTTTTCGTCGTGCGGGGTCGGCCGCGGCCGGAAGGTCGGTGTTGGAGAGGGAGGAGTCCGGGCGGTTTCTGGTCGGCGAGTCCTCCGCATCCCCACCCCCGGTGCGAAAGCCGGCCACTCTTCCTCCCTTTCCGCCGCGACTAGCATCGAGGGATGGATGACGGGACGGTGTTCGCGGTGGTCGGGCCCGGTGCGGTCGGCGGCCTGTTCGCCTGGCTGCTGAAGCGGGCCGGCCACGAGGTCGTCGCGGTGGGGCGACCGGCGACCGTCGAGGCGATCCGCCGTGACGGCATCGAGGTGCGCAGTGAGCAGTTCGGCAGCGGAGTCGAACGTGTTCGAGCCGAGACGGAGGTGCCAGCAGGCGCCGGCGTCATTCTGGCCACCAAGGCGTACGGTCTCGACGATGTGCTGCCCGGAATCGTCGTTGCGCGCCCATCCGAGATGATCTCGTTCCTGAACGGCGTCGAGCACATGGCGCCGTTGCGGGCCGCGCTGCCCGGGGTCCCGGTCGCGGGCGCATCCGTCGCGGTGTCGGCGCTGCGCGCATCGATGACCGTCATCGACCACCGGAGCCCGTTCGTCCGCATCGAGGCGCCGGAGGCGGCCGCCGGGTCCGCCTCGGTCCGCGCGCTCACGGGCGCGGGCCCCAGCGTTCGCGTGGGAGGGACCGAGGCGGAGGTCCTCTGGGCGAAGTTCCGCCTGCTCGCGTCGCTCGCACTGCTCACGTCGTACTGGCGGCAGCCCGCCGGCACAGCGCTCAGCGAAGACCCGGAGCTGACAGAGGCCGTGGTCGCCGAGGTTGTCGCCTGCTCGGTCGCCGAGGGCGTGCCGGCCTCAGAGCTCGATCTGGTCCGCACCTTGCGCAGCGTTCCCGGTGGGATGCGGACCTCACTGCAGGAGGACCTCGCGGCGGGCGCCCCCAGCGAGCTCGACGCCATCGGCGGAGCACTGCAGCGGGTGGGCGAACGTCACGCCATCCCGACGCCCGCGCTCACGCGCATCCTCACCGCGCTAGGCTCGAACGTGTGAAGATCGCACGATTCAGCCACACCCGCGACGGCGACAAGAGCCCGGTGATCGAGTACGGGATCGTCGACGAGGACGCCCTCGTCGTTCTTGCCGGCGACCCGCTTTTCGTCGGCTTCGAGACGACGGGGGAGCGGGTCCCGCTCGCCAAGGTCGGTTCGCTGCTCGCCCCGGTCATCCCGCGGTCGAAGGTCGTCGCGGTCGGCAAGAACTACCGCGAGCACGCCGCCGAGATGGGCGGAGAAGCCCCCGGCGAGCCGCTGCTGTTCCTCAAGCCCAACACCGCCGTGATCGGCCTCGGGGACGCGATCGTCGTTCCGCCGCAGTCGGAGCGCGTCGACTACGAGGGAGAGCTCGCGGTCGTGATCGGCAAGATCGCCCGCAACGTCGCGCCAGAGGATGCCGCGGACCACATCTTCGGCTACACCGTCGCCAACGACGTCACCGCACGCGACCTGCAGGAGAAGGACGGGCAGTGGACACGCGCTAAAGGCTTCGACACCTTCTGCCCGCTCGGGCCGGTCATCGACACTGAGCTGGCGCCGGACGCCGTGCTGCGGACCCGCCTGAACGGCGAGCTCAAGCAGGAGGCGCCGATCTCGGACATGGTGCACGACATCCCGTCGATCATCGCCTACGCATCGAGTGTCTTCACCCTGCTGCCGGGGGACGTCATCCTGACCGGAACTCCGTCCGGAATCGGGCCCATGAAGCCCGGTGACACCGTCGAGGTGGAGGTCGAAGGCGTCGGTTCGCTGGTTAATCCGGTGCGCTCCCCGAAGTAGCCCTCCCGGTAGGATCGGACACGTATGTCTGACTCGATCGCTCACCCCTTCTCCGAAGCCGCCGGCGCCGATGTGCGCGTGCGCTTCTGCCCGTCCCCGACCGGCACGCCCCACGTCGGTCTGATCCGCACGGCGCTGTTCAACTGGGCCTACGCCCGGCACACCGGCGGCAAGCTGATCTTCCGCATCGAAGACACCGACGCGGCGCGCGACAGCGAGGAAAGCTACCAGCTCATCCTCGAGGCGCTCCGCTGGCTGCGCCTCGACTGGGACGAGGGGATCGACGTCGGCGGCCCGGACGGGCCGTACCGGCAGTCGCAGCGGTACGACATCTACCGCGACCTGATCGCGCGGTTGCGCGAGTCCGGCCACATCTACGAGAGCTTCGCGACCGGAGAAGAGATCGAGGCCCGGAACATCTCGCTCGGCCGCGACCCGAAGCTCGGCTACGACAACTTCGAGCGCGACCTGACCGAGGAGCAGAAGGCCGCGTACCGCGCCGAGGGCCGCGAGCCCGCCCTGCGCCTGCGGGTGCCGGACGACGACCTCAGCTTCGACGACCTCGTGCGCGGTGAGATCACGTTCAAGGCCGGCTCGTTCAGCGACTTCGTCGTCGTGCGCCCCAACGGCCACCCGCTGTACACGTTCGTGAACCCGGTCGATGACGCGCTCATGGGTATCACGCACGTGCTCCGTGGCGAAGACCTGCTGTCGTCCACTCCGCGTCAGATCGCGCTCTACCACGCGCTCATCGACGCCGGAGTGACCACGTTCGTCCCGCGGTTCGGGCACCTCCCGTACGTGATGGGCGAGGGTAACAAGAAGCTCTCCAAGCGCGACCCCGAGTCGAGCCTGTTCCACCACCGCGACCGTGGGTTCATCCCCGAGGGGCTGGTGAACTACCTGGCCCTGCTCGGGTGGTCGCTGACGCACGACCGCGACGTCTTCTCGCTGGAGGAGATGGTCGCCGCGTTCGATGTGAAGGACGTCAACCCCAACCCGGCCCGCTTCGACCTGAAGAAGGCCGAGTCGATCAACGGTGACCACATCCGCTTGCTGGATGTCGCCGACTTCGCCGAGCGCACCGTCCCGTACCTGCGCGCTGCCGGAGTGGTGGAGGAGCCGTTGACACCCGAACAGCACGCGGTGCTGGCCCAGGCTGCGCCACTGGTGCAGGAGCGTGTGCAGCTGCTCGGCGAGACGCCGGGAATGCTCGGCTTCCTGTTCACGGATGCTGCCTCGCTCGTCGTCGCGGATGACGCGCGCAGCTCCCTGCCGGAGAACGCCGGCGAGGTGCTCGCCGCATCCCTCGGCGCTCTGGAGCTGGTGCCCGAGTCGCAGTGGACGCACGACGCGCTCGAGTCTGCATTGCGCGACGCCCTCGTCGAGGGTCTGGGCCTCAAGCCGCGGGTCGCCTTCGGCCCACTGCGTGTGGCGGTGTCCGGTCGCCGGGTGTCGCCGCCGCTGTTCGAGTCGATGGAGATCCTCGGCAAGGCCGAGACCATCGCGCGGCTCGACCGGCTGTCCGCGGCGCTGGGGTAGACGCGGTGAGCGCGGAGACGGCTGGTGCGTCCGGTTCGTCGGGGGCGTCCGGTGCGTCGTACGAGGTCGTCGTCGTCGGAGGGGGACCGGCCGGGCTGTCGGCCGCGCTGAACCTGGCACGCGCCCGGCGGCGGGTACTGGTCGTCGACAGCAACCGTCCGCGGCACGCCGCGACCCTGCTGGCGCACGGATTCCTCACCCGTGACGGCGTCTCTCCGCTGGAGCTGCGCCGGATGGGCCGTGAGGAGGTCGACGCCTACGACAACGCGGCCGTCGTCTTCGCGCAGGTCGGCGCCGTCGAGGTGGAGGGCGACGGCTTCCGCGTCACCGGCCGGGGCGTGCGCGGCGGAGCCGATGTGGACGTCCGGGCGGAAGCCGTGCTGATCGCGACGGGTGTGACCGAGGCCATGCCGGCCATCCCGAACATCCGCGCCTACTATGGCACCTACCTGCACAGCTGTGTCGAGTGCGACGGCTTCGAGTCGGCCGGGCGGCCGCTCGCGCTCATCGGCGAGACTACCGACCTCGCCGAGCGTGCGCTGCTGCTCACCCAGTGGACGGACGACCTGATCGTCTTCACGAACGGCTCGGACACGGTCGGGGCCGACGAGGAGCGGACGCTCGCGCAGCTCGGCGTCCGGGTCGAGCGTCGCCGCATCGACGACGTGGTGGGGGAGAAGGGCGTCATGACCGGCGTCCGCCTGGACGACGGGACGATCGTCGAGCGCGCGGGCGGTTTTCTGCGCCCCGTCTGGTCGCCGGCGCTGTCGTTCGCCGACGCGTTGGAGCTCGACAGCGACGCCGAGGGCTACCTGCTGATCGACACCAACGGGCGCACGTCACTGCCCGGCGTGTACGCTGCGGGGGAGACGACCGCCCCCGGACCGCAGCAGCTGATCGTCGCAGCAGGCTCCGGCGCGGTCGTGGCGGCGGCGGTCAACCGCGACCTCATCGGACTCTCGCTCGACGGCGCCGCCGTTTTGTAGTCCGCCCCGCGGGTAGGCTAGAGTTAGTTCTCGTGCCCGGGCCGCGGTCCGAAGCAGTGGGGTATGGTGTAATTGGCAACACGGCGGTTTCTGGTACCGTTGTTCTTGGTTCGAGTCCAGGTACCCCAGCAAAAAATGTCCAGTCGAAACCCCGGTGATCACCGGGGTTTTTTGGTTTCTCGCGGCCATTCCGGCGTCCCGCCGCCGGTGGGTGTGAGCCGCGGTCCTCAGCGTCGGAGAGTGTGGCACGAATCTCCGACCGGCCGCGGTGCGTCGGAGATTTGACGCCTGATACTGGCAGATTTCCGACGGCAGCGCCTCAATCTCCGACGGCTAGCCCCACGAGATGCGGGCGCGTGGCCTGTATCCAGCGACACCGCGGTGTTCCGATAGCCTTCGTCCGTGCCCAGGTTCGACCCGTCTGCTCCGCTGTCCCGCTCGCTCGTCGTGCAGGCCCCCGTCCCCGCGCGTTTCCGCTCCTCGCGTCCCGTTCCCCCCACAGTTCGCGTGGCCTTCTGGGTGGCGATTGCGGATTCCGCGATCAGCGTCGTCCTCCTGGTCGTCCGGTGGGCCACGACGGACCTGCATGACTATGTGACCAGCCGGGTGCACTCCTTCGTGCACAACGGCCACACGGTGGAGGTCACACCTGCGATCGTGATCGGCACCATCGTCCTCACCATCGCTATCGTCTTGATCGGTGCCGCCGTACACGTGATCGTCGCGTTGGCGTTCCTGCGCGGCTCCGGCTGGGCGCGTATCGTCGTCTCGCTTCTGGCCGCCGTGTGGCTGGTCGGGATGGTGGGAGAACTCGGCGGGATGGTCGCAGCTGTCGGGGCTGTGCAAACGGTCATCACCGACGTAGCGACCGTGGTCGTAGCGGCCAGTGTCGTGCTGCTGTGGCTGCCGGATGCGAACCGGTACTTTCGGGATGTCACCGCTGACCGGAAGCACTTCCGGGCGACGAGCTTCCCGGTGAAGCGCGCTTAGCCGGCGTCGACGGCCGTCTGCGCCTCCGCGATGCCCGCCAACCGCACGAGATTGCGTGCGGCCATCGCGATGGTCAGCGGGCCGACGCGCGGCACGAAGACGCCGGCGCGCTCCTTCACCGACTCGTCGAAGTTGGTGAACTCGGCGACGTCGACGCAGATCGCGCCGGCGCGGATCTCGTCGCCGCGGATCAGTTCGAAGTCGCGTGAAGGCACGGCCGAGATGACGACGTCGGCGGCGGCCAGAGCGCTCGCGCGGTCGATCCCCGAGTCCCGTACTTCGTGGGTGTGACGGCCGATGGCGGGCTCGAAGGTGACGGCTCCGGAGATGTCGAGCGAGTGCACCACGGCTCCGTCGTTGGCGAGCATCGCCGCCAGGGGCCGACCGACGACTTCGCTGCGGTTGATGACGCAGGCGGTGACGCCGTCGAGCGGGGCGTTCTCGCGGGTGCCGCGCATCCCGGCCCGGTCCAACAGCTTGAGGATCGCCAGGGGAGTGCACGGCAGGATCGCCCGGACGTCCTGCTCCGGGTCCACGAACCGCTGGTTCTCGTAGAGGAGGCGGCTCCAGAACGAGTGCATCCCCTCGATGTCTTTGCGGGGGTCGACCAGCTCACGGAGCCAGCGGTCGCCGCGGCGGTCGGTGAGGGGGTAGTACAGGAAGATGCCGTCGACGTCAGGATCGACGTTCGCGGCAGCGACGGCGGCTTCGGTCTCGTCCGGCGTGACGTGGCGCAGGTCGAACTCGATGCCGACGTCGTCGAAGCCGCGGCGCGCGAACCGCGCATAGGTTGCGGCGGGACCGTCGTCCTGACCGAGGAGGCCGACGACGCGAAGGCGGCGGCCCCGGGCCGCCAGGCGCTCCACGTCGCGACGCACTTCGTCGCGGTAGGAGGCGGCGACGGGGGACGGGTCGAGCACACGGGCGGTCATGAGGCCTCCTGGAGACGGCGGGCGAATTCGTCACGGGTCCGCTGCAGTTCGGGTGCACGTGCGGAGTCGGAGCGCTGGAGCTGAGCGACGTTGATGTCGACGGTGCGGATGGCCGCCCACGCCGCCCCGGTCACGATGTCGCGTCCGGCGATCACATCACTGACGACGGCCTGCTTCACCGCCGGCTGGATGTCGTGCGACAGATCGAGCGCGTCCACGAGCGCGGCGACGAGCCGGAGTGGACTCTCGGTGGCGCTGATCGTCGCGGCCTCGATCGCCTGCGATCGCTCCTGCCGCTCGGTCTCGTCCGAGCGAGGTCGACGATAGGCGGACATCACGCTCTCGAAGTCGGCGACGTCCGCATCGGCGGCGGGGACGATCCGCGCCTGCACGTCGCCGAGCCGGGCATCCAACCCCTCCAGCTCGGGGTCGGCGGTGATCGCGACCGCCATCTGCATGAGGCCGACACCGAGCGCTCCGCTCATCGCCGCGATCGAGCCGCCGCCGGGGGTCGGTTCGGCCGACGCTGTCCTCGACAGCAACTCCGCGGTGGGGATGGTCCACAAGCCCTGATGCACCCGTCAAGCCTATCCGCGCCCGTCAGCGACGCCGGCACGTGCAGGACGGCGGCCACCCCCAGTCTTCCCAACGCCTCACCGACGGTGCAGGATGCCGCCATGACGGACACGAATGGCGTCGGCATCGTCGGCGTGAACACCATCGGCATCCCGGTCGTGGACCAGGATCGCGCGCTCGCCTTCTACCGTGACGTGCTCGGGCTCGAGGTGCGCGTCGACGCCCCGCTCCCGCAGATCGGCGGACGCTGGATCATGCTCGCGCCGACGGGAGCCGCGGTGTCGGTGTCCCTCGTTCTCGCGAACGAGTCGACACCCTCGGGCGTGGAGACGGGTATCCGCTTCGAGGCACGGGACGCGGGGCGCGCGTACGAGGCGCTGAGCGAGCGCGGGGCGGAGGTGGGGGAGCTGCTGCGCTGGCCGGGAGTGCCGGCGATGTTCGCGGCCCACGACCCGGACGGCAACCGGTTCGAGGTGGTCGAGAGCCCCTGACGCCCGACCCGCTCCTCCACTAGTGTGTGGCCGAGGGGGTGTTCGCTCATGAGCGCACTGATGGAGGGTCTGCAGCGGGACGAACGTCGGCGACGGCGGGTGACGCTGCTGGTGGTGCTGAGTTGCGTGACGGGTCTCGGCACGTGGTTGGCCGCGCCGTTCGGTGTCGTCCTGCTCACGCGTGGTGAGCCGGTCGGATGGGCGCTCGTCGCCCTCGGTGTCGTGCTGCTCGCCGCGACCGTCGTGGGCATCCTCGCCGCCCGGCGCGCCCACCGCGTACCCGAAAGTGCATCCGGCCGCCCCAATCCCCGGTTCGACGAACCCCAGCCGTCGCCCGACCCGCGCGGCGGCTACAGCATGGTGGGCTCGCAGCTCGGCTCCCGCTAGCGCTTTTCAGCGCCGCCGTTTGTCACGTTCGCGGGCGGGCGCCCCGCCGCGCACGTGACGAACGACCGCAGACGCCGCCGCGGATGGCGCAGGAGGCCGGCTAGAGCTGGGCGCCGAGCTTGAAACCCTGCGGCTCGTCGTCCTTGCGGGTGTACGAGAAGCCGTCGGCGCCGATGGTGACGTCCATCTCGGAGTCGTCGGTGCGCGTGGTCAGCGGCTGCGGGTTGCCGTCGAGGTCGAGCACGGTCGACGCCTCGGTGTACCACGACGGCACGACGGGGTTGCCCCACCAGTCGCGGCGCTGGTTGTCGTGCACATCCCAGGTGACGACAGGGTTGTCCGGGTCTCCCGTGTAGTAGTCCTGCGTGTAGATCTCGACGCGGTGGCCGTCGGGGTCGCGCAGGTACAGGTAGAACGCGTTCGAGACGCCGTGGCGTCCCGGGCCGCGCTCGATGCAGTCGCTGCGGCGGAGTGCGCCGAGCTTGTCGCAGATCGCGATGATGTTGTGCTTCTCGTGCGTGGCGAAGGCGACGTGGTGCATCCGCGGTCCGTCTCCGCCGGTCATGGCGGTGTCGTGCACGGTCGGCTTGCGGCGCATCCAGGCGGCGTAGGTGGTGCCCGCCTCGTCCTGGATGTCCTCGGTCACCCGGAAGCCCAGGTCCTCCATGTAGGCGACGGCACGCGGCACGTCGGGAGTGACCTGGTTGAAGTGGTCGATGCGGACCAGGGCGCCCGGCGTGTACAGCTCGTAGCGCCAGGCCAGACGCTCCACGTGCTCGACCTCGTAGAAGAACTCGTACGGGAAGCCGAGCGGGTCCTCCACGCGCACGGAGTCACCCACGCCCTTCGTGAACCCGTCCGCCCGGCGCTCGACGCGGCAGCCGAGCTCGGTGTAGAACTCGACGGCACGGTCCAGGTCTTCGGGGGTGCGGACGCGGTAGGCGAACGCGGCGACGGCAGCGACCGGACCCTTGCGCAGCACCAGGTTGTGGTGGATGAACTCCTCGAACGACCGCAGGTAGACGGCGTTCTCGTCCTCCTCGGTGACCACCAGGTCCAGCACGTCGACGTAGAATTCCCGGCTGGCCGCGAGGTCGGTGACGACCAGCTCCATGTAGGCGCAGCGGACCACATCCGGCGGGGCGGACTTCGGGGTGCGGATGCGGTCGGTCGGCGCCGGGATCGGGTTGGTCTCGGTCACAGTGGGCTCCGGGGAGCCGTGGGTGATGGTCATGGTGGTGCTTCCTCTGCGTTGAGTGCGTCGTGGGTCGAGTGTGTGGGTCCGGTGCGTTCTCGTGTGCCGGGTCAGGCGTCGCCCGCGTCTTCGGCGGCTTCCGCAGCCTCCTCGGGCTGATGGACGGTCGCTCCGAACCGGGCGGTGTGGACGGGACCCAGCGTGATGTGGACGGCCTGCTGGTCGGTGTAGAAGTCGATGGAGCGGTACCCGCCCTCGTGCCCCAGTCCGGACGCCTTCACTCCGCCGAACGGTGTGCGCAGGTCGCGGACGTTGTGCGAATTGAGCCACACCATCCCGGCTTCGACGTTCTGTGCGAAGGTGTGCGCGCGCTGCAGGTCGCTGGTCCAGAGGTAGGCGGCGAGCCCGTAGCGGACGCCGTTGGCGAGCTCCAGCGCTTCTTCGTCGGTGTCGAAGGGGCTGATCGAGACGACCGGGCCGAAGATCTCCTCCTGGAAGATCCGAGCGTCGGGTGCGACGTCCGCGAAAACGGTCGGGGCGACGTAGTTGCCGGTCTCCAGACCCTCCGGGCGGCCGCCGCCGGCCAGGAGCCGGCCCTCCTGCTTGCCGATCTCGACGTAGCTCATGACCTTCTCGTAGTGCTCCGGGTGGACGAGCGCGCCGACCTCGGTCTTCGGGTCGTGCGGGTCACCGACCACGATGTTCTTCGCCCGCTCGGCGTACCGGGTGAGGAACTCCTCGTAGACCGGACGCTCGACGAGGATGCGCGAGCCGGCCGTGCAGCGCTCCCCGTTGAGCGAGAACACGCCGAACAGGGTGGAGTCGATCGCGGCGTCCAGGTCGGCGTCGGCGAAGACGACGGCGGGGGACTTGCCGCCGAGCTCCATCGACAGGCCCTTCAGGAACGGCGCGGCGTTGGCGAAGATGATCTGCCCGGTACGGCTCTCGCCGGTGAAGGAGATGAGCGGCACATCCGGATGCTTGACCAGTGCGTCGCCCGCCTCCTCGCCGAGTCCGTTGACGAGGTTGAAGACACCGTCGGGAACCCCCGCAGCGCGGAAGATCTCGGCCCAGAGGCTGGCCGACAGTGGCGTGAACTCGGCCGGCTTCAGGACGACCGTGTTGCCCGTCGCCAGTGCGGGCGCCAGCTTCCAGCTCTCCAGCATGAACGGCGTGTTCCACGGCGTGATCAGACCGGCGACGCCGATCGGCTTGCGGTTGACGTAGTTGAGCTGGCTGCCCGGCACCTTGTAGGCGTCGTCGGCCTGCGCCACGATCAGGTCGGCGAAGAAGCGGAAGTTCTCGGCCGCGCGCTGGGCCTGGCCGAGGGCCTGCGTGATCGGCAGCCCGGTGTCGAAGGTCTCGAGCTCCGCGAGGCGCGCATCCTGAGCCTCGACGGCGTCGGCGATGCGGTTCAACACCCGAGCGCGCTCGCGCGGCTTCATCCGGGGCCACGGGCCGTCCCTGAAGGCCCGGTTGGCGGCGGCGACGGCGAGGTCGATGTCCTCCTTCTGCCCGGCGGCGGCCTGCACGTAGGTCTCGTTGGAGACCGGGTCGAGCACGTCGAACGTTTTGCCCGAAACGCTGTCGACGAACTCGCCGTCGATGAAGTGCTGGATGTTCTCCGGAAGGTTTTCGGGGATGTGGTGCTGCGCCATGCGCGGCCTCCTGTCGGTGGGTACGGTCAGTGCTGCTTGTGCTCGTTCTGGTACGCGTGCAGCGAGTCCAGCGTCGCCAGCCGGTGGCGGCGAGCGGCGAGTTCGATCTCGAGCGCGTCGGCGCCGGACTCGATGAGGGCGACGATGTGCTCGTGCTCGTCGACCGACTCGCGGGCGCGTCCGGGCACGAAGCTGAAGGTGGAGTCGCGCAGCACCGTGAGGCGGTTCCAGCCGCGGTGCACGAGGTCCAGGATGTGCGGGTTCGGGCACTCTTCGAACAGCACCGCGTGGAACTCTTGGTTGAGCTGCGTGAAACGGTGCGGGATGAAGTCGTCGAGGCACGCGATCATCTCGCGGTTCACCGCCCGGGCCCGCTCGAGGTGGTCCGCGGTGAGCAGGGGTGCGGACAGCTGGGTCGCCGCGCCCTCCACGAGCGCGAGCGTCTCCATCGTGTAGGTGTACTCGGCCTCCTGCAGCAGGGCGACCTGGGCGCCGACGTTCTTCTCGAACGTCACCAAGCCTTCCGCCTCTAGTCGCCGGATGGCCTCACGCACCGGGACGACGCTGACGCCGAGTTCGCCGGCGATCTGACCGAGCACGAGCCGGAAGCCGGAGACGTACCGCCCGTCGTCGATGCGGGCGCGGACGAAGTCGTAGGCGAGCTGCGACTTGCTCGGCGCGGCCTTCAGCGCTGCGTCAGCCATGCGCGGTACCTCTCTTTCCATTCGGCGTTCATCGGGAACAGGCCGTCGACGCGGGCGCCTTCCGACACCTGCTCGGCGATGAACTCCTCCTGGCGCTCCTGCTCGATGGCGTCGGCGACGACCTCCTCGACGAGGGGCGGCGGGATGACGAGCAGCCCATCCGCATCGCCGACGATCACATCGCCCGGCTGTACGGACGCGCCGCCGCAGGCGACGGTGACGTCGGTGTCCCAGGGCACGTGCTTCCGGCCGAGGACCGCGGGATGGGGACCGTTGTGGTAGGTCGGGATGTCGAGAGCGGCGACCACCGCGAGGTCGCGCACGCCGCCGTCGGTGACGATACCGGCCGCGCCGTTGACCTGCGCGCGGAGAGCCAGCACGTCGCCGACGGTGCCGCTGCCGCGCTCTCCTCGCGCCTCGATGACCAGCACCTCGCCGGCGCCGACGGAGTCGAAGGCACGCTTTTGGGCGTTGTACCCGCCGCCGTGGGAGGCGAAGAGGTCCTCGCGGCTGGGGATGTAGCGGAGCGTCCGCGCCGTCCCGACCACTTTCACTCCAGGGCGGGTGGAGGTGAGGCCGTCGATGCTCACATTGTCGAGTCCGCGCTTGCGCAGCTGCGAGCTGAGGGTGGCGGTGGCGACGCTGGCCAGCTTGGCCCGCAATTCGTCCGTCAGCACGAACCCCGGAGTCGGAGGGGTGCCGTACGCCTCCGCGCGCTGCAGGTCGTCGACGCTGGGTTTGGTGCCGAAGTCGCCGAAGGGGATGCTGCCCTCGGTGATGCGCGTGACCAGACGGCCGGTGCTGGGAGCTCCGGGTGCGCGGGGCGCATCCACCTCCACCTCGACGGTGTCGCCGGGAACGGTCACCGACGAGCCCGCCGGGGTGCCGGTGAGGATGATGTCGCCGGGCTCCAGGGTCATCAGCTGCGAGAGGTCGGCGATCAGGCGCCCGAAGGGGAAGAGGAGGTCGTCGGTGGTGCCCTCCTGGACCAGGTCGCCGTTGAGCCAGGTGCGGACGCGGAGCGCATCCGGATCGAGCTCGGCGGCCGGGAGGACGACGGGCCCGAGCGGTGTGAAACCGTCGCCGCCTTTCGAGCGGAGGTTGGAGCCTTTGTCGGCAGCACGCAGGTCGTAGAGGCCGAAGTCGTTGGCGGCCGTGACGCCGGAGACGAACTCCCAGCCCTCCTCTGGCTTGACGCGCCGGGCGGTGCGGCCGATGATCAGGGCGATCTCGCCCTCGAAAGCCAGCAGTTCGGTGCCGGCTGGGCGCTCCAGTTCGCCGCCGGTGCCGGCGATGGAGGAGGACGGCTTGAAGAAGTACGACGGCTGGGCCGGAGTGCGGCCACGCTGGGCGGCACGCGACCGGTAGTTGAGGTGCACCGCGATGATCTTGCCGGGCCGGCTGATGTCATTCACGGGGTGGGGCTCCTCGTCGTCGGGGACTGGGTCTCGCGGACCATATCCGAAATCATATACAATTTGTCCACCGTTGGCAATGCGTTCAATAACTCGCAGCAGCGGGCGCCTCGGGGGAGGCGCCGATGAACCGCTCGGCCAGCGCCTCGGAGGCTCGGGCGAGCAGCGTCACGTCGGCTCCGACGAGCACATAGGCCGCGCCGGCGGCGGCGTAGCGCTCGGCGGTGGCAGGGTCGAAGGCGTTCACGCCGACGGGGGTGCCTGCGTCGACTCCGGCAACGATCACCCGCTCCACAGCCGCCACCACATCCGGGTGGTTCTGCTGGCCGAGCAGCCCCATCGAGGCGGCGAGGTCGGCGGGGCCGACCAGGAGCGCGTCCACGCCGTCGACCGCCGCGATCCCGGCTGCGGCGTCCAGCCCATCCGCCGTCTCGATTTGCACGCTCAACGAGACCAGTTCGCTCGCGCGCGCCAGGTAGTCCGGGATGCGGCTCCAGCGCGACGAGCGGGCGAGCGCACTGCCGACGCCGCGCACACCCTGCGGCGGGTAGCGGACAGCGCGGACCATCGCCTCGGCCTGCTCCACGCTGTCGACCATCGGTACGAGGACGTTCTGCGCGCCCAGGTCGAGCAGCTGCTTGAGGATGACCGTGTCGCCGTATGGCGCACGCACGACCGGCACGACGGGATAGGCGGCGACCGCCTGCAGCTGGCTCAGGATCGACTCCAGCCCGACGGGGGAGTGCTCGCCGTCGATCAGCACGATGTCCAGGCCGCTGCCCGCGCAGATCTCGGCGACCAGCGGGCTGCCGCCGCACGACCACATCCCGAACAGAGTGCGGTCGGCCTCGCGGAGCCGGTCGGCGAAAGTCGGCGTCGGGGTGTGCTCGAACGGGTTCAGACGAATCGGCATGTGACGGCCCCCAGGGTTCCGTAGTCGGCGTGGACGGTGTCGCCGCGCTCCACCCACATCGGGCGGGTGAACGAGCCGGCGAGGACGATGTCGCCGGCCTCCAGCCGCGTCCCGTGCTGGGCGAGCTTGTTGGCGAGCCAGGCGACACCGGACGCAGGATGGTCGAGGACGGCGGCGGCGACCCCGGACTCCTCGATCGTCTCGTTGCGGTACAGCAGGGCGGCGACCCAGCGCAGGTCGACGGCATCCACCGCGACGGGGCGGCCGCCCACCACCATCCCGCCCATCGCGGCGTTGTCCGAGATGGTGTCGACGATGGTGCGGCCCTGCATCTCGATGCGGGAGGAGAGGATCTCGAGCGCCGGGACGACGTACTTCGTCGCATCCAGCACGTCGTACAGCGTGACCTCCGGGCCCTCCAGCGCGGACCGCAGCACGAACGCCAGCTCGACCTCGATGCGGACGTTGGAGAACTGGTCGAAGGGGATGACCGACCCGGTCTCGTAGACCATGTCGGCGAAGATGGCGCCGTAGTCCGGCTCGGTGATACCCGTGGCCTGCTGCATCACCTTCGACGTGAGGCCGATCTTGCGGCCGACCAGCCTCCGGCCATCGGCGAGGCCGCGTTCGACCCACACCCTCTGGACGGCATAGGAGTCCTCGACCGTCATGTCCGGGTGGCGGGCGGTGAGGAGCGGGACCGTGGTGCGGTCGCGCTCGGCCGCGGCCAGCTCGTCCGCGATCTGCCGGATGGTCGGGCTGTCGAGCACCGGAGGGCTCCCTTCGACGTCGGAGGAGGGCGATCGCCCTGCCAGGGATCGTATATCATTTCCGGCCGCGCGGGCATCCATCGGTCGTGTTATGTTGTGTCTACGTAGAAACATCGAAGAGGCGGTATGGCGATCATCACGGCACGAGCATTCAACCAAGACACCTCCGCGGCCAAGAGGAGCGCGGCCTCGGAACCGCTGATCATCACCGACCGCGGGGAGCCGTCGTTCGTGCTCCTGACGTACGCGGAGTACGAACGACTCTCCGGTAGGCAGCGCAACATCGTCGAAATGCTCCGCCAAGACACCAGGGGCGACTTCGATTACGAATTCCCACGCGCCACCATCGACGCCCGGGACGTCGAGCTGTGAAGTGGCTCATCGACACGATGGTGCTCTCCGCGACGCGACGGCCTGATCGTGCGGATGCCGCTGTCGTGCGGTGGCTGGAGTCGCAGAATCCGTATTCGCTGCACCTGTCCGCGATGACGGTGTTCGAAATCGAGTTGGGCGCTGCACGCAAAGAGCGCAGCGATCCGGAGCAGGGAGCCGACCTGCGGGTCTGGATCGACGAGGTCCTGGAGGCTTTCGCCGAACGCATCCTCCCCGTCGACCAGGAGGTCGCCGCCGTGGCTGCCGGTTACCACGTGCCAGATCCGCGGCCCCAGGCAGACGCGCTCATCGCAGCGACCGCCGAGGTGAACGGCCTCGCTGTCGTCACACGGAATACGCGCAACTTCCGCACGTTCCGTGTCCCGCTCTTCAGCCCGTGGGAGAGCGGCGCTTAGTCAGACACGTTGGTGTCCGGGCCGCCGCCGTTCCGCCCAGATGTACAGGGCGGAATAGGCGATGAATGAGAGGACCAGGCCGCAGACCAGCACCGGCGCCGCGGGTCGCGTCCACAGCAGCTCTCCTCCCCGCAGCGCGAGGGCGAGCAGGATCAGGCCCAGGCCGACCAACTGCGCCTGGAAGATCTGGCGGAAGGCGCTCCACCGTGCGTCGCGCAGCATCCACAGGTTCACCATCCCGGGGAGCGTCAGGATGGCGCCGCAGACGCGGGCCGTCAGCGGGGTGAGCGTCCACGCCCACACGGACATGCCGAACTGCGGAGCGACGAACAGGACGAGTCCGACGGCCAGCGAGCAGAGACCGATCAGAGCCAAGAGGAGGCGGACCCAACCCGGCAGGGCGACGTCGCGCTCGGCCGGGCGACGAGAGTCCTCGCCGCGATTGACGATCATCGCGGCGACGACGAGGAAGGGCGTCGTGACGTAGAGCGTGACCCAGACGTCGAAGGCCAGGAAGCCGAAATGGAACCTGTCGAGATGGATGAATGTCGCCATCGCGAGCAGTACGGAGAAAAGGAGCACGGCGGGGAAACCGTAGCGGACCGCGTGCCACCGGTTCGGCCGGACCACATGCACGAAGAACACGATGCCGCCGCCGTAGGCGCTGCCCAGGAGCATCGCGGTGATCGGCGGCAGGATGGTCCACGCGAAGAACCGGTCCGTCGTGGCGGCCAGCGGGTACAGCAGCATGAACGCCGCCACGAGGAACGGGACGATGATCGCGCCGACGACGCGCGTGTAGGGATGGATGCGGTCGCTCACTCCGCTTGCCTCGGCGATCCGTCACCGTGCGCCTCGTGGCCCTTCGCTTCCGCCTCGGCCTCCGCCACCGAGAGCGCCCGCCCCGCGTCGACCGCCACAGCGAACGCGCCGGGGTCGGCTCCCGCCGCCAGCATCCGGTCGACGAAAAGCTGATGGAACGAGAAAGCGGGAGCGTTGTGCAACCCGGTGCGCTCGCGGAGGGTGCGGGAGGCGCCGAGCAGCCGGCCGGCCCGCACGACATCCCCGCCGAGAGCCGCAACCGCCACGAGCCCCTCCAGCGCGTAGGCGACCCCCTCCACATGTTGGAGCCGGCTCGACAGTGCCAGGCAGGCGGCGAAGTCCGACGTCGCGCCGGCCGGGTCGCCGAGAAGCAGGCGTGCCCACCCGCGGTGGTGCTGGGCGATCGTGACGCCGAGCTCGTCCCCGTTCTCGCGGGCCAAGGTCAGGCTTTCCTCGAAGTTCCCGAGGGCCGAATCCACCTGCTGCCGGAGGAGGGCGACGCGCCCGAGCATGACGAGCGCCATCGCCTGCCCCCAGCGATCGCCGCGGGTGCGGAACAGCGCGAGGCTGTTCTCCATCGCCTGGTCGGCGGCGGCCGGATCCGGCTCGGGCGACGCGAGCACGGCCAGCGCGTAGGAGATCAGGGCCAGCGCTTCCCCGTCGGCGTCGTCCGAGCGGTGGAACAGGTCGGCGCTCTCCGTCAGCCGGGTGACGACGGTGCCCTCGTGGTCCTGCCAGAACGCGATCGCCTGGGTGTAATACAGCGCGATGGCGCGGGTGCGGTCGGTGAGTGGGTCGCCGCTCGCGAGCAGCTGCTCCATCCACCCCCTCACCTCGCCGAGCAGTCCGGCCACCCACCAGTAGACGTACAGGCTCCAGGCGAAGTGCGCCGCGCGCTCCCAGTCGCGCTGGCCGAGCAGGTAGCGCGCGGCGGCGCGGAGGTTGCCGGCGTCGTTGCCGAGTCGCATCACCCAGTCGTGCTGGGCGCCGCCCTCCAGCTCGGGGTCCGCGCGCTCGCCGAGCGCCGCGAAGTAGGCGGCGTGCGCCGCACGCGCGTCCGGCAGGGCACCTTCTCGCTCCAGCTGCTCCAGCGCGTACTCCCGAACGGTGGCCAGCAACGAGAAGCGGGACTCGTGCATATCGTCGTGCTGGCGGACGAGGCTGCTGTCCACCAGCGCGGCGAGCGAGGAAAGGGTGTCGGCGACACTCGAGTCCGGCGGTGCCGTCTCGGCGACCGACGCTGCGGCTACCGACTCGGCCGCTTCCAGGCTGAAGCCGCCCTCGAAGACGCCGAGCCGCGCCAGCAGCGTGCGTTCCGGTGCATCGAGCAGTTGCGTGCTCCACTCGATGGTCGCCCGCAGGGTGCGTTGGCGCTCCGGGAGGTCGCGCGCGCCGCCCACGAGCAGGGGAAGGCGACGGTCGAGGCGGCGTGCCAGGTCGGCCGGGGGCAGGACCCGGATGCGGGCAGCGGCCAGCTCGATGGCCAGCGGGACGCCGTCGAGCGCCGCGCAGATCCGCGCGACATCGTTCGCATTGGCGGGCGTGATCTCGAAGTCAGGACGCACCGCATGGGCGCGTTCGACGAAGAGCGCCGCCGCGGTGTCGGCCGGCAGCGGGCCGAGGTCGTAGCTGCGCTCGCCGCTCACCCGGAGCAGCGACCGGCTGGTGACCAGGGCGCTCAGCGCGGGTGCGGCAGCGAGAAGCGCTGTCACGGCCGGCGCGGCGGAGAGCGCCTGCTCGAAATTGTCGAGCAGGAGCAGCATGCGGCGGTTCCCGAGCGCGGTGGACACCTTCTCGTCCAGGGGTGCGTCGCCTGTGTCGCGCACCCCGAGTGCCCGGGCGAGCGCGCCGGTCAGGCCCGCCCGGTCGTGGACGGGCGCGACGTCGACGAACACGGAGCCGTCGGGAAAGCTCTCGCTCATCCCGGACGCGGCGGCGATCGCCAGCCGGCTCTTGCCGATCCCGCCCGGGCCGGTGATGGTCAGCAGCCGGGCGCCCCCGACCAGCATCGCGCGCACGGCCGCGACGTCTTCTTCGCGGCCGATGAGCGGAGTCAGCGGGGACGGGAGGGACACCGCTGGTTCGGGGCTCGCGGTCGCGAGCGACGCGACCGGTGTCGTCCTCCCCGTGGTCGCGGCGCGGCTCAGCTCGAACCGCTCGGCGAGCAGCACGGCGAGGTCCGCCTCCAGCAGCACTTCCAGCTCCTGGGAGGACTCGATGTACTTGAAGGACGCACGGTCGTCGGTTCGGATGCGGTCGAGCAACTCCGTCAGCCGGGGCTCGCGGCCGGGCGCGGGGGACTTGATGTACATGAGGCGCGGAAGGTCGGGCGGGCAGAGGTTGTATTCGTCCTCAAGGCCCGAGACCTGCTCGTCGGGTGCGACCCAGCCGTAGCGCTCCCAGTAGAGGCCGACGAAGACGTCGCTCTGTTCGAGGTAGGCGCGGTAGAGCTCCCGCGGGGGATGCGGTCGCGCGCCGAGTTCGAACATCACGGGCGCGAGATGCAGACGCTCGATGGCGGAGCGTGCCGCATGCCGTTCGGCGGCGAGCTCCTTGAGGGTCGAACTGACGAAGACCCGCAGCCGCTGGTCGGGCGTACGGATCACGGGATGCCCCGCGCTCATGTCCGCATTGTCTGCCCCCGGACCCGCCTCGCACCAGGCCCCAGCTCCACCTCTCCACCTCTCCACCGCCCCACCGTCGAGTCCTCACAAAGTGCACGCCCACGTGGCGTGTCGCGTGCACTTTGTGAGGACTCGATGGCGGGGCGAACACGGTGCGGTCAGGGGCCGTTGCGTTGGATGTGAAATCGTATATCATTGCCGGAATCGGAGCGCCGCTCCGGACAATGATGTCTGCACCACCTCGGGAGTACACAACGATGAGCACATCCCCTTTCACACCCACCGGAAGCATTCGATCGCACGTGGACCGCCGCCGGGTCGTCTTCGCGACGGTGATCGGTACCACCGTCGAGTGGTACGACTTCTTCATCTACGCCTCGGCGGCCGGCCTCGTCTTCGGCCAGCTGTTCTTCGCGCCGGCCGGTCCCCAGTTCGCGACCGTGCTGTCGTTCCTCACGGTCGGCGTGAGTTTCCTGTTCCGGCCGCTTGGGGCGTTCCTCGCCGGTCACTTCGGCGACCGCTACGGGCGGCGTCAGGTGCTGGTGGTGACCCTGATCCTGATGGGTCTCGCCACCGCCCTGGTCGGTCTGCTTCCCACGTACGACGCGATCGGTGTCGCCGCGCCCGTCCTGCTCATCTTGCTGCGGGTCCTCCAGGGGATCTCTGCCGGTGGTGAGTGGGGCGGTGCCGTGCTGATGGCCGTCGAGCACGCGCCCACCGCCAAGCGCGGGCTATTCGGTGCATCGCCGCAGATCGGCGTCCCGCTCGGCCTGCTGCTCGCGTCGGGCGCGATGGCCCTGATGACCCTGATCGCCCCTGGGGATGCGTTCCTCGCGTGGGGCTGGCGCGTGCCGTTCCTGTTCTCGGTGGTCCTCATCGCGATCGGCTACTGGGTGCGTCGTCGGGTCGAGGAGAGCCCGGTCTTCACCGAGATCGCGGAGCGCCGCGAGCGCACCCGCATGCCGATCGTGCAGGTCTTCCGCAAGCACTGGCTGCTCGTGATCGTTGCCGCGTTCGTCTTCGCCGGCAACAACGCGGTCGGCTACATGACGACCGGCGGCTACATCCAGAACTACGCGACGAGCCCGGACGGACCGCTGAAACTGGAGCGCGGCCCGGTGCTCTGGGCGGTCGCCGCCTCCGCGGTGACCTGGCTGGCGGCGACCTGGTTCGCCGGCTGGCTGAGCGACCGCATCGGCCGCCGCAGCACCTACATCATCGGCTGGATCCTGCAGCTCGTCGGCGTGTTCACCCTGTTCCCGCTGGTCAACACGGCGAACGTCGTGCTGCTGTTCCTCGGTCTCGCCATCCTGACGATCGGGCTCGGCTTCACCTACGGGCCGCAGGCGGCGCTGTACTCGGAGCTGTTCCCCGCTTCCATCCGCTTCTCGGGTGTGTCGATCTCGTACGCGATCGGCGCCATCATCGGCGGCGCGTTCGCGCCGACCATCGCGACCGCACTCGTGCAGGCCACGGGCACGACGCTGTCGGTGACCTGGTACCTCGCCGGAATGACGGTGCTGGGACTCCTGGCCACGTTGGTTCTGCGTGACCGTACCGGCATCGCGCTCGGCCCGGACCATGAGGCCGAGCAGACGGTCAGCCCGATTCGCGGATTCGCGGAGCGGCCGGAGCGCGCCGGCGCCACAGCGCGGGGTTGATGCGCAGGGCCCGCGAAGCCGACGCCGGGCTCAGACCCCGACGAAGCGGATCAGGTGCGGCGCGACCGCCTCGCCCGACACGTCGTGGGTCTGGCCGCTGACGATCTCGAAGGTCCCGTCCTGGGCGCCGGAGGCCACGCCTTCGGCGCCCAGGCGCAGGAAGTCGGGCGTCATTTCGCCGGCCAGGCCCAGGACCGGCGCCCTCACGGCCTGCAGCAGCTCGTCCGGGATGCGGCTGTCGCCCATTGCCGCGTCATCGTAGGCAAGGGTCGGCGCGAGGGCGAGTGTCGCGTCCCAGCCGGGGGAGCGCCGCATCCCTTCGATGCCCGCCTCCGGCACGCCGACCCGGCGCAGGAACAGTTCGACGGCGCTGGGACGGTCGCCCTCGGCCAGCGCGGCGAGCAGCTGGCGGGTGTATGCCTCGGCGGAGGGCAGCATCGGATCCGGCAGGTAGGGCGGTTCGTAGACCGCCACCCGCGGAATGATGTCCGGACCGAGCGCCGCCGCGGCCGCCAGTGCGAGACCGCCGCCGGACGACATCCCGAACAGGGCCGCCGAGCCCCCCGCCGCGCCGATCAGGGCGGAGAGGTCGTCGATCTCACGGGCGACCGCATCGGCACGGGCCGACGGGTTCGCCAGCGAATCCGTGCTCGCGCCGCGGCCGCGGCGGTCGTACAGCACGACGGTCAGCCGGTCGCGGAGGGCGGCGGCGATCGGACGCATCGGCCCGGAGTCGCGGAAGCAGAGCGCCCCGTCGACGAGGATCACGGCCGGGCCGCTCCCGTCGATCTCGTACGCGATGCTGCTGCCGTCGGAGGAGGTGAGCGTGCTCATGCCACGTCAGCGTAGCCCCTCGCCGAGCCCGAGCCAGAGCCCGAGCCCGTGCGCCGTCAGCGTCCCTGACGCCGCCGCACCCCGAACCCGATCAACACGCCGCCGCCGATCGCGACCAGGACACCCGCGCCGCGGACCAGCCACTGCACGTCGCCCAGTGCGGCATCCACCAGCAGCGGTCCGGCCAGCCCGGCCACGACGAGCAGGATCCCGACGATGAAGAACCAGGGGGATCCGTTCGTCCGCTCGACCATGTCCAGAGCCTACTGGCGACCGGTGCGGTGCGCGGATGCGCGATCGCCCGCGACACATACAGCGGGATTGAAGAGAGCCCCGGTAGCGTTGTTGCCGGTATGCGCACTGAAACCCTTGACACGGCCGCCCTCCGCGCGGACTTCCCGATCCTCTCCCGGGAGGTGAACGGCCACCCCTTCGTCTACCTCGACTCCGGCGCGACCTCGCAGAAGCCGCGCCAGGTGCTGGACGCCGAGCGTGCCTTCGTCGAGCGGTACACCTCGGCCGTGCACCGTGGCGCGCACACCGTCGCCGGCGAGGCGACGGAACTGTTCGAGGATGCCCGCGCGCGTGTCGCCGGCTTCGTCGGCGCGCGGCCGGACGAGCTGGTCTGGACCTCCAACGCCACCGAGGGCATCAACCTTCTCGCCTACGGGATGTCCAACGCATCCCTCGGTCGCGGTGGTGCCGCCGCCGAACGGTTCCGTCTGGCCGCCGGCGACGAGATCGTGGTGACCGAGGCGGAGCACCACGCCAACCTCGTCCCGTGGCAGGAGCTGGCGGCGCGCACCGGCGCGACCCTGCGGGTGATCGGGCTCACCGACGACGGGCGACTGCGTCTCGATCAGGCGGCCGAGCTGATCGGGCCGCGGACGAAGGTCGTCGCCTTCGCCCACGTCTCCAACGTCCTCGGCGGCATCAACCCGGTCGCCGAACTGGTCGCACTGGCGCACGAGCAGGGCGCTGTCGTCGTGCTCGATGCGTGCCAGTCCGTGCCGCACCTTCCCGTTGATCTGCCGGCGCTCGACGTCGACTTCGCCGTCTTCTCTGGGCACAAGATGCTCGGCCCGACGGGCGTTGGCGCGCTGTACGGCCGCAGTGAGCTCCTCAACGCGCTCCCGCCCTTCCTGACCGGCGGGTCGATGATCACGCAGGTGACCCTCGAAGGCGCCGAGTACCTCCCGGCCCCGCAGCGGTTCGAGGCGGGCACCCAGCGGGTGTCGCAGGCCGTCGCGCTGGCCGCCGCCGTCGACTACCTCGAGGGCGTCGGGATGCCCGCGATCGAGGCGCACGAAGAGGCGCTCGGCGAGCGGTTGCTGGCCGGGCTCGGCGCGCTCGAGGGCGTTCGCATCCTCGGCCCCGGCCCTGGCGTGCCGCGCGTGGGCCTCGCGAGCGTCGTGGTCGACGGCATCCACTCACACGATGTCGGCCAGTTCCTCGACGACCGGGGTATCGCCGTCCGCGTCGGCCACCACTGCGCGCAGCCCGTGCACCGCCGGTTCGGGGCGACCGCGAGCACACGCATCAGCACCTACCTCTACAACACGGCCGACGAAGTGGATGCGGCGGTCGAGGCGATCGCCGACGCCCGCGTGTTCTTCGGCGTCACCACGGGTGGTGCGCGATGAGCGACCTGCAGAACCTGTACCAGCAGGTCATCCTCGACCACGCCCGCGAGAAGCACGGCTACGGAATCGCGGGCGACGAGACGGCGAGCTCGCACCAGTTCAACCCGACCTGCGGCGACGAGGTCACCGTCGGCGTGCGAACCGACGCGGCGGGCCGCATCCTCTCGATCGGCTGGGAGGGCCACGGCTGCTCGATCTCGACGGCGTCGGCGTCCCTGTTGAGCGATCTGGTGCACGAGGTGGACCGAGAGCGGCTGGCCGCGTCCATCGGAGCCTTCCGCAAACTCATGCAGTCGAAGGGGTCCCTGGAGGGCGACGAGGAGCTGCTCGGCGACGCGGTCGCGCTGGCCGGCGTCTCGAAGTACGTCACGCGGGTGAAGTGCGCGATGCTGCCCTGGGTGGCGTTGGAGGATGCGCTGCTCAAGTCCGCCTGATCCGCCCGCCTGATCCGCGTCCCTGATCCGCCCGCTTAGGGCACCGGCGCCAGGTCGACCTCGTCCGCGATGGCTTCGAGGGCGGAGGGCAGCGACGGGAACGTCGTCCCGTAGACCAGTCCGGACGGGCCGGACGCCGTCCACGCCTGAGTGCGCTTCACGACGTGACCGACGAGGTACCGCCTGTGGCCGCCCCGCGCCTGCCGCTGGGCGATCGGCAGCGTCAGCGGGAAGGCGTAGACGTCGCCTTCGGGGGTGACGACCAGCTCCCAGCGGGCTCGACCCGGGTTGAACTTGCTCGTGAAGATGCGCGACATGATCGACTGTTTGTACCGCGCCGCCGCATCCCGTCGCCAACAAGATGACGACCTGTTGCGAAACGTGCCGCCGCGCTCAGTCGCCGAGAGCCTCGAGGAACGATCGGGTCGGCGCGAAGAAGGTCACGCCGGTGGTGGCGGTGGAGAAGTCGAGGATGCGGTCGTAGCTGCCAGCCGGGTCGCCGACGAACATCCGCTCCAGCATCCGCTCGATCACCCACAGCGCCCGCGAGTAGCCGATGAAGTAGGTGCCGAACTCGCCGTGGCCGGGTCGCCCGAACGGCATGTTGTCGCGGAGGATCTCGTGCTCGACGCCCGCCTC